>JBDHZN010000342.1:0-2515 GCA_039811845.1 Micropruina sp. | reverse complement strand
TCGACGACCGCCTGGGTGCCTTCATGGCCGTCGCCCACCTGGCCGGCCTCGGGCGAAGCCGGATCGCCTACCTGGGGAGCCGCTACGAAGGCCAGTTCTTTCAGCGCGAGCGGCGCGCCGGCTACCAGGAGGCTCTCGCTGCAGCGGGACTACAGACCGATCCGGAACTGGTCAGCTACTGCGCCGACCCGTGGAACGAGTCGATTCAGGAGTTCCCGGAGATCGAGTCGCTCGTGGCCGGCGGTGCTCGCTTCGACGCCGTGTTCTGCGAGTTCGATGCGCTGGCGGCCCGGCTGTACCGATCGCTCCGACGCCAAGGACTGACCGTCCCGGGCGACGTCGCCGTGGTCGGATCCGACGACGAACGTGCCGCGCTCTGGATCGAACCGCCGTTGACCTCCGTGCGCCCGCCGCACCAGGAGATGGCCAGACGCGCCGTCGACCTACTGCACGGAGCCGTCACCGGGGGGTCGCTCGTACCCGGTCGGGAGCTGCTGAAGCCGACCCTGGTGCGTCGGCAATCAACCTGATCGCTGTCGGCGAGCACAAGGGCCGACCCGCTCCGGCGGTGTTCCCCCTCGCCAGCCCGCCAGGCGCTGGTCTACCCGATCGCGATCCGATCGACGGAGCCGACCACGGCGAGTTCCTCGATGGCGAACGTGCGGTCTGAGTAGGACACCGTCGTGACCGAGGCGTTCGGAATCACCTCATCGTGGTAGGCGTCGGCGTCCATGAGTTCGAGCAGCAGGCTGATCGTCCCGTGGTGGGAAACGACCAGGATGTTGCCGCCGATGTCGCACGCCAGCCGTTCCAGCAGTTCGAGTGCTTCACCTACGCGTCGCCGGTAGGCGCTCCAGTTCTCCGCTGTGCCGCTCGCATCCATGGCCGCGGTGGCGTCCACTCGCTGTTCCAGGGTGGTCGCACGGGCGAAGGCAGCGTAGTTGGCCCAATCCGGGTCGAGGGTGTGGCCGAGCGACGCCACTACGGCCCCGTACCAGCTCTCGTCGGAGTCGCCTTCCAGGCCACCGAAGTACTCCTCGCGAAGCAGCGGCGTCGCGGTCAGGCCGGGCGCGGACGCGTTGCCGGCGAGAATGGCGCCCGCCGTCGCCCGCGCTCTCCCCGAATCCGAGGTCACGGCGGCCGCGAACTCGATGCCTGCCAAGGCCTCAGCGGCCGCGCGGGCCTGTGCCTCCCCCAGCGCCGTCAGGGGTGAGTCCGACCAGCCGGAGGTGATGCCCTTGACGTTGAAGAGCGTCTCGCCATGACGAACGAGGTAGAGCGTCGCGCCAACCCCGGGAGCGGGTTGCCGCGTTCCGGACGAGGACCCTCCTGGTCGCGACCCATGTCCCTTGACCAGAGTCGTCGCAGGAGGGGCGGCGGCAGACAGATGCGCGGAAGGCAACTGGCGAGTCCTTTCATCGATTCCGGTAACGTTTCCGGACAGTCTACCGGAGTGATCGGGCCCACGAGCACGCGACGGCGACAGAGCCGATCGGTCGACGGCCGCGGCGGCCACCCCGCGACTGAGCCTCGGGGCCGACTTGGCAACGGTCGTTTAGGTAGCTAAACTATTTGCATGACGCAATCTTCTGAACAGTTGAGCGGGACGCCCGTGGCGTCCGCGACCGAGTCCCAGCCCACCTCCGAGAGCACGCCGACGACCGGGCCGGCGCCGAGGAAGAAGCCGATCGTGTTCAAGATCGGGATCGGCTTCATGATTCTGTGCGGCCTGCTCTACCTGAGCATCCTGGTCACCCTGTTCCTGCCGCTCGACGCGGGGCTCAAGGCTGCCGCGATCGGCGGCACCGTAGCGGTCGCGGAGGGCGCCTTCCTCGTCGGCGTCGCGTGCGTCGGCAAGGAGACCTACCGGGCGTTCAAGGCGCGCTTCACCAAGAAGCGAAACCGGCCGGCAACAGCCACCGACACCGACTCCGCGAGTTAGTCCGAGCGCCATGCCTGACGATCAGCGCGAGCTCGCCCTAGCCTCGGCGGCGCAGATCAACCAGCTCATCACCGACCTCTGGATGGCCATCGAGCGCGACGCGCCGCGCTATCAGGACTTCCAGCTCACCGGGCAACAGCACGCGGTCCTGACGCTCATCGCCGCCGGCGAGGACGTCACCCCGCGAGACCTCGCGGAGGATCTCGGGGTGACCAAGGGCGCGATCAGCCAGCACCTCGCGGGCCTGGAGCAGGCCGGCTACATCACCCGCCGCCGCAGTGACCACGACCGTCGTCGGCAATCGTTGCACCTCGCCGCCCGCGGCGAGCAATACCGCGCCACCATCGCTGAGTTCGAGGCCTATCTGGTCTCCACCTACGTCGCGAGGCTCTCCCCCGCCGATATCGCGGCGACCGTCGCGGCGCTGACGACGCTGAAGGGCGCGTTCGAGAAGTGACCTCGCACTACCCCGCCGGATGCGCCACTCAGGGCAGCAGGTGCCCGGCGGCGCGATAGAGCCGGTACCACTCCTCGCGGCTGAGCGTGACGTCGCTGCCCGCGGCCGCCTCCGCC
>JBDHZN010000341.1:0-2557 GCA_039811845.1 Micropruina sp. | reverse complement strand
CTGACCGCCTTCATCACGCCCAACGGTTCGGTGGCCGCGCTCACCCCCGTAGTCGTCGTGATGGCCATGCGCGCCCGCCGGTCGCCGTCCGAACTGCTGCTCCCGCTGGCATTCTGCGCTCACGCGGGCTCGCTGGTGCTGCTCACGGGCTCTCCGGTGAACCTCGTGATCGCCGACTACGCCGAGGCTGCCGGAGTCGGTCCGTTCGGCCTGTTCGCGTTCGCGGTCGCAGGCGTGCCGTTGCTGCTGCTGACCTTGGCGTTCGCCATCCTGCTGGGCCCATACCTGGTGCCCAAGCGCACCGCCGAGAGGTCGCTGCGGGACATGGGGTCTCACCCGGCCGTCCTTTCCGAGCACTACGCGCTCGCCGGGGCCGACGCGATCGAGGTGAACCGTGAACTCGGCGTGGTCGAGGTGGTGATCCCACCGCGATCGGCCTTCATCGGCGACGAGGTGCATCCGGGCATGCGCACCGAGAGCGGGAAACTGGTCGTCGCCGCGGTGCAGCACAAGGGCCACTCCACACCCAAGCGCCACAAACTGCACGCGGGCGACTCGTTGTTGCTCCGAGGGGACTGGGAAGCCTTGGACGCCACCGTCACCGACGAGAACGTGATGCCCGTCGACGACCCGGACCTGGTGCGCCGCCAAGCCGTTCCGCTCGGCGTGGGCGCCAAGCGCACACTGGTCATCTTGTTGGTGATGGCCGTCCTGCTGGCCACCAACGCCGTGCCGGCGGCGATCGCCGGACTGCTGGCCGCGCTGGCTCTCATCGGCACCAGGGTGCTGACCGTGCAGCAGGTGTACGAGGGGATCTCGTGGACCACGGTCATCCTCGTCGGCGGACTGATGTCGCTGTCGACGGCGATGATCAACAGTGGTGCCGCCCAGCAACTGGCCGACCGCCTGGTCGTGCTGCTCGGCGACGCGGGCCCGTACGCGCTGCTCGCCGGACTGTTCGTGGTGACGGCCGTGCTGGGTCAGCTGATCAGCAACATGGCAACCGCGTTCATCGTGGTGCCGGTGGGCCTGGCGGCCGCAGCCCAGATGCACGTCTCGCCGGCGCCGGTGCTGATGGCGATCGCAGTGTTCGCCGCGGCGGCGCTGCTCACCCCCGTTGCGACCCCGGCGAATCTGGTGGTCATGGAGGCGGCCGGCTACCGCTTCGGCGACTACTGGAAGTTCGGCCTGCCGTTGCTGCTGTGCTACGGGCTGGTCGGCATCCTGCTGGTTCCATTGCTGTATCCGTTCTGAACCACCGACACAAGGAGACGCCCATGCTGAGCATCGACCATCACGGACCGGTCGAGTACCTGGTCTTGGAGTTCCCCGGAGACTCCATCGGCGAGGACGCGCTGTCCGCCCTTGCCAAGCTGAGCGTGCCGGGGGCGGTACGCGTCCTCGATCTCGCCTTCTTGCACAAGGGCGCCACCGGCGAGATCCACTGGTACGAGGCCGACGAAGCCGACTCCCCGGACCCCGACGCGTCGTTCCTGTTCGACGTCGACCGGTCCGACCTGCTGAACGAGGACGAGCTGATCGCGGCGGCCGAGTCGCTGAGCCTGGGCAGTTGCGGCTGCCTGGTCGTGGTGGAGAACGTCTGGGAGAGCGCCTTCGAAGACGCCGTCGCGCTCGCCCACGGCCGGGTCACCGCTGACGAGCGCGCAGCGCGCGAACAGGTCGCCGCGGCCCTGCGGTTCGCCGCCGACGCCCTCTCCTGACCTTCGACGTCGCTCACCACAACCAACCCAGGAAGACAGGAGAACGCCATGATGAGAAGCCGTATAGGGCCGGGCCTGATGGGCACCATGGCTCGTACCGCCGTCATCGCGGGCACCGCTCGGGCGGCCTCGGACGCGGTCGGCAGCAAGAACGCGGCCCAGGCCCAGGCCCAGGCCCAGGCTCAGGCCGCGCAACAGCAGCTCGCCGCGCAGCAGCAGCAGGCCCAGGTGGACGCCGCGGTCGAGCGGGCGCTCGCCCAGCAGCCGCCCGCACCGGCCGCCCCCGCTCCCGCGGCTCCCGCAGGTGCCGCGATGAGCGCCACCGAGCGGATCGCGGCGCTGCAGCAGTTGGCCCAGCTCCACGCCCAGGGCATCCTCACCGAGGCCGAACTGGCGGCGGAGAAGGCTCGCATCCTCGCGAGTTGAGGACGCCCCTGGCAGCGCGTCAGCCGTGCCGCCGGGGAGCTGGCGAGGGTACGGCGGCGTACCAGTCGGTACGCCGCCGCATCCGGGCTGGTTCTCGCCCACGCGGCGAGGAGCCGTTCGCCCCGCCGACTCCGGGACCTGGTGTTCAGCGGTCCCAGCCACTGCAGAGCGATGGGAACGGCCGGCAGGCCGATCGTCACCGGCTCGCGGTTCCGCGCGCTTGCCGCCACGGCTACGACGAACACAGCCGTGACGACCACACGGCTGCGGCAGCCACCTGCTGGGGTTCTTGACGAGATTCCATCGCGGTCCTGGTGTCGTCCTCCTGCCGTGCCGGTTGCCGCGCGCTCAGCGCCGGTCCGCGGCTGGCCGCTCCTGTGCCGCGGCGGTAGCGTGACGAATCACCCGTC
>JBDHZN010000340.1:0-2558 GCA_039811845.1 Micropruina sp. | reverse complement strand
GTTGCTGCACATGCCCATGGGTGAACGACCGTAGGAACGTGCCCAACGTGGACGGTGCCCGCACCCCGGTGAACAACCGCTCCATGGCGCCGTGCCGCAAACACCGGCCGGATCATGTGAGTGTCGGCGCCGGTTGAATGCTGACCCTGTGTCGCCGCTCGAATCTTGACCCCCGTGGCTGACTCTCGACTCATCCGAGTCGAGGGGGTCGTGGGGAGTGTTGAGCGTGGAGGACTGGGCTGAGATCCGCCGGTTGCACCGTGCGGAGGGGATGGCGATCAAGGCGATCGCTCGCCGGTTGAGGATCTCGAGGAACACGGTGAGGTCGGCGATCGGGTCGGACGGGCCGCCCAGGTACGAGCGGCCACCGGCCGGGTCGGCGGTGGACGTGTTCGAGCCGCGGATCCGGGAACTGCTGGCGGAGGTGCCGACGATGCCGGCGACGGTGATCGCGGAACGGATCGGCTGGACGCGCGGGATCACCGTGCTGAAGCAGCGGGTCGCGGAGTTGCGGCCGGCGTACCTGCCGCCGGACCCGGCCTCGCGGACCACCTATGACGCCGGGGAGATCGCCCAGTGCGACTTCTGGTTCCCACCGATCCAGCTGCCCGTGGGGTTCGGCCAAGTGCGTCGACCGACAGAGTTGCCGGTGCTGACCAATGGTCACCGGCTACTCGCGTTGGCTGTCCGCGGTCCTGGTTCCTTCCAGGGTCAAGTACGACCTGTTCGCCGGCTGGTGGCAGCTGATCGACGCTCTTGGTGCGACCCCGAGGGTGCTGGTGTGGGACGGCGAAGGCGCGATCGGCCGGTGGCGGGCAGGCAAGCCCGAGCTGACCGAGGAGTGTCAGGCGTTCCGCGGCACGCTCGGGGTGAAGGTGATCGTGTGCCGGCCGGCCGACCCGGAAGCCAAAGGGCTGATCGAACGCTGTCATGACCACCTTGAGCGCTCGTTCCTGCCCGGTCGCAGCTTCACCGGCCCGGCCGACTTCAACACCCAACTCCACGACTGGCTGCAGGTGGTGAACACCCGCAGGCGCCGCGCGTTGGGCTGCGCCCCGACCGATCGGATCACGGCCGACACCCAAGCGATGGTGCCGCTGCCACCAGTGCCTCCGACGGTCGGCTGGCGGGCCTCGACCCGGCTCGCGAGGGATCACTACGTGCGGATCGACTCCAACGACTACTCGGTGCATCCGGCGGTGATCGGCCGCCGGATCGAGATCGTGGTCGACCTGCACCGGGTCCAGGCGCTGTGCGAGGGCCGGCTCGTGGCCGACCACGAACGCCTCTGGTGCAAACACCAAACCATCACCGACCCAGCCCATGCCGCCGCCGGCCACCAGCTGCGCCGAGCCCGGACAGCCGCGCTACGGCCCGTCGCTGATGCCGAGGTGGAGCAACGCAACCTCAGTGTGTACGACAGCCTGCTCGACGACGGCGGGGCCGCATGATGGCCACCACCAAGACCGAACGAGACCTCACCGGCGAGATCGCCTACCTCACCCGCGCCCTCAAGGCACCCTCGCTGCGCGATGCCGCCGGCCGGCTCGCCGAACGGGCCAGGGCGGAGTCCTGGACCCACCAGGAGTACCTGGCCGCATGCCTGCAACGCGAGGTCGCTGCGAGGGATGCCCACGGCGGCGAGGGCCGGATCCGGGCCGCCCGGTTCCCCGCCCGCAAGAGCTTGGAGGAGTTCGACTTCGACCACGCCCGCGGCCTCAAACGCGACCTGATCGCCCACCTCGGCACCCTCGACTTCGTCACCGCGAAGGAGAACGTCGTCTTCCTCGGACCGCCCGGCACCGGCAAGACCCACCTCGCCACCGGGCTCGCGATCCGCGCCTGCCAAGCCGGCCACCGGGTCCTGTTCAACACCGCCAGCGGCTGGGTCGACCGGCTCGCCGCTGCCCACCACACCGGCCGGCTCCAAGACGAACTCGTCCGGCTCGGCCGCTACCCACTCCTCGTGGTCGACGAGGTCGGCTACATCCCCTTCGAACCCGAAGCAGCGAACCTGTTCTTCCAGCTCGTCTCCAACCGCTACGAACGCGCCTCCCTGATCGTCACGTCCAACAAGCCGTTCGGCCGCTGGGGCGAGGTGTTCGGCGACGACGTGGTCGCCGCCGCAATGATCGACCGGCTCGTCCACCACGCCGAAATCATCGGTCTCAAAGGCGACAGCTACCGGCTCAAAGACCGTGACCTCGGCCGCGTCACCCCCGTCACCACCAGCGAGGACTAACCCCGCAGGGGGTCAACATTCAACCGGCGATAAGGGGTCAAAATTCGACCGGCGTTGACAGTGAGAAGCTTTCACTTACGAGGTGACCCTTCAGTACGGCAGACGGCGACATCAGCAATCACCATCTTCCCTACCCAGCAGGGTCACCTCGACCTACGCCACGCCCACACCGGGGAATCACAACGGTGGATCAGGGCTGAGCCCTGATCCACCGATGGTGATTCCAGGGGTGGCTCGTTTCGGGCTGGGTGTGTCGTTCTCGGTCCAGGACGCGGCGTGATCGCCGGTCTGTCCGGCTTTTCCACTGGGGTCCTTG
>JBDHZN010000339.1:0-2559 GCA_039811845.1 Micropruina sp. | reverse complement strand
CTGGTCGTCGGCTTGGCCTACTGGCTGCTGGTGGTGGCCTACACCTGGTTCCAGGGCCGGGTGGAGCGGGTTCTCGACCGTCCCTACACGAGGTGATCCGATGATCGACGTCCCCGACCAGACCACCGACCACGCGCCCGACGCCGACAGCCGTCCGGTGCTCGAAGTGACCGGGCTGAAGAAGTCCTTCGGCAGCCACGTCGTGCTCGCCGACATCGATCTGGCCGTCCGGCGCGGCGAGGTGGTGGCGGTGATCGGGCCCTCCGGGTCCGGCAAATCGACGATGCTGCGCTGCCTGAACCTGCTGGAGACCCCGGACAAGGGCACCTTGCGCATCCACGACACCACCGTCACCGCCCCCGGTTTCGGACGCGCCGAGGCCCGCGACCTGCGCCGGCACACCGGCATGGTCTTCCAGAGCCACAACCTGTTCAAGAACCGGACGGCACTGCAGAACGTCACCGATCCGCAGACCTTCGGTCCGAAGAAGATCGCCGCCGACGCTGCCGAAGAGAAGGCCCGGCAACTGCTGGCATCGGTCGGCATCACCGGCCGCACGGTCGAGCAGTATCCGGTCACCCTGTCCGGCGGCCAGCAGCAGCGGGTGTCGATCGCCCGGGCGCTCGCCGTCGAGCCCGACGTGCTGCTCTTCGACGAGCCGACCAGCGCCCTCGACCCCGAGCTGGTGGGTGAGGTGCTCCAGGTGATGCGCGCCCTGGCCGACGCGTCCACCACGATGGTGGTGGTCACCCATGAGATGTCGTTCGCCCGTGACGTCGCCAACCGGGTGGTGTTCATGGACGGCGGCTATGTGGTCGAGGAGGGCACGCCGCAGCAGGTGCTGCTGAACCCGCAGCAGCAACGCACCCAGCAGTTCCTCGCCGACACCCGCAGCGAGACCCCGCACCACCGGCCCGAGCCGTCCGACGACGATGGCGATCTGCACGTGGAGTTGCCGGCGGGCTGACCTGGCCGATGATCCGCTCCTCACTGACCGGCGACCTGGTCGCCCGCGCTCTGGCCGCCCGTCCCGGTCCGGACGCCCGCGCGGCGGCGTCCGCTGCTCTCGATGACCTGCTCACCTCCAGCCTGCTGGCCGCCGGCGAGCCCGCCGCCCGGGCCCTGGTCGCGGACGGCACCGCCGCCGGTGGAGCGGGTGGCTGGGTGATCGGACATCCGGACGCGGCCCTGACGCCGCCTGCCGCGGCCCTGGCCGGCGGTTTCCAGGCGCATCTGCTGGACATCGACGACACCAGCGAGGCCGTCCGCGGGCACCCGTCGGCGGTGTTGTTTCCGGCCCTGTTCGCCGTAGCCGGGCCGGATGTCGCAGGTGCCGACCTGCTCGACGCCTACGTGGTGGGGCTGGAGGTGATGGCTCGGCTGGCCCGCGCCCTGCCGTCCGATCACTACGCGCGCGGCTGGCACCAGACCGGCACGGTGGGTGGTCTGGCCGCTGCCCTGGCCGGTGCCCGGTTGGCGGACACGGACGCCCAGACCGCGGCACGAGCGATGGCGATCGCAGCCCAGTCGTCGGCCGCGTTGCGCGTCCAGTTCGGCACCGAAGCCAAACCCCTGGCCGCCGGCCTGGCGGCTCGCAGTGCGGTGGACGCCGTTCGCTGGGCGGCCGCCGGACTGAGCGCCGCGCCCGATGTGCTGGCCGGACCGGCCGGCTGGTTGGCGGTGCACCGCGCCGACCGCGACGCGGCCACGGCAACCCTGCTGGACGGCTTCGGCGACTCGTGGTCGCTGCTGACCGACGGCCTGTGGGTCAAGGACGGGCCGTACTGCTCGGCGGCGATGGCCCCGGTGCAGGCGGCCCGGCAACTGGCCCGAACCCGTCGCGGCGCGCCGGAGCGGGTGGTGGTCCGGCTGCGTCCGGGGGCCGATATGGCACTCATCCACCGGGTGCCGGCGACCGGCGAGCAGGGCCGGTTCAGCCTGGAATACCTGGTGGCCTTGACCCTGCTCGACGCCCCGCTCGACCTGAGCACCCTCGGCACCGGGCCCGCCCGTCCGGACGCCGTCGCGCTGGCCCAGCAGGTGATTCGCGAGGAGGTGCCGGCATCGCCGCTGTCGGTGGGCCGTGATCGGTGGACCGAGGTCGTCGTCCACTACACCGATGGCGACACCGCGTCCGCGACGGTGACCGTGCCGCTGGGCTCCCCCGGCCGTCCGCTCGACGACCGGGCCCGGTCGCTCAAACGCCGGGCGGCTGCCGGTCCGGACGCCGAGTTGCTGGAAGCGTCCGTCGCCCAGGCGGGGAACCGGCCGTGGTCGGCGACCGTGGACGCGTTGCGCCGGCTTCGACCACCGAACCCCTGACCACCGCCGATCGGGCTTCCTTCCCACCGCTGATCGGGCTTGTCGAGATCCCTCCCGCTGATCGAGCTTTGTCGAGATCCTCACCTGGTTTCGACAAGCAACCGCCGAGGTCGATTCAGTTCAGCACGTAGGGTTTGTGATGCCCACCCGAGCCTGGTTGGGTGGAGGCTACGAACCGGCGCAGGCCACGCGAAAGGACAGCCGATGACCATGTTCAACTGGGGTCCCACCCAGCCG
>JBDHZN010000338.1:0-2581 GCA_039811845.1 Micropruina sp. | reverse complement strand
GCTGCCCTGGAGCTCGCCCGCTCCGGCGGGTGCACCGGCTCCCGCGCCGTCCGCGATGGCCGGCGAGCCGCAGGACGCGGCGTCCGATCGGACGATCAGCCGTGATCAGCTCCCGGACGCCAGCGTCCAGACCGTGGTCGCCGCCCGCTGCCCCAGCGGCCATCTCAGCCCGGCCTACGCCGGAACCTGCCGGATCTGCGGTCAACCGCTGCCGCAACAGCAGCCCGTCGAGGTGCCCCGTCCGCCGCTGGGCGTGCTGCGACTCTCCAACGGCGACACGGTGCTGCTCGACCGCGGCTGCATCCTCGGCCGCAACCCCCGGGTGCCGGTCGGGTACTCCGGCGAACAGCCCAACCTGGTCAAGCTGATCGATCCCGACAAGGATATTTCCGGCCAGCATCTGGAGGTCCGTCTCGAATACTGGCATGTGGCGGTCAAGGATCTGGGCTCCACCAACGGCACCCAGGTGGTGCCGCCCGGGGAGCATCCGGTGACACTGCGGCCCAACGATCCGGTGATGATCGAGCCCGGCACCAAAGTGATCCTGGCCGGCGTGTTCAGCTTCACCTTCGAGGTGACCGAGGGACCGTGAGCTGACCCGGTGACCGAACGACCCGCCCCCGTCATTCCCGGTCTGAGCTACGTCCGCAAACTCGGTGCGGGCGGTTACGCCGACGTCTACCTGTACGAGCAGGCGCTGCCCGCCCGGCGGGTGGCGGTCAAGGTGCTGCGCGACACCGACCTGGGACGCGGTGTGGCACAGCGGTTCCGCAGCGAAGCCAACGCGATGGCGCAGCTGGAGCATCCGCACATCGTGCCGGTGTACGCCACCGGCAGCACCACCGACGGCCGTCCGTATCTGGTGATGATGTACTACCCGCGCGCCAGCCTCGCCGAGCGGGTCAGGGCCGAGCGGCTCACCGTGCCCGAGGCGTTGCGGATCGGCGTCCAGCTGGCCAGCGCGGTGGAGACCGCGCACCGGGCCGGCCTGCTGCACCGCGACATCAAGCCGGCCAACGTGCTGACCAGCCAGTACGGCACCCCCGGGCTGACCGATTTCGGCATCGCGGCCGAGGTGAGCGAGGCCGAGGACGCCGACACCGGGGTGTCGGTGCCGTGGTCGCCGCCCGAGGTGCTCTACGTCACGGCACCGGCCACCGCCCGCTCCGACGTCTATTCGCTGGCCGCCACCGTGTGGCACCTGCTGGTTGGCCGCTCGCCGTTCGAACAGCCCGGACGCGACAACTCCCACTACGCGCTGATGAAGCGGATCCGTGACCAACCGGTGCCTGACACCGGGCGTCCGGACGTCCCGGCCTCCCTGGAGCGACTGCTGAAGGCCGGCATGGCGAAGGATCCGGGCTTGCGTCCGGCCAGCGCGATGGACTTCGCCCGCTCGCTGCAGGTGATCGAACAGGAGTTGCGGCTGCCGCGCACCGAGATCGTGGTCGCCGAGGAGGTGGCCGGGCCGTCCGCGTCGGACGCCGGCGACGACCAGACCCGTATGCAAGGCCCGCAACTGCTGGCGGCGCAAACACCCACCGGTCAGACACCGCCGACCGAGGACTTGCACACCCGGCGCCGGACGCCGCAAGTGCAGGGCGTGAACGGTCCCGAGGACGCCACCGTGCACCGCCCGGCCACCTCGCTGGAGCATGACTTGGCCGACGACGAGCAGCGAAGGCCGTCCCGGGTGCTGGTCTGGCTGGGCGGCCTGGTCGCTGCGGGGCTGGTAGCCGCGGGCATCTGGGTGGCGACCGGCGGCGTCCGGCCCGAAGCGCGTCCGACGACCAGCCCGATCCATTCCGAGCCGGTGCCCGACCCGGGGAGCGCAGAGCCGCCGCCCGGGAAACCGAAGATCGTCGGCGAACGCGCGGGCGCCGTCGTCACCTTCCGCTGGACCTACGCCAACCCGCTGCCCACCGACAGCTACTTCTACAAGCTCACTGAGAACGGTCAGCCTCGCCCTGTGGCCGAGCCCTGGCTACGGTTACCTGATCAGCCCCGCGACAAGCAGGTTTGCCTGTGGGTCCGGGTGAAGCGGGCCAGCGGACACGATGCGTCCAGGACCTTCGAGAAGGGATGTGTGCGATGAGCACGATGACCGTGGATTTCCTGGGCGAGCTGTACCGGCGGGGGCCGGGGGAGTCGCTGACCGTCGGACGCGAGGCGGACGTCGTGGTCGACGACGAGAACCCGTTCCTGCATCGGGTGTTCCTGATGGTCGGCGAGCGGCAGGGACTGTGGTGGCTGGACAACGTCGGCTCGCAACTCACCGCGACGGTCTCCGACGGCAACGGCGGCCTGCAGGCCTGGCTGGCGCCCGGCGGCGCACTGCCGCTGGTCTTCGCCCACACCGTGGTGTGGTTCACCGCCGGCTCGACCACCTACGAGTTCGACATCTACCTCGACGATTCCAGCTACGAACCGGTCGAGGCCGTCCCGGCGTCCGACGGCACCGTGACGATCGGACGCGTCCAGCTCACCCCGGAACAGAAGCTGCTGATCGTGGCGCTGTGCGAGAACGTGCTGCGCCGCGGCGAGCGTGGTGCCGGGCACGTGCCGCAATCCGGCGCCGCCG
>JBDHZN010000337.1:0-2683 GCA_039811845.1 Micropruina sp. | reverse complement strand
AGGTGATCCCAGGCCCCGTTTTCGCCCGCACAATCGCTATTAACGATCCGGGAACGTTGGCAAAATACCTTGTGGACGAGGGCTCGGTGGCCTGGCTGCGACGCGGCGACGGAATGGTCGGCCTGGGCTGTTTCGCCCGGGTGGAGGTGGCCGATCCTGCCGAGGCGGATGCCTGGTGGAAGGGGTTCGTCGGTGGTCTCCAGCACCGCTCCGAGGTGACCGGTGTAGCCGGCTCCGGACCGGTGGCTTTCGGCTCGTTCAGCTTCGATCCGGGCAATACCGCGGGGACGTCGCGGCTGGTGGTTCCCCGGGTCGTCCTCGGACGGCGGGACGGTAGCTCCTGGCTGACTGTTCTCAGCGAGACCCCGGACCCATCGCTGGTCGAGCTTGTCGAGACCTCCGGAGCACCGCTGGTCGAGCTTGTCGAGACCCCTTCTCCCCCGGTCGCGCCCCGCGACGTCCAGGTCATCGCCGATACCGCCGACGAGGATCGCTGGCGCCGCCGGGTGGCCGAAGCCGTCCGCCGGATCGAGAGCAACGGCCTGGAGAAGGTGGTGCTGGCCCGGGCGGTGACCGCCACGGCGTCCGAACCGATCGACGTGCGGCACCTGGTGGGGACACTCTCCCAGGGGTATCCGAGCTGTTGGACGTTCAGCGTCGACGGCTTGGTCGGGGCGTCGCCGGAGATGCTGGTGCGCCGTGAGCGGGGACTGGCCACCTCGCGGGTGCTGGCCGGCACCATCCGGCGCAGCGGCTCAGAGGAGACCGACCTCAAGCTGGCCAGCTCACTGGCGCGGTCGTCGAAGAACCTCGCCGAACATGAGCTGGCGGTGGCGTCCGTCGCCGAGGCGCTGGCGCCGCTGTGTTCGGGAATGAACGTGCCCGAGTCGCCGTACGTGCTGGAACTGCCGAACGTGCTGCACCTGGCCACCGACGTCACCGCGGTGGCGCACAAGAAGGCGTCCTCGCTGAAGTTGGCTGCAGCCCTGCACCCCTCCGCCGCAGTCTGCGGGACGCCGACCGCGGTCGCCCGGGCGGCCATCGCCGAACTTGAGGGCCTGGACCGCGGCCGCTACTCGGGTCCGGTCGGCTGGATCGACACCAACGGCGACGGCGAGTGGGCGATCGCCCTGCGCTGCGGCATGGTGGACGCCGCCGACCCCCGCCGGATCAACCTGTTCGCCGGCTGCGGCATCGTCGAGGGCTCCGACCCCGACGAGGAACTCGCCGAGACCAAGGCGAAGCTGGTGCCCATGCTGGCCGCCCTCGGCCTCTGACCTCCTGGTGGTCGAGCTTGTCGCAACCATCCCGTCGGTTGAGCTTGTCGAGACCCCTCCCCCGGGGCGGAGCCAGCTGGGTCTCGACAACCTCGACCAACGAGAGTCAGCGGCGGACGCGGTAGCGCAGGTGGAGCACCCGGTTGCCTTGGATCACCTCGTCGGGATCCTCCAGCAGGTGCTGGGCGTCGACCGATCCGAAGTAGCGCTTGCCGGACCCGAACACGACGGGGACCACGTCCATGCGCACTTCGTCGACCAGGCCCGCGGCGAGCGCCTGGCCGCCGACGTCGCCCGCGGCAACCTCGACCACTCGGTCACCCGCGAGCTCCTGCGCCTTGGCCACGGCCGCCTCGATGCCGTCGACGAAGTGGAACGGTGCCTCCGAATGCCAGCCCTCGGGCCTGCCGCGGTGGGTCACCACGACCACGTGATCGATGCCGCTCGGCGGTGTGCCGTCCCAGCCGTCCGTCATGTCGAAGACACGGCGTCCGGCGACGGTGACCCCGATCCGGTCCCAGTACGGCCTGACGTAGTCGTAGGAAGCCTGGGACACCTTCAAGACCCCACTGTCGTCCAACGGCACGTCGCCGCTGAGCAACCAGTCGAACAGCGGCCCGGGTTGATCGTTGGAGTCGGCGATGAAGCCGTCGACCGACACCGAGGCGTACATGACCACCATGCCCATGGGCCTCTCCTCTGCTCAGGCTGCCTCGCACTGTATCGGCCGCTGTTCACTGCCCGACGTTGCCCCCGTTCGGCGTCATTGCCCCTGTTCAAACAGGTGCAACCACCCCGAAAGGGGGCTATGTCGGGCCGGAGACCGGGGTCGGACCGGGTCAGCGGTTCGGCCGCTGGACCTTGATCTTCTGGGCGGCCTGCTTCTTGGCGGCTTCCTTCTCGCGGTTCAGCGCCTCTTGCTGGGCCTTCATCTCGTCCATGTTGAAGGTGCCGCGCAGGAAGATGAACGCGATGCCGGCCAGGGCGAACGACCACAGCGGTGAACCGCCCAGCATCACCGGGGCGGTGATCAGCACCACCATGTCGAGACCGCGCAGCAGGTTGAAGATCAGGCCGGGTGGCACCGCACCGGACGCCGTGGCGACCATCGGAGTGTTGAAGTCGGCCTTCTTCGCCGTCACCCAACGGACGGCACCCAGCCAGCCGGCGAGACCGGTGACGACCGCCATCAGCGCGCCGTCGATCGGCGACCGCTCGGAGCCGCTGGAGGTGATGCCGACGAACGCGGGGATGGTCACCGCCGACCAGAGCAGGGCCAGCACCAGCGGCACCGCCATCGCCACGGTGCGCACCTGCGAACTCGGGAACGGGAACAGCCGGGCCAGCCCACCGGTGCGGGTCAGCACCCGCAGCATCGACAGGAACGGCACCAGCACCACGACCAG
>JBDHZN010000336.1:0-2702 GCA_039811845.1 Micropruina sp. | reverse complement strand
AGATCGAGCGGCACGAAGCAACCAAACGACGTCTGGAGCAGCTCCTCCACGACCTGGCCTGACTGCTGCGCGTGTCGGGATGCCCGCGCTAGCCGGAGCCAGACTGTGTGCACGGACATGCTTGTTATGCACGTGATCTTGTCCCGTTCTCCACTGGTGGTTTCGATGGTCCCGTCGGCGTTCCGGTCGGCTGGACGGGGGATGTTGAGGTGATCCTGGGTGTGAACGCGGCTGCTGCTGCGGGGCGGCGGATTGCTGGCGATGACGAGCCGTTGGTGGCTGACTATCTGGAGTTCCTGGCGGGTCGGGCCCGGCCGAACTCGGTGCTCGCCGCCGGGTACGACCTGAGGGTGTTCTTCTCGGTGGTGGGCAAACCGGCGACCGAGGTGACCGCGGCGGACGTGCTCGGCTTCATTACTGCTCAGCGGACGGGCCGGACAGCTGCTGTGCCGTTGAGCCCGGCCGAAGATGGCGTGGGTGGGGTGTCGGCTGCGACGGTGGCCCGGCGGTTGTCGATGGTGTCGGGGTTCTTCGCGTTCTTGCAGGTAAGAGGCGACGTGCCGGCGAACCCGGTGCCGCGGGGGTTGCCGACCCGGCGTGAACGGCAGCGGCCCCGACAGGGCGTGCCGTTGACCCGCAGGGTCCGCCAGCTGCCCAGGATCCTCACCCCGGCCGAGGTGGATGCGCTGACCCAGGCGTTACGGAGCCACCGGGACCGGGCGATGGTCGCAGCGATGGTGCTGGGCGGCCTCCGGCGCTGCGAGGTGCTCGGCCTGCGGATGGAGGACCTCCGGGTCGCTGAGCGCCGGCTGTTCATCCGTGACGGCAAGGGCGGCCGTCAACGCCTGGTCCCGGTTTCGCCGAGGTTCTTCACCGAGCTCGCCGCCTACCTCGAAACCGAGAGGCCCGCCGGCGCGGCCACCGATACCGTGTTCGTGGTGTTGAAAGGGCCTCACCGGGGCGGGCCGTTGTCGGTCCGGGGCCTGGATGAGGTCCTCACCGGTGCCCGGCTTCGGGCCGGGTTGTCGCACGCGACCTGCCATGAGTTGCGCCACACCTGCCTGACCCGCCTCCGGGAAGCGGGGATGGCGCTGGAAGCGGTGCAGGCCCAGGCCGGGCACGCATCGATCGAGACCACCAGGATCTATTTGCACCTGGCCGATGACTGGCTCGCCTCGCAATACCGCAAGGCGGCCGAGGTCATCGACGCCCAGGTGTTCGCCGGCAGGGGTGCGTGGTGAAGCCGTGGGGTGAGCGCCGGCCGACTGGTCCGGTGCCGGGGAGCCCGCAGGCGCGCCGCGGCAC
The DNA here is from genome assembly GCA_039811845.1 of Micropruina sp. GTDB lineage: Bacteria > Actinomycetota > Actinomycetes > Propionibacteriales > Propionibacteriaceae > Micropruina. The sequence goes on along the minus strand of JBDHZN010000336.1, from coordinate 1,397 downwards.
CAAACGCAACGGGATGGCACCGATGTGCCAATGGCCCGAACTGGCCGAGGCCGTGCCCGGGCTGGCGGGGCCGATGCGCCGCTACCTGGAACAGATCGACACCGTCCTGCGGCCGGGGAGTGTGCGTAACACCGACCAGGCGCTGCGTTCGTTCGCGACGTTCCTGCACCAGCATCATCCCGAGATCACCAGCCTGGACCAGGTCGCACGTGCCCACGTCGAGGGATACAAGCCGTGGCTCGCCGCCCGCCCAGGACGACAACAGCTGGCGTCGAACGCGACCCTGGCTCACCGGCTCGGGACGCTGCGGATGTTCTTCGTCCGGATCGACGAGTGGGGCTGGGACGAAGCGCCAGCCCGGGTACCGATGTTCCCCGGCGACCTGCCCCGCCAGGACCACCCGCTGCCCAAAGCGCTCGATGACCCGACCGCCGCGAAACTGCTCCGCGCCGCCCACCACGACGACCGGCTCCTGGTCCGGGTCACCGTCGAGATGTTGCTCCGTACCGGGCTGAGGGTCAGCGAGTACATCGCGTTGCCCGCGAACGCGGTGGTCCTGTTCGGCGAGATGCCCTGGCTCCACGTGCCGGTCGGCAAGCTCCGCGACGACCGCTACCTGCCGCTGCACCCCGACCTGGTCGACCTCATCGACCGTTATCGGACCACCTACGTCGACCCGGCCAACCCGCTGCTCCTGCCCCGCGAAAGCGGCCGGCCCGCCGACCGGCACTCCGTCACCAGGATCCTGAACCACGCCGCCCGGACGGCCGGGATCGGCCACATCCACCCCCACCAGCTGCGCCACACCCTCGCCACCCAGGCGATCAACCGCGGCATGAGCATCGAGGCGGTCGCCGCCATGCTCGGCCACCACAGCCTCGACATGACCCTGCGTTACGCCAAGATCGCGAACCGGACCGTCGCCGACGAGTACTTCGCGGTCACCGAGAAAGTCGACGCCCTCTATGCCCAAGCCGGACAGCTACCGGCCGACACCCTCGGCCCGAACATGACCCGGCTGTCCCGCGAGCACGACCGGCTCCTCGGCAACGGCCGCTGCAACCGGCCCACCGCGCTCGAGTGCGCCTTCGAGTGCATCTGTGAAACCTGCACCTTCTTCACCGCCAGCATCGAGTTCCGGCCCACCCTGCAAGCCCAATACGACGACGCCGTCGCCAAGGACCAGCACCACCGAGCCAGTACCTACCGAGCCCTCCTGGCCACCATCACCGAAAGCGAAGCCTCATGAACCCCCGCCCCGACCATCACGTGCATAATGCCGATGAGCGTGTGATGCGGCCCCTCTCGAAGAGCCGTGCCGCCGCTTTGGTTAGTTAGCCAACCGGTAGGTATAGTAACGAAGTGATGTCATCCGCCCCGGCTCCAGCGCACCGGCC
>JBDHZN010000335.1:0-2728 GCA_039811845.1 Micropruina sp. | reverse complement strand
GTACCCCCCCCCCCCGCCGCTCCCCCCGGCCGGCCGCCCTCCACCGGCCGGCGGGCCTCCTCCGGCACTCCTAGCGCGACGTTGCACTCCTTTGGCGTCATTGCACCTGTTTGAACCGTTGCGATGACCTGAAAGTGGTGCAACGTCGCGCTGCCAGGCCGCGGCCGTGCCGGAGTGCGGTCAGCGGAGGACGTAGCCGGCGATCGCGCTCGCCGCCGCCACGTTGAGCGAGTCGATGCCGGCTCGCATCGGGATCTTCGCCACCACGTCCGCCTGCTCGACCCAACGTGCGGACAATCCGGCACCCTCGGTGCCGAGCAGCACCGCCACCTGGGCGTCCGCGGGCAGTGCCGCGGCGGCCGCGTCCAGTTCGACGGCGTCGCCGCTGAGCGCCAGCGCGATCACCGTGAAGCCGGACGCCTGCAGCGCCGGCACCGCGCTCCCCCAGTCGTCGACCCGGGCCCAGGGCAGCGAGAACACCGCACCCATTGAAGTCTTGATCGCCCGCCGGTACAGCGGATCGGCGCAGCGCGGCGCGAGCAGCACCCCGTCCCAGCCCAGACCGGCGGCATTGCGCAGAATGGCGCCGACATTGGTGTGATCGACGATGTCCTCACAGACCATCAGCCGCCGGGCGGTGAGCAGGTCGGCCATGGTGTGCCGGGTCTCCCGGTGCAGCGACGCCAGCGCACCCCGGTGGACGTGGAAGCCACTGACCAGTTCGGCGGTCTGCTCGCTCACCCGGTAGACGGGAGCGTCGCCGATCACGTCCCGCAGCGAGGGCAACCAGCGATCCGCCAGCATGACCGACCGCGGCCGATACCCGGCCTCGAGTGCCCGCCGGATCACCTTCTCGCCCTCGGCGATGAACAGCCCCTGTTCACTTTCCAGGTGGCGGCGCAACGACGAATCCCGCAGCGCGACATAGTCGGCAAGCCGGGGATCGTTCGGGTCGTCGATGTCGATCGGATCGGGCACCGCCACAGTCTGGCGCATCCGGACCGCGGGAGCCGCACACCCTCGGTCGCTGGCCCGCACCCGACTCAAACCGACTTGTGGTGCTTTTCGACATCTGCTCGCTGGCCTGATGCGGCTCAAGCCACCTTGTGGTTGCTTTGGCTACCCTCGGGACAGGGCATATCAACCATCAACAGGCTCGACCATGGGGCCGGAGCCGGCAGTCCCACCAAAAGCACAACAAACCGGTTCGAGACTTCCGCGGCTGGTGACGCCGCCAGTCTGTTTCTCTGAGGCCACGGCCTCATGGCACTAGGGTTTTCACCATGGGCTGGCTGAAGCGGATCGACCGGTTCCTGCTGGCCATTGTCGCCGCCGCGCTGATCGCCAGCGTGCTGCCCGCCCAGGGTGCCGCGGTCACCGTCGTGGACTGGGCGACCAAGGTCGCGGTCGCCGTGCTGTTCTTCGTCTACGGCGTCCGGCTGAAACCCGAGCAGGCGCTCGCCGGCCTGACCCACTGGCGGCTGCACCTGACCATCTTGTCGCTGACCTACCTGCTGTTTCCGCTGATCGGCTGGGCACTGCAGGTGCTGTCGCCATGGCCGCTCAGCCCCGCGCTGTACGCCGGCGTCCTCTATCTGACGCTGCTGCCCTCGACGGTGCAGAGCTCGATCAACTTCACCTCGATCGCGAAGGGGAACGTCGCCGGCGCGATCGTCAGCGCGTCCGCGTCCAACATGCTCGGAGTGTTCCTGACCCCGCTGCTGTGCTGGGCGCTGATGACCACCTCGGGCGGCATCGCGATCGACCCGTCGTCGATTCTCGACATCATCGGGCAGTTGCTGGTGCCGTTCGTGCTCGGCCAGCTGTCCCGGCGCTGGACGGCAAACTGGGTCGCCGCCCACCCGCGGCTGAAGCTGTTCGATCAGGGCGTGGTGGTGCTGGTGGTCTATTCCGCGTTCTCGGCCGGCATGCGCGAGCACATGTGGCAGCAGGTCAACGCCACCGACCTGATCACTCTCCTCACCGTGTGCCTGGTACTGCTTGCGGCGATGCTGTGGTTCAGCCGGTGGCTCGCTCAGCGGCTCGGCTTCAACCGCGCAGACGTCATCGCCATCCAGTTCTGCGGCACCAAGAAGTCCCTGGCCACCGGCCTGCCGATGGCGAACGTGCTGTTCGCGGGTTCGCCGATCGGCCTGCTGGTGTTACCGCTGATGCTGTTCCACCAAGCCCAGTTGATGGCCTGCGGGTCGTTGGCCGCCCGCTACGCCAAGCAGGTGGATTAGCGCCGTCTGGCGTCTGGGGTCTCTACGAGCTCGAACATCCGGGGACGGTTCTTTCACGTGCGATTTTCGAACGTGAAAGAACCGTCCCCGGATGGTGCGAACGAACTAGTGGGAGTCGGGCGAGGTCGGGCCTACTGCTCCGGTTCGGCCTGTGGTTCGGGGACTTCCTGCGGCGCGGACGCGGCGACGTCCGGCGTCCCTGGGTTCAGCTCGGCCGGCGGGGTGTTGATGCTGGCCCGCCGCGCGGCACGGCTGTTCTCCATCTGCTGCGCCTCGGCGATCGCTTGCTCGACGGCGCGTCCGGCTTCGCCCTCGGCCTCGACCTTCTGCTGGGCGATCTCGGCGAACACGTCGATCTTCTCCGGCGCTTCGAACTCACCGGCCTCAGGCTCGCCGTAGCCGGACAGCATGTTGCCGGCCGCCCGTCCGAGGCCCTTCAGCGCATCGTTGAGTTCGGACGGCACCACCCACACCTTGTTGGCGTC
>JBDHZN010000334.1:0-2742 GCA_039811845.1 Micropruina sp. | reverse complement strand
CGAGGCCTGGGTGGCGGCGCTGGCGCTCTTCGACGAGATTGGGCACCCCCGGGCGGAGACACTCCGCTCGCGCCTGGCACTGCTCGTCCCTGAGCGCGAGCCGCGGTAGCGACCGGACGACGCTGCGCTGTTAGCGGTGCGTTAGCGGCCGGCTGCGAGGTTCGTGGGCGTACCTGGCCATGAGGGCCGGTCGACCCTTGATCGACGACGATCCCGGCCGAGCGGCGCTCACGTCGCACCGCCGTCGTCAGTCGGCGGGGCGACAACAGCACGAAAGGGGCGACCCATGCCTCGACTCACCTCACCCGCGCGGCTCCTGCTCGGTGCGCTGGTCACCTTCTTCCTCCTGGCGACTGTGATCGCGCCGGCACAGGCGGAGGACAGCTCCTCGAGTCCGTCGCCAGCGGCGACGCCGAGCGGCGCCACCATCTTGGCCGCCAAGTCCTACCCCGGCGTCCAGCTGATCGCGACGACCTACACCGCGACCGTGACGGTCCGCGTGCCGGTGATGAACCAGGCTGCGATCAACACGCTCGCTCAGCGGGTGGCGCAGCAGGCGCTCAGCGGCGCCATCGACACCACCGAGGAGGCGATCACCGAGGAGATCGTCGACGCGGTCGTGAAGTCGCCGAACACGTACTTCCTTCCCGGCGCGCAGACCTACAGCCGGCGCAACAGCCTGACCGGGGTGGGCACGGGGTGGGTGATCACGCCGGACGGCTACATGATCACAGCCGCGCATGTGGTGCACACTCCCGATGCCCAACTCCGCCGTGAGTTCGCCGTCAACAGCCTCAACAAGCTCGGCCAGCAGTTCGTCCGCGGCCTGCAGCAGAGCGGCACCAAGCTCACCAACGACCAGGTGGATCGCCTGCGGACCGCGATCCTCGGTTGGTTGGCGGCGCACATGAGCGTGAACCGGCTGCGGGTGTCGGTCTCCGCGGAGCTGGCACTCGGCTTCGACGGCCTCGGCAAGGACCAGAAGCCGGTGGACGCCGAGGTGGTCGACCGGGGCAAGCCCTATCCGGGCAACGACGTCGCTCTGCTCAAGATCGACGGTCAAGATCACCTGCCGACGATCGCCGTCGGCGACAACGACGACGTCTCACCCGGCTCGACCGTGCATGTGGTGGGCTTTCCAGCCGCTTCGACGTTCTCGCCCGGACTGTCGCGTGACGCGCAGGTGCAGCCGACGGTGACCGAGGGGCCGGTGACGGCCGTGAAGAGCACCCGGGGCGGAATGCCGGTGATCCAGACCCAGGCGCCGGCCAGCCCGGGCAACTCCGGTGGCCCGGTGCTGACCGACAACGGATCATCGGTCGGCGTTCTGGTCGCCAGCGCGATCGGCAGCGACGGCGTGGCCGCGCAGGGACAGAACTTCGTCATCCCGGCCAGCGAGATCAAGGACATGCTCGAGCGCAACGGGGTGACTCCCCAGGAGAGTGACACCACCGCGGCCTACTCCAAGGCCATCGACGAGTTCTACCAGGAGCACTACAGCGCCGCGGTGCCGTTGTTCGAGAAGGTGGAGGTGCTCTATCCGGCGCACCCGTTCGCGAAGAAGTTCATCACCGACTCCAAGACGGCGATCGACGAGGGCCGGGACAAGACTCCGGAGCCGGAGTCGACGAACGTCGCCCTGCTGGTCGGCCTGATCTCCGCTGGTCTGTTGGTAGTGCTGTTGGGCGGTGGTGGGATCTGGCTGCTGGCTCGGCGTCGCAAGGCCGTTCCGGCTGGCGTCATGTCGCCGACGTACGCCACCACCGGAATGCCGTCGCCCTACGCAAGCGGTGGGATGCGCCCGGCCCACCCCGCAAGCGATCCGGCGGGTGCAACGGCGGCTCCACGAGTCGGGGCCCCGACCAGCCCACCCCCGCAGCCGGTGTGGGATCCCGAGCGTGGCTGGTACCTGCCAGAGCACGATGCCACCGCAGCGGGGGGCCAGCCGCCGGAGGGCAGACCGTAGCTCCCGGTCGCTCCCTCGGTCGGCCCGGCCGGCGATGACACGTGCCAGGTGCTCGGCGAGGACCGTGGGGGACGGATCCCGCTGACGCCGATCGCGCCGGCGGGGAGTGACGTGGGGGGTCTCACCCCGGTGAGGCCGGCGCGGGATCCAGGCACAGCGGCCTGTTGGCTGCCGCCTCGGGTCCCGCGCCTTCATCGACGATCTATCCGTTGGGCGCCGTCGGCAGGCTCCCGTAGCATGGATGAAGCAACAGCTGCCGACCGAAAGGCCGCCCGCCAGGGCATCCATGACCGACACGCACCAATCCGACACCACTCCGCAGACCAAGCACGTGGTCGTCGTCCCCAACAGCGTCGACATGGTCAGTGTCCTCGGCCCGGGCGACGAGCACTTGTCCCTCATCGTGGACGCCTTCGCCGCCGATGTCCACGTGCGAGGCAACCGGATCACGCTGCGCGGCGCTCCCGCCGAGGTGGCCCTCGCCGAGCGACTCCTCGACGAGATCGTCACCATCGTCCGCACCGGTCAGGGAGTGACCGGCGAGACCGTCGAGCGGATCATCGCCATGCTCCGAGCCGAGACCAGTGAGCGGCCGGCCGACGTGCTCTCGCTCAACATCCTCTCCAACCGCGGCCGCACGATCCGGCCCAAGACACTGAACCAGAAGCGCTACGTCGACTCCATCGACAAGCACACCATCACGTTCGGCATCGGCCCGGCCGGCACCGGCAAGACCTACCTAGCGATGGCCAAGGCCGTCCAGGCGCTGCAGGCCA
>JBDHZN010000333.1:0-2756 GCA_039811845.1 Micropruina sp. | reverse complement strand
CCGACGTCTACCGGGAGGCGCTGGAGTCGGTGGTGCAGGCGAAACTGGCCGGCGCGCCGGCTCCCGAGGCGACCGAGGAGGCGCCTGCCCAGGCGGAGGTCGTCGACCTGGTGGCGGCGCTGCGTGCATCGGTCGAGGCCGCCAAGAAGCGGCGCGAAGAAGCCGCGAAAGCGGGTTGATTTACAAGAGATCATCTCGCCTCGGGATGATTGTTCGCGAAATGTTCTTGACCTAGGCCACACTGCCTGAGGTAGTCTCGTGCCGTGGATGCTATCACCCGTGTGCCCGTGCCGGTGAACGAGCCGGTCAAGAGCTATGCCCCCGGTAGCGCTGAGCGCGCCGAACTCGATGCCGCGTTGGCCGAGCTGACCGCCGCGCCGCTGGAACTGAACGGAACCTTCGGTGCCGAGCGCCGTCCCGGACGCGGTGACGACCGCTACGAGGTCACCATGCCGTCCGATCACGGCCAGGTGCTGGGCGTGGTCAAGCAGGCCAACCACGCCGACGCCGAGCAGGCCGTGGCCGCCGCGACCGGTGCCGCGCGCGGCTGGGCCGACATGCCCTTCGACCAGCGTGCGGCGATCTTCCTGCGCGCCGCCGACCTGATCGCGGGGCCGTTCCGGGCCCGGATCAACGCCGCGACCATGCTGGGCCAGGGCAAGACGGTGCAGCAGGCCGAGATCGACTCCGCGTGCGAGCTGATCGACTTCCTCCGGTTCAACGCGCACTTCGCGCAGGAGATCTACGCCAACCAGCCGCAGAACAGCCCCGGGGTATGGAACCGGATGGACTACCGCCCGCTGGAGGGCTTCGTCTACGCGATCACGCCGTTCAACTTCACCGCGATCGCCGGCAACCTGCCGACCTCGGCGGCACTGATGGGCAACCCGGTGCTGTGGAAGCCGGCGCTCACCCAGATGCTCGCCGCCTCGGTGTTCGTCGACGTGCTGCAGGCGGCCGGCCTGCCCGACGGTGTGATCAACCTGGTGCCCGGCCACGGCAAGGAAGTTTCCGACGTTGCACTGGCGCACCCCGACCTGGCCGGCATTCACTTCACTGGCTCCACGCGGGTGTTCCAGGGTCTGTGGTCGCAGGTCGGCGCCAACATCGCCAACTACCGCTCCTACCCGCGGATCGTCGGTGAGACCGGCGGCAAGGACTTCGTGCTGGCCCACGCCAGCGCCGACCCGGAGGTGGTGAAGACCGCCCTGATCCGCGGGGCCTTCGAGTACTCCGGCCAGAAGTGCTCGGCCGCCTCCCGCGCCTACCTGCCGCGCAGCCTGTGGAACCTGATCTCCGACGACCTGATCGCCCAGGTCGAGGCGCTGAAGGTGGGCGACGTCCGCGACTTCAGCAACTTCACCTCCGCGGTGATCGACGAGCGCGCCTTCGACAAGCTGTCGGCCGCGATCGACGCCGTCAAGGCCAGCTCGGACGCCGAGATCGTCGCCGGCGGCAGCTACGACCGCAGCGAGGGCTGGTTCATCCGTCCCACCCTGGCGGTCTCGGACAACCCCAAGCAGGACATCTTCGTCACCGAGTACTTCGGCCCGCTGCTCGGCATCTTCGTCTACGACGATGCCGATTACGACAAGGTGCTCGACCTGGTCGACACCGCGTCCGCGTACGCCCTGACCGGATCGATCCTGGCCACCGACCGGACGGCGATCGAACTCGCCCAGAACAAGCTGCGGTACACCGCCGGCAACTTCTACATCAACGACAAGCCGACCGGTGCGGTCGTCGGCCAGCAGCCGTTCGGCGGCGCGCGGGCCTCCGGCACCAACGACAAGGCCGGCTCGCTATGGAACCTGATGCGCTGGGTGAGCCCCCGCGCGATCAAGGAGACCCTGGTGCCGCCGACGTCCACCGGCTACCCGCACATGCTCTGAGCCCTCGCCGCCGGCCGACTGGGCCCGCCGGGTCGAACGTTGCCCCCTTTCGGCGTCATTGCCCCGGTTCAAACCGGGGCAATGAACCCAAAGCGGGGCACCGTCGCGGTGACCCATGGATGTCTACACCACGACCAGTTCGAGGGTCGGATCGAGTCGTTGGAGATCGCCGGGGTCGCTGGTGAGTACACGAGTCTGCGAGCGTCGGGCGCAGACGACGACGTGGGCATCGGCGATATCGCTGGTGCCGGACGCGGCGAGCAGCCTGCCCACGTGGGTCGCGTCGACCCGATCCAGCGGCACGACGTGGGTGCGCGGTTGTCGGAGCAGCCGGGTGAGCCGCGCCTGCTTTGCCGGGTCGCGGATGGCTTGGGCGAGCGCACTGCCGGGCACGATCACTTGCTGGCCGGTCTCGTTCGCCCGGGCCAACAGGACAACGATCCGGCGGTCGTTCCGGTCGAGTTGAATCAGCGGACCCGCGTCCAAGGTGACTCCGGAACTGCTCATGCGGCCGTGCCGGGGTTGCTTTCGGTGATGCCGAGGATCTGATCCGCCCAGCGGCGCTCCTCGGGTGTCATGGCGCCCCCGGTCTCGTCCAGGGCATGGGCCAGCGTCGTTCCCCAGCCGCTCACGTCATCAAGGGCGACGCGGACGGCGTGCTGCACGAAACCCGACACGCTGTCTGCCCGGCCGTCCGACACAAGTGCGCGGATCGCTGCGACCGAGTCGGTCGGTATCGTCACGGTGACCTTCTGGGTGGCTGCCATACTGATCACCATACCGTTGGCAATAGGCGAGGGAAAGGTGTGTGGACCCAATCGTGCGCCGTCCGGGCGAGTCTGCTTGTCGGCCGGATTTGATCCG
>JBDHZN010000332.1:0-2757 GCA_039811845.1 Micropruina sp. | reverse complement strand
CCGAGGCAGAGCGCAATTCCCGCCGGGACAACTAGCCAGGGTGATGAGTGGCCGCCAGTGATCTCGGCGAGAGTGACGATAACCGGATCCTGAATCAGGTAGAGGCTGAACGACACCTTCCTGGAAATGACACTCTGATTTGGCCCCACCGTGACGGTCTGATCTGGCCCCGGCTGCGACACGCGGGGGTGGTTGTGACGGTCTGATCTGGCCCCACCTGACGCTGGTCGACGGCAAGTTCGTCGATGAGTGTGAGGGTGGGCCGGAGTGTCTGTTGGGAGTCGTGTCAGGGTGTTCGAAGCGATCCGTAGGGACCGTCGGGATGATCCGGATGTGTCGATCCGTGAGTTGGCGGTGAGGCATGGGGTGCACCGGCGCACGGTCCGCCAGGCGCTTGCCTCGGCCGAGCCACCCGCGCGGAAGGTGCCGGTCCGGGCGGCGCCGGTGTTGGACCCGGTGAAGCCGTTGATCGACGCGATGCTGCGGGCGGATCTGGACGCGCCGCGGAAGCAGCGTCATACCGCCCTGCGGGTCCGGGAACGCCTGGTGGAGGAGCACCAGCTGGTGGTGGCCTACTCGACGGTCCGTGACTATGTGCGTGAGGCCCGGCCACGGATCGCCGCCGAGGCGGGCAGGCCGCTGGCTGAGGTGTTCGTCCCGCAAACCCACCCGGCCGGGGCGGAGGCGGAGGTCGACTTCGCGGATCTGTGGATCGTGTTGGCCGGGGTGAAGACCAAGGTGTTCATGTTCACGCTGCGGCTGTCGTATTCGGGCAAGGCTGTCCACCGCGCGTATGCGACCTGTTCGCAGGAGGCGTTCCTGGATGGCCACCGCTACGCGTTCGAGCAGTTGGGCGGGATCCCGTTCGTGCATATCCGTTACGACAACCTGAAAGCGGCCGTCTCCAGGGTGTTGACCGGCCGGACCAGGGTCGAGTCCGACCGGTGGGTGCTGTTCCGCTCCCACTACGGCTTCGACGTGTTCTACTGTCGCCCCGGTGTCGAAGGCGCCCACGAGAAGGGCGGTGTCGAAGGCGAGGGAGGCCGGTTCCGCCGCACCCACACCGTCCCCATGCCCAAGGTCGAGTCCCTGGCCGAGCTGAACGCCTACCTCGCCCGGTGTGACGCGAAGGATGATCACCGCCGGGTCGGGCAACGCACCTCGCTGGTCGGTGACGACTTCGCTGTCGAACAGCCGTTGCTGCGGCCGTTGCCCGTCGAGCCGTTCGAGACCGGGATCAGCCTGCGCCCACGCGTCGACCGACACTCCCGCGTCACGGTGCGGCAATGCCAGTACTCGGTACCGGTCCGCTACGTCGGCCGCCAGGTCCGGGTCCTGCTGAGGGCGACCACCGTGCAGGTGTTCGACGGGCCCCGGCTGGTCGCCGAACACGAACGGGCCACCGAACGCGGATCAGTCACCCTCGTCCTGGATCACTACCTCGAGGTGCTCGCCTACAAACCCGGCGCGCTGCCCGGCGCGACCGCCCTCGCCCAAGCCCGCAAGGCCGGGGTGTTCACCGCGGTCCACGAAAGGTACTGGGCCGCGGCGAAGGCCCGCTACGGCGACAAGACCGGCACCCAGGCCCTGGTCGAAGCACTGCTGCTGCACCGCCAGTATCCCCACCGTCAGGTCCTGGCCGGTATCGAGGCCGCCCTGGCCGTGGGGGCACTGTCCCCGGAAGCGGTCGCTGTCGAGGTCCGCCGCGCCGGCGAGACCCGGCCCCAGCTCGGCCTGGTCGGCGACGACGGACACATCAGCTACCCGGCCGACACCCGGCCGCTGCCCACCGTCGACGCCTACGACACCCTGCTCACCGGAGGAAACCCCACATGACCACCATGACCAGCCAGGCCGTCGAGGTCGCGATCGACACCGCCTGCCGCACGCTGCGCCTGCCCACCATTCGCGAACGCGCCGCCCACGCCGCCCAGGTCGCCGCCCGCGAGCAGCACACCTACCAGGGCTTCCTCGCCGAGCTGCTGCTCGCCGAATGCGACGACCGTGACGAACGCCGCCGCGCCCGCCGCGTCCATGAGGCCGGCTTCCCGAGACCCAAACGCCTCGATGAACTCGACTACGACGCGAACCCCAGCCTGAACCCTGCGCTGATCAACACCCTCGCCGCCGGTGAGTGGGTCGCCAAAGGTCGGCCGCTGTGCCTGATCGGGGACTCCGGCACCGGGAAGACGCACCTGCTGATCGGGCTCGGGACCGCCGCCGCCGAGCACGGCTACCGGGTCCGCTACGTGCTCGCCTCCCGACTCGTGAACGAGCTCGCCGAAGCCGAGAACGACCGCGCCCTGACCAAGGTCATCGCCCGCTACGGCCGGGTCGACCTGCTCTGTCTCGACGAGCTGGGGTATCTCCAACTTGACCGGCGCGGCGCCGAACTGCTGTTCCAGGTCCTCACCGAGCGCGAGGAGAAGACCGCGATCGCGATCGCGTCCAACGAACCCTTCAGCGGCTGGACCAAGACCTTCACCGACCCCCGCCTATGCGCTGCGATCGTCGACCGGCTCACCTACGACGCGGCCATCATCGAGACCGGTACGACCAGCTATCGCCTCGCCCACACCCGAGCAGGTGGGGCCAACTCAAGCCGTCCTGGTGGGGCCAAGTCGAGTTGACATACTCACCTTCCCAAGCCACTGCACCGCAGGTGTTTCCAAGAGGATAACTAGTGGTCGCCAGTACATCGCCGCGAACACCACGAGCATCGCGCCGAGACAGGCGAAGCCGATCCAGAGAGTCAGA
>JBDHZN010000331.1:0-2819 GCA_039811845.1 Micropruina sp. | reverse complement strand
GTCGTGGCGGTGATCGTGCAGGGCGGGGCGAACGGCCTCAGCGGCGCCTCGTTCACGCCGTCGGCGATGTTCGCGCCCGGAATGTTCGGCGTCTTGGCGTTCGCCTTCGCCGCCTTCATGGGCTTCGAGTCGACCGCCCTTTACCGGCCCGAGGCGCGCAACCCGGAGCGGACCATCCCGCGCGCGACGTACGGGGCGGTGATCTTCATGGCGCTGTTCTACTGTCTGGTCGTCTGGGCGGTCATCCAGGCGTACGGCAACACCGGCGTGATCGAGGCCGCCAATGGCGATCCGGCCACGCTGTTCTTCGTGGCCATCCAGCGCTACGTCGGCACCTGGGCCAGCGATGTCATGTACGTCTTGATCATGACCAGTGTGTTCGCGTCCCAGATCGCCTTCCACAATGCGATCAACCGCTACACCTTCACCCTGGCCCGCGACGGCCTGCTGCCGGCGAAGCTCGCCCACAGCCACCCGAGATTCGGTTCGCCCTCGTTCGCCGGCGCCGTGCAGAGCCTGCTCGCGGCGGTGATCGTGGCGGTCGTCGCGCTGCTGGGCGCGGATCCCTACAACGACCTGCTGCTGAAGGTGAACACGCCCGGTGTGGTCGGCATCATCTTGCTGCAGGCGATCACGTCGGCCGCCGTCGTCGCCTACTTCGTGCGGCGCCGTCACCACGTCAAGGCTCGGTTCGCCACGATCTGTGCGGTCGTCGCCACGGTGCTGTTGACGCTCGCGGTCTCGCTGCTCGTGTCGCACATCGGCCTGTTGACCAACGCCACCGGCAGCACCAATGTGATCTTGGTCGGCATCGTCCCACTGACCTTGATCATCGGCATCATCGCGGCCGGCGTGCTGAAGACGCGACGTCCCCAGGTGTACACCGGAATCGGCGGGATGCATCCCGAGGATGGCCATCTGCCACCGGCGGAGCCCACCGACGAGGCATTCGACGCGAGCCTGGATCGTGCGGTGAGCCGATGAGCGCCGATCTGATCGTGCAGGCGGATCGCGTGCACACCATGGATCCGAGCCGTCCCGCAGCCGAGGCGATAGCGATCGAGAACGGCAAGATCATCGGCGTCGGGGACCGAGCGGCCGCCACGTCCTGGCGCGGTGCGCAGACGCAGACCATCGAGCTGGGCGACGCGACCCTCACCCCCGGCCTCGTCGACGGACACATCCACCCGGTGCTGGGATTGGATCTGGCCCGTGGCGTGGAGCTGAGCCAGGTGACGTCGGTGCCACAGCTGATCAACGAGCTTCGCGAGCACGGCACCGGGCCGGGCGAGTGGATCCTCGGCTGGGGCCTGGACCCGAACGCCTTCGGGAGCGAGCCGATCACCAATACTCCGCTGGTCGAGGCGCTCGGCGAGGTGCCGGCCTTGGTGGTGCTCTTCGATGCCCACTCGGCGATCGCCAGTCCGGCGGCGTTGCGGCTTGCCGGGATCAGCGGGCCCAGGACGTTCGACGGCGCGGCGGAGATCGTCTGTGACGCCTCCGGACGGCCCACCGGTCACCTGGTGGAGCTGCCCGCGTACGAACTGGTGCGCGGCGTCGTGCCGGCCGAGTCGATCCATGATCGCCGCCGCCGACTGCACGCCCTGCTGCTCGGCATGGCCGCCACCGGACTGACCGCGGGCAATGCGATGGACTTCGACGGCGATGCCGAGGCCTTGATCACCGGCCTGGCCGGCGAGGTGGACCTCCCGATGCGGCTGCGCTTCGCCCCGATGTGTATGCCTGGCGCGACGAGTGCCGAGCTCGATCATCTGCTGGACCTGCAGCGCCTCGGCGGCCGGCGGTGGCAGATCGACGGCGTGAAATTCATGATCGACGGGACCATCGACGGAGGCACCGCATGGCTGGAAGCGCCGGACCGGTTCGGCGAGTCGACGGCGCCCTTCTGGCCGGAGCCGCCGGCCTATACCGAAGCGATCCGCAGGCTCGCCGCGGGCGGGGTGCCGACCGTCACCCACGCGATCGGCGACGCGGGAATCCGGTACGTCCTGGATGCCCTCCGCGACCTCCCGGCGGCGCCCACCCGCGTGCCGCATCGGATCGAGCACATCGAGACGGTGCCGACCGAGTTGATCCCCCGGTTCCGCGAACAGAACATCACGGCCAGCATGCAGCCAACGCATTGCACCCTCTACACGAAGGCCGATCACAGCGACAACTGGTCGCACCGGCTCGGCACCGAACGGGCGAACCGGGCGTTCCGCACCCGCGACCTGCGATCAGCCGGAGCCCGGCTCGCCCTGGGATCCGACTGGCCGGTGGCACCCTTCGATGCCCGGGCGGTGCTGGCGGATGCCCAGCTGAGACGGCCGCACGGTCACCCAGACATCGAGCAGGTGCTGCCTGACCAGGCGCTCACCGCGCTGATGGCGCTCGAGGGCTACACCACCCATGCAGCGGCGGCGGCGGGACTGGAGTCGGTGTCCGGTCGCATCAAGGAGGGCTTCCGGGCCGACCTGAGTGCGTTCGGGCTGGACCCGCTGACCGCTCCGCCGGACGAGTTCGCCGACTCGCCGGTGCGACTCACCGTGGTCGGGGGCGCGGTGGTGCATCGATCCGTGGCAGCCTGAAGGCCCGCCTCGGCGTTCGCGCAGAGCGTTCAGTCTTCTCCGCAGAAAGAAGGTTCGCATCGTGGCCCGCCCGCACCGGCCGATCCTGTCCCGTGAGCTGATCATGACCACGGCGCTGGAGCTGGTCGACTCCGGCGGCCGGTTCACCGTGCCGGACCTGGCCCACCGGCTCGGGGTGAGCGTGTCGTCGCTCTATCACCATGTCGGCGGACGAGCCGACATCGTCGA
>JBDHZN010000330.1:0-2822 GCA_039811845.1 Micropruina sp. | reverse complement strand
CCGACCGCGGGCTGCCGGTGGTCGCCACCGGCAACGTCCACTACGCCCGGCCGCAGGATCAGCTGCTGGCCCAGGCGATGGCCGCCGTCCGGGCCAACCGCAGCCTCGACCAGCTGGACGGATACCTGCCGGCCGCCGGCAGCGCGTTCGTCCGGTCCGGTGCCGAGATGCGCCGGCGGTTCCGGCGCTATCCCGGTGCGGTGGAGCACAGCGTCGTGCTGGCCGATGAGCTGGCCTTTCCGCTGCGCAAGGCCAAGCCGGCGCTGCCTCGGCAGGAGGTGCCGCCCGGGCATACCCCGATGAGCTTTCTGCGGGAGCTGGTCTGGAAGGCGGTGCCGGCGAAGTACCCGGACCTGAGCCCGTCCGATGCCGAACGGATCGAACGTGAGCTGGCGGTGATCGAGGCCAAGGATTTTCCGGGCTACTTCCTGATCGTCTGGGACATCGTCGATCGGGCCCGGCAGCTCGGGATCCTGTGTCAGGGACGGGGGTCGGCGGCGAACAGCGCCGTCTGCTACCTGCTGGGCATCACCGCGGTGGACAGCATCGCCTACCGGTTGCCGTTCGAGCGCTTCCTGTCGGCGCTGCGCGACGAGGAGCCGGACATCGACGTCGACTTCGACTCAGACCGGCGCGAGGAGATCATCCAGTACGTCTACGACACCTACGGACGCGACCGGGCCGCCCAGGTCTGCAACGTCATCCAGTACCGGCCGAAGAACGCGGTCCGCGACATCGCCGGTGCGCTCGGGTTCGGCCCCGGGCAGCAGGACGCCTTCTCGAAGCAGATCGAACGCTGGGGCCCGCTCGCCGACGCCGACGACCACGACATTCCGGCGCAGGTGATCGAGCTGGCGAACCGGCTGATGAAGGCGCCGCGGCATCTGGGCATCCATTCCGGCGGCATGGTGCTCACCGACCGCCCGGTCAGCGAGGTGGTGCCGATCGAGCCGGCCCGGATGGAGAACCGCACCGTGATCCAGTGGGACAAGGACGACGCCGCCTGGATGGGGCTGGTGAAATTCGACCTGCTCGGGCTGGGCATGCTGGCCGCGCTGCAGCACACCTTCGACCTGATCCGTGACGCCACCGGGGAGACATGGACGCTGGCCACGATTCCCAAGGAGGAGAAGGCCGTGTACGACATGCTCTGCCGGGCGGATTCGATCGGGGTGTTCCAGGTGGAATCGCGGGCCCAGATGGGGTTGCTGCCGCGGCTGCAGCCGCGTCGGTTCTACGACCTGGTGATCCAGATCGCGCTGATCCGGCCGGGTCCGATCCAGGGCGGGGCGGTGCACCCGTTCGTCCGTCGCAAGCTGGGTCGCGAGCCGGTCAGCTACGCCCATCCGAAGCTGGAGCCGGCGCTGAAGCGCACCCTCGGCGTTCCGGTCTTCCAGGAGCAGCTGATGCAGATGGCGATGGCGATCGGCGACTGCAGCGGTGAGGACGCCGATCTGCTGCGCCGGGCGATGGGCTCCAAGCGCGGCGAGGAGCGGATCGATTCGCTGAAGGGGAAGCTGTATGCGGGAATGGCCCGCAACGGGTTGACCGGGAAGGCCGCGGACGCGATCTATCAGCAGATCCATGCGTTCGCGAACTTCGGTTTCGCCGAATCGCATTCGCTGTCGTTCGCGCTGCTGGTCTACGCCAGTTCCTGGCTCAAGCTGCATTACCCGGCGGCGTTCCTGGCCGGGCTGCTGCGGGCCCAGCCGATGGGCTTCTACTCCTCCGCCACGCTGACCGCGGACGCCGTCCGGCATGGGGTGAGCGCGTTGCGGCCCTGCCTGGCCCGGTCCGGGGTGGATGCCGTGCTGGAGGCCCTGCCCTTTGACCCGGCCTCACCCGCGGGTCGGGAGTCGGTCCATGCCGGTGGGGACTCGGCCTCACCCGCCGGTCCGGACCAGGCCGACGCCGGGCGGGCTTGTCGAGATCCCTCGCCCCCCGCACCGACCGGGCTGGCGTCCTGCCTGGAGCGGAAGCAGCCCCCGGTGGGTGAGTTCGATCGCGAGGCACCGGACGAGTCGGCCGCACACCGGCGGGACGGCCGGTTCGCCGTCCGGCTCGGGCTGGCCGGGGTACGCGGCATCGGTTCGGAGGCGGCGGCGCGGGTGGTGACGGCTCGGGAATCCGGCGGCATGTTCACCTCCATGGAGGACCTGGTGCGGCGCACGGCGCTGAGCGCGCAGCAGTTGGAGGCGCTGGCGGCGTCCGGTGCGTTGGAATGCCTGGGGCTGACCCGCCGGGAGGCGCTGTGGCGGGCCGGCACCGCCGCCCTGGACCACCCGGGCTTCCTGCCCGGGACACTGCCCGAGGTGCAGCCACCACTGTTCCCCGAGCCGTCGACGTTCGAGACCCTCGCCGACGACCTGTGGGCCACCGGCATCTCGACCGACGACCATCCGCTGGCCCATCTGCGCGCGGGCCTCGATGCGCGCGGGGTGCTGCCGTCGTCCGTGCTGCGAACCGCCGAGGTCGGACGCCGGGTCGCAGTCGCCGGGGTGGTCACCCACCGGCAGCGGCCCTCGACGGCGTCCGGGATCACCTTCATGAACCTCGAGGACGAGCACGGCCTGATCAACGTGGTCTGCTCGCAGGGGGTCTGGCTGCGCTACCGCCGGATCGCCCGGGACTCCCCCGCGCTGATCGTCCGGGGCATGCTGGAACGCTCCCCCGAAGGCGTCACCAACCTGCTGGCCGACCATTTCGAGCCGCTCCGGCTCCGGGTCCGAGTCACCTCCCGCGACTTCCGCTGACGCTGTGGGGATTCCGCTGACGCTGTGGGGACGGTTCCTTTTCCGTTCAGGGGACGGTTCCATTTCCGA
>JBDHZN010000329.1:0-2823 GCA_039811845.1 Micropruina sp. | reverse complement strand
GGTCCAGTTGTCCGTCCCGTAGGAGGAACCCGTTGCGGAGGCGGTGCAGGTCATCGGCGGAAACCCACGCCCGAATGTTCGCAAGACCGCCCGAGAAGGGTTGTCCGGTGACGGTGCGTCCCCGGCGTACCGGCTAACCGTCATCCCGGACTTGATCCGGGATCTCGATGTCGGCGCTACCGCAGGCGGCGGGTGATCTCCTTGGCGCCGGTGACCAGGTGGCCGATCAGCTCGGAGGGGTCGCGCAGCGCGATCCGCGAGCGCCAGGTGCAGCTCAGCGCTGCAACGGGCTGATCGTGCAGGTCGAAGATCGGGGCGCCGGCCGAGCGGAGGCCGGCGGCGATCAACTCCACTTCCTCCGACCAGCCTTGCGCTCGTTCCAGCGCGAGCGCGGTCTGCAGGTCGTCGACCGACCGGGGGCCGCGTCCGGTGCGCGAGACGAAGTCGCCCGGACGCGAGTACAGCGCACGCAGCTGCGCCGGCGGCAGCTGGGCCAGGATCGCGCGTCCGTTCGCGGTGAGATGTGCCGGCAGCAGGACGCCGACCGCAGTCACCAGCGGAGGCTCGAGTTCGCTCTGCCGCGGCGGATGCTCCTTGAGCAGGTACAGCGTGCTGGCGCCGCGCAGAATGCCCAGGTGCACGGTGATCCCGGCGGCTGCGGCCACGCTGCGCAGCACCGGCCGGGACAACCGCTCCAGCTGATCGTGCAACGTGTACGCCGAAGTCAGCCGGTAGGCGGACGCACCCAGCGCGTAACCACGAGCCTCAGGCACGTAGACCGTGAACCCACGCTCGGTGAGCACGGTCAGGATGTGGTACATCGACGAGCGCGGCAGCTCCAGATCGCGGGCGATGGTGGACGCCGGCACAGTGCCGCTGCGCTCGGCGAGATAGCTGAGGATGTCGAGGGCACGGCCCACGGCCGGTGAGGTGCTCGATTCGGTGCCCATGCGCCTATTCTGCCGGTTCGCCTGGGCCGCTGCCGGGGTTGTCGCGGCCTGGTTGGGTCACCGCTGCTGAACCGAAGGCCGCTAGGGTCGCCCCATGATTTCGACCCGCCTCGCCGTGAGCGCCGTCGGCGTTCTGGTTCCGCTGCTCGCCGGCTGCACCATAGGCGGAGGTGGGCCGACGACTACCGCCAGCCAGCCAACCAACGTGCCGACCTCATTGTCCTCGGTTGAGGCGTCATCGGCAGCCCAGGCCGGCGTCGATCTGACCAACCTGCCCACGCCGGTCGCGTCCGCCACTGTCGCGGTGACGGTTGACGGCGATCCGAACGCCAAGCTGACGATCAACCTGCACCAGCTGCGCCGCACCGGCAAGCTGGTCACCGCCACCTTCTCGTTCCAGGTGGCCTCGACCGTGGATCAACCGCGCTCCTTGTTCAACTACCTGCACGATCGGTCCTGGTGGCCGTATCTGGTGGACACCCAGAACCTCAAAAGGCATGACGTGGTGGTTGGGGGTGGCGCGCGGGCGAAGACCGATGACCTTGACCGGTTCGCGCCCGGGCAGACCCTCTACGCCTACGCCATGTTCGCGGCACCACCGCAGGACGTCACAGCCATGGATGTTCAAATGATCGACGGCGCACCGACCGCGACTAACGTGCCCATCACATGAGGTCGCAGTACATGAGGCGGCCGTCGATCGCGGTGGTCGGAGCGGCCACGGCCGTCCTGCTGCTCACCGGGTTCGGCCCGCCCGACCCGAACGGCTTCAGCGACGCCGACCTGGCCAAGAGCATCTCGCCGCTGACCCTGAACATCGACGACCTCACCACCAACGTCACCGACGTCGCAGACAAGACGCGGGCCGGCAGCGACGAGCTGGTCACGCTCAGGTCGGACATCCTGTTCGCCTTCGGCAAGGCAACCCTGAGCGACCCGGCGCAGGCGAAGATTCGCACCCTCCTCGGCGATGTGCCCAAGAAGGCGCGGCTCTCTGTCGCCGGACACACTGACTCGATCGGCTCGACGTCGTCCAACCAGAAGCTGTCGACCGCCCGCGCCAACGCGGTCGCAGCCGTGATTCGTGCAGCGCGTCCCGATGTGAAGCTGACCGTCGCCGGCTACGGCGAAGCGCGCCCGGTGGCGCCGAATACGTCGGGCGGCAAGGACAACCCCGAGGGACGGGCGAAGAACCGGCGTGTGGAGCTGCGCTACCGGACCTGAGTGACAACTCGTCGGGTTGAGCTTGTCGTCGGCGGGAGGGTCTCGACAAGCTCGACCAACGGGGTGGCATTTTCGTCATCCCGGTGAACGCCGGGATCTTCGCAGCGATCGTCCGGTCCGATCGAGATCCCGGGGCAAGCCCGGGATGACAAGCCGCGAGTGGCGTATTCGTCTCGGATGGGAGACGCGCGGACCGTCCTTGCTGAATCAGGGCGGGCGCCGTCCGATCCTGGAAGGGAGAGGAGACCACCGATGACCACTTCCGGACCCCGTCCCGTTCGCGCCCCCCGAGGCCTCAAGTTGCATGCCCGCGGCTGGCAGCAGGAGGCCGCGCTGCGCATGCTGATGAACAACCTCGACCCCGAGAACGCCGAGCACCCCGATGACCTGGTGGTCTACGGCGGCACCGGACGCGCGGCTCGTTCCTGGGAGGCGTTCGACGCCATCGTCCGCACCCTCGAGACGCTGGCCGACGACGAGACGCTGCTGGTGCAGTCCGGCAAGCCGGTCGGGGTGTTCCGCACCCATGAATGGTCGCCGCGGGTGCTGATCGCCAACTCGAACCTGGTCGGCGACTGGGCCAACTGGGAGCACTTCCGCGAACTCGAGGCCAAGGGCCTGATGATGTACGGCCAGATGACCGCCGGCT
>JBDHZN010000328.1:0-2840 GCA_039811845.1 Micropruina sp. | reverse complement strand
GATCCCCGGCACCACCCAGGTGGCGAACGCGAGGGCGGCAGCGCTGAACAGGAAACGCATCACCATGGCGGCGATTCTGTCATGGCAGAGTTCTCCTATCGAATCGACCGACAGATGGGCTCGCCGTGAACCTGCGCCAGCGTCACTTCCTCAAGGAGCTTGACTACACCCCCGCCGAATGGCGGGAACTGCTCGACCTGACCGCCGAGTTGAAGAAGGCGCGGAAGGCTCGACGCGAGGTCAAGCGGCTGGACGGCCTGACCCTCGCACTGATCTTCGAGAAGCCGTCCACTCGGACCCGTTCGTCGTTCGAGGTGGCCGCCTACCATCAGGGCGCCAACGTCAGCTACTTCGACGAGACCGGCGCCCACATGGGCCACAAGGAGTCGATCGCCGACACCGCACGGGTGCTTTCCCGGTTCTACGACGGCATCCAGTACCGCGGCTCGCGGCAGCAGATCGTCGAGACCCTCGCCGAGCACAGCAGCGTGCCGGTGTGGAACGGGTTGACCGACGAATGGCACCCGACGCAAAGCCTGTGCGACATGTTCACCATGCGCGAGTCGTCCGGGCTGGACGATCGCGACATCAGCTTCGCCTACATCGGCGACGCCCGGTTCAACCAGGGCCGCTCGCTGCTGATCGCCGGCGCGATGATGGGCATGGACGTCCGGATCGTGGCGCCGGAGGCGTTGCAGCCCGACCCGGAGCTGGTGGAGACGGCGCGCCGAATCGGCGCGGCGACCGGGGCCCGGGTGACCGTCACCGAGGAGGTGTCGGCGGTGAAGGGCGTCGACTTCGTGCACACCGACATCTGGGTGTCGATGGGGGAGCCCAAACAGGTCTGGGCCGACCGGATCGAGCTGCTCACCCCCTACCGGGTGACCACCGAGCTGCTGGAGCGCACCGAGAACCCGGACGTGAAGTTCATGCACTGCCTGCCCAGCTATCACGACCTGGACACCACGGTTTCTCAGCAGATCCTGGCCGAAACCGGCCGCGAGGTGTTCGAGGTGACCGAGGAGGTGTTCGAGTCGCCGGCGTCCCTGGTGTTCGATCAGGCCGAGAACCGGCTGCACACCATCAAGGCGATCCTGGTCGCGACACTGGCCGGCCACTGAACGCGGCCGCCGGGCCGGCGCGGACGCCGTCGCCCCCAACCGCTCCCCGAACTATTTACCGCTCGCTGAACTCAGCGAGCGGTAAATAGTTCGGCGAGCCTTCGGTGGGGCTCAGCCGGCGGCTGCGGCGTCCCGGTTCTGGAAAGCGCGCTCCATCGCCTGGGCGGGCCAGTACTGCTTGAGCAGTTCCTTGCCGCGCCGCTTCACCGCCCGCTTGTCGACGCCGCGGCCGCGGTCGATGACGGACGTGACCAGTCCCGCGCCGGTCAGCAGCGCGGCCAGGGACGCCACATGCGCGTCGGGTTCGGCGTCGAACAGGAACACCGCGTCGAGTTGTTCGTACAGGGTTGCCTCGTAGCGTCCGTCGACGCTCACCCAGCGGGTGGTCGGCACCAGTCCAAGCACGCGATGCGGCGTCCGGCTGACCAGTTCGGCCTGGGCGAGGCGTTCGTAGACCGCGTCGACAGCCTTGTGATCGACCAGCTTGCGGCTCAGCCGTTCGACCAGCGCGGAAAGATACCAGTTCGGCTTGCCGCTGATCACGGAGAGCGCTTCGGCGAGCAGCGGATCGGCCGGCCAGGCGGCGTCCGGGACGGCGACGACACGGTTCTTCCGCACCGACTCACCCGGCTCGGTGGTCCGGACGTTGCCGGCCAGGGCCAGGTCGCTGAGCAGCCCGCCGCCCACCAACAGGTCGGTGTAGCGGGCCAGCTTGCGGCCGCTGGCGTCGTCGGTGCCGAGCAGCAGGATGTCCTCGGTCAGCAGCATGGTTCACCTCTCGGTAGCCCGCGGTGGGATTGAATGACAACGATCATGCCCGGTGCTGCAACGCGGCGCCCCGTTGCCGCGTGTGTGCAGGGTATGACGCTTGTACAGGAGGCGCCGGTGACCGTGAGTCGGTTCGAGGACTACGTCGCCGCCCGATCGGTGGCGCTGCAGCGCTTCGCCTACCTGATCACCCGCAACGCCGAGGACGCACGCGACCTGGTGCAGGACGCGCTGCTCGGCCTGTATCCACGATGGACGCGGGTGAGTGGCGCCGGCGACGTGGACGCCTACGTCAAGCGCAGCATCGTCAACGCGAGCATCAGCCGCTGGCGCCGCACCGGCCGTGAGCAGGTGAGTGACGAACTGCATGCCGTCACCCCCGACCATGCCGGCGAGGTCACGGACGCCGAACTCGCCTGGCAGCTGTGCGAAAGCCTGCCGCCGCTGCAACGGGCCGCGGTCGCGCTGCGCTTCTACGACGACCTGGAGTACGCCGAGATCGCGTCGATTCTCGGCTGTGCCGAGGCAACCGCCCGCTCCCACGTGCACCGGGCACTGACCCGGCTGCGCACCCAACTGATCGAGGACGACACCGATGACTGAGCGCAACACGCCCGATGAGGATCGGGGCGACCGGGCCGAGCAGGCCTTCCGCGACGCGCTGCAGCAGCACGCCGACGAGCCCGACTTCCAGCCCTTGGAACTACCGAAGACTGCCGCCTCCCGGAGCGGATTGCCACGTTGGTTACCGGTGGCGGCCGCGGTCGTGCTGGTCGCGGCCGTGGCCCTCCCGCTGGCGATCAGCCGGTTCTCGGGCAGCTCGCCGAGTTCAGCCGTCCCGGCCGCGGCACCCGAGAGCGGACCCAGTGATGCGGCGTCCGATGCGGAGCCGACGGTACTGGCGTCCAGGCCCGGGTGGCGCTGGGAGTCGTACCGGGTGCTCAGCTATCA
>JBDHZN010000327.1:0-2848 GCA_039811845.1 Micropruina sp. | reverse complement strand
GGTGATGGGCAACGAGTCCTGGGGGCTCCCGGTGGAGCACCTGGAACTCGCCGACACCACCGTCGCCGTCCCGATCTACGGACGGGCCGAGAGCCTGAACCTGGCGACCGCGGCGGCCGTCTGCCTGTACGCCTCGGCCAGCGCCCAGCACACCCGCGTCGACGCCGGTTAACGGTGATGGCTATCGCCGGTCGAGCTTTGTCGAGACCCTGAGAAGACGGAGAACAGACGCATGTCAGTCCCGAACGAATCCGATCCGGCCGCTTCGTTGCGCCCGGAGGCGATCGAGAACCTGGTCGCCGATGCGCTGGCCGCGATCGCTGCCGCCGACTCGACAGCCGCGTTGAAGGACGCCCGGCTGGCGCACGCCGGTGACCGGTCACCGCTGGCGCTGGCGAACCGGGCGATCGGCGCCATCCCGCCGGCCGACCGCAAGCAGGCCGGTCAGCTGCTGGGTGCGGCCCGCGGACGGGTGCAGAAGGCGCTGGCCGCCCGTACTACCGAGGTGGAGGCCGCCGAGCTGACCCGGGTGCTGGCCGAAGAAGCGGTCGACGTGACGCTGCCCGTCGAGCTGCATCCGGCCGGTGCCATCCATCCGATCACCGGGCTGATCGACCTGATGAGTGACGTCTTCGTCGGCATGGGCTGGGAGATCGCCGAGGGCCCCGAGCTGGAATCGGAGTGGCTCAACTTCGACGCGCTCAACATCGGCCCCGACCACCCGAGCCGCGGCGAGACCGACACCCTGTTCGTCGAGCCGGTCAGCAACCACCTGGTGATGCGCACCCACACCTCGCCGGTGCAGATCCGTTCGCTGCTCGATCGCGACCTGCCGGTCTACGTGGTCTGCCCGGGCAAGGTGTACCGCGCCGACGAATACGACGCCACCCACCTGCCGGTGTTCCACCAGATCGAGGGACTGGCTGTTGACAAGGGTATTTCGATGGCCCACCTGCGCGGCACCCTGGACCATTTCGCGCAGGCCATGTTCGGGGCCGGCATCCGAACCCGGATGCGTCCGCACTACTTCCCGTTCACCGAGCCGAGCGCCGAGGTCGACCTGCAGTGCTTCGTCTGCCGCGGTGAATCGGTCGGCAACCCGGACCGTCCCTGCCGCACCTGCAAGTCGGAGGGCTGGATCGAGTGGGGCGGCTGCGGCGTGGTCAACCCCCGGGTGCTGCGCGCCGCCGGGGTCGACCCCGACGTGTACAGCGGCTTCGCCTTCGGGATGGGCATCGAGCGGACTCTGCAGACCCGCAACAACGCCTCCGATCTGCGCGATCTCGTCGAGGGTGACGTCCGATTTAGCCGCATGTTGAAGGGGGTTGCTCGATGAGAGCGCCGATGAGTTGGCTGCGCAACCGGGTCGCGCTGCCCGACGGGATCACCGGCCGCGAGCTGGCCGAGGCGCTGATCCGGGCCGGACTCGAGGTCGAGACCGTCGAACAGTTCGGCGGCGGCGTCGGCCCGCTGGTGGTCGGACGCGTCGTCGACTTCGTCGATCAGCCGCAGAAGAACGGCAAGGCGATCCGCTGGTGCCACCTGGACGTCGGCGCGGCGCACGCTCCCGACAAGCCGCCGGCCCCGGTCGAGGGGCGTGACGTGCCGGACGGCGTGCGCGGCATCATCTGCGGTGCGCACAACTTCGCCGTCGGTGACCTGGTCGTGGTCGGCCTGCCCGGCACCGTGCTGGCCGGCGGGTTCACCCTGACCTCGCGCAAGACCTACGGGCACCTCTCCGACGGCATGCTGTGTTCGTTTGAGGAAGTGGGCGCCGAGGACGAGTTGGGCATCGGTACCGACCACAACGGCATCATCGTGCTGCCGACGGAGAGCGGCCTGGTTCCGGGTGACGACCCCTCGGCGTACCTGGGGCTGGGCGACGAGGTGCTCGACATCAACGTCTCGCCCGACATGGCCTACTGCATGTCGATCCGCGGGCTTGCCCGCGAGGCTGCTCAGGCGCTCGGCGTACCGTTCACCGATGTGGTCGACCGGGCCGTGCCGGCCCCAGTGGCCGACGGCTACCCGGTCGTCCTGGACGACGAAGCCTGCTCGCTGTTCGTGGCGCTCACCGTGACCGGCGTGGACGAGACCGCGCCGTCCCCGCGCTGGATGCAGCAGCGGCTGACCATGGCCGGGATGCGGCCCATCTCGCTGCCGGTCGACATCACCAACTACGTGATGCTCGAGGTCGGCCAGCCGTTGCACGCCTACGACGCTTCGAAGCTGTCCGGTCCGATCCGGGTGCGCAAGGCGTCCGCGGGGGAGACCATCGTCACCCTGGACGACGTGCAACGCACCTTGTCGGCGGACGATCTGCTGATCACCGACGACTCCGGGCCGATCGGCATCGCCGGCGTGATGGGTGGTGCCACCACCGAATGTGATGCCGCTACCACCGGCATCGTGATCGAGGCTGCCGCCTTCGATCCGTCCACCATCTCCCGGTCGATGCGCCGGCACGGGCTGCCGTCCGAGGCGTCCAAGCGGTTCGAGCGCGGCACCGACCCCGCCGCGGCCTACGCGGCCGCGCATCTGGTGGCGCGCTACCTGGTCGAGTTGGGCGGCGGTGTGCTGTCGGGAGCCGAGACGGTCGCGGGCGGCGTCCCGGCGATGCCGCGGCAGACGGTGCGGGCCGAGTTGGCGTCCGAGATCCTCGGCGTCGAGGTCCCCGCCGAGCGGGTCGCGAGCATCTTCCGGGCCGGCGGCATCGAGGTCAGCGGCGAGGCGGACGGCGTCCTGGACGTGTTGCCGCCGACCTGGCGGCGCGACCTGCGCGACCCGTACGACTACGTCGAGGAGGTCGGCCGGAAGGTCGGCTTCGACGCCATCCCGTCGGTGCTGC
>JBDHZN010000326.1:0-2915 GCA_039811845.1 Micropruina sp. | reverse complement strand
ATCTGTTGTCGAGCTCACCCCGGCAGGCCTGGCTGACCCGGCAGCTCGGCGGAGTTGTTCCCGAGTACGCGCACGTGCCGCTGGCGGTCAATACCGACGGACGGCGGCTCGCCAAGCGCGATGGCGCCGTCACGCTGGCTGAGCTGGCCCGCACGGGAGTGAGCGCCACTCAGGTGCTCACCCGGCTGGCGCACTCGTTGGACCTTGCCGGCGCGGACGAGCCCGTCACCCCGGCGTTGCTGCTGCAGCGGTTCGATCCGGACGCCCTACCTAGGACTCCCTGGGTGGTCGGGGATCTCGACAAGCTCGACCAACGGTGAATTCGTCATCCCGGCGAACGAGATCAGCCCTTGCCGGCGTAGAGGATGTCGACCACGTAGACCACGGTGTCGCCGGCTTCCACGGGCGGGTTGTTACTGCCCTTGGGGTAGCCGTCCGCGGGCGGCAGCACCAGCAGCACCCGCTGGCCGACCTTCTTTCCGACCAGGCCTTTCTGCCAGCCCGGAATGGTGCTGGAGAGCAGACCACCGTCGACGCCGGACATCTTGTCCTCGATCACCTTGCCGGTCTTCCACGAGACGCCGAGGTAGTGCGCGGCGATGACGTCCTTGGCGCTGACCCTACGACCGGTGCCGGCGGTGAGCGGTTGCGCAACCATCTTCGCGGGCGGATCAGCCTTCGGGATGGTGATGACCGGCTTGCCGTCCTTCTCGGTCACCGCCGGCAGTCCGGACGGCGGCGTGACCGGCTTCCCAGTGGGTCCGTCGAGCACGCTGTCCACGACATCCACCACGAAGATCAGGGTGTCGCCCACCTTCACGTCGATCTGCGCGTTGCCGCCCTGCGAGTCGTAGCCGTCCGGGCCAGTCATAGCGATCAACAGCCGGGAGCCGACCTTATGCCCCTCGACGCCCTTCTTGAAGCCGGGCACCATCTGGTCCAGCGGCATCATGGTGGCGTCCTTGCCGAAGTTGGTGTCGAAGACCTTGCCGGTGCGGGCGTTGACACCGAGATAGTGCAGCCACACGTACGAGGGGTTCAGCACGGCACCCTTGCCCTGCGTCAGCACCTTGGTCTGGGTCTTGTCGATGGCCCATGGCGCCTTCACCTTCACGGTCGGCTTCTTGCTGCCGAACTTCTCCGGCGTCACCGTGATGCCGTTCAGGTTGGTGGATGGCTTGATCGTCGCCGTCGGGGACGCGCTCGGCGACGGCGAAGCCGAGGTGGACGCCGACGGGGTCGCCTCCGAGGGCGACGCGGACGGGTTCGCGGACTGCCCGCAGGCGGTGACGGTCAGCAGGGCGGCAGCGCAGAGGGCGACGGCTGCGGTCTTGGCGGAGGCGAAAGGCACCCCCCGACTGTAGTCGACCCGAGCACCGCCAGCAGATCATCGACCACCTGGTCGGCAACCGCCAGCGGATCAGGCAGCCTCACCTCGCGGTCGGCCTGCTCACCGCTGCCGTCCGGCAGGTCGTGCGCGGTGAACTGGGTCCAATCCACGCTGTATCGGACGCCGCCCGCCCGGGCAGCGGCGATCAGCCGTCCGCGCAGCGCCGCCCGGGTGTCGGATGGCGGCTGCTGGGTCGCCCGCTCGACGGCGTCCGGGTCGGTGATCCGGGCGGCAGCGCCCCGGGATTCGAGCAGCCGGAACAGCCCCCGCGGGGTGCCATCGTCGTCGCGGGTGATCTCGTGGAAGGCCAGGTCGACCTGGGCCAGTCGCCGGTCGTCCCAGCCGATGCCGCGGGTGTCGGCGTAGCGGCGCAGCAGTGATCGCTTGGTGACCCATTCGACCTCGCCGTCCAGCTCGTCCTCGCGTCCGGCCTCCAGCAGGTCGAGCACCCGCCCCCACTGGCCGGCGACCGGCGACGAGCCGGCCACCGTCAGGTATTCGCGCTGCACATCGAGCGCGCTGATGGTCTGCCCGGACGCCAACCGCAGCACCGCCCGCGGATCGTGGGCCACCGCCCGCAGTGAGCCGGCCACATCGGCCAATGCCAGGTCGGGCAATGCCGGCCCCGACCCGGTGGCTGCTGCTTCGAGGGCGTCCAGCACGCCGAGCAGCGACCCGACCTTCAGCGCCGCTGACGGCTCGGACAGATTCGAGTCGCCCGAGATGACATGCAGCCGGCGGAACCGGGCGGGGTCGGCCAGCGGCTCGTCGCGGGTGTTGATCAGCGGTCGGGTCCGGGTGGTCAGCGAGGACAGTTCGTCGTGCAGCACCTCGGCCCGCTGGCTGATCGCGAAGCCGTCCGGACGCCAGCGACCGGAACCGCACAGCACCTGCCGGGTGACCAGGAAGGGTGTCAGCGCCGCCGCCAGCCCGGGCAGATCAAGACCCCGGCCGATGCAGTAGTTCTCGTGGCAGCCGTAGGAGTTGCCGTGCGCGTCGACGTTGTTCTTCAGCAGCCGGAACCGCACCAGCTGCCCGGACGCCGCACCCTCGGCCTCGGCGCGCTGCGCCAGCCGCACCAGCAGTTCGTCACCGGCCCGCTCGTGCACCAACAGGTCGTCCAGGCTCGCGCATTCGGCCGTCGCATACTCGGGATGGGAGCCGACGTCGAGGTACAGCCGTCCCCCGTTGGGCAGGAACACGTTCGAGCTGGCATGTTCCCGCTCCAGCGGTGTGAACAGCCGCTGGGCTGCCTCTCCCCCGCTCAGCCGGACGCCGCGGCCGCCGTCCGGGGTGCGGGCGGACAGTCCGTACTCGGTCTCAACCCCGACGATCCGCGGCATGGCTCACAGCCCGGCCAGATCCATCAGCGCGCCCAGCTCCTCCGAGGTCAGGTCGCGCAGTTCGCCGACCTTGAGCCGGCCCAGCTTGACCGGTCCCACCGCGATGCGGGTGAGCCGCCGGACCGGATGGTTGACCGCGTCGAACATCCGCCGGACGATCCGGTTGCGGCCCTCGTGCAGCA
>JBDHZN010000325.1:0-2920 GCA_039811845.1 Micropruina sp. | reverse complement strand
CTCGAAGAGCCAGTGGTAGCTGCCGGGCTGCCGGTCAGTGGGAATGCGGCCATCGAAGAGCATGCCGCCCTGCGCCGTCGTAGTGCCCGAGGTCAGTCCGATCGGCTCGCTCTCCGCCAGCGAGCTCAGCCGGTAGGACGCCTTGCCGGGCAGGTTGTCGAGGCTGAGCCGGAAGTCGGCTCCGGGCCTCAGCGAGCCGGGGGTCAGGGTGATCAGCGGCTTGATCGTGAACTGATCGGGTTCGGTCACCACGAACTCGAACGGGAAGCGCTCCTGGTAGCCGTCATCTCCGGTGACCTCGACTTGCCACCGGTACGACCCGAGCGGACGCAGCACGTGGATCCGGCCGTGCAATTCGAAGTCGCCGGCGTCATTGCGGTGCGTGGCGGTCGGCAATCCGTTGGGGTCGTTGATGATCCGCACTCGCTCGACATCGTCGGGCAACCCTTTGACGGTCAATGTGTAGCTGTGGCCGGCGGCGATCGTGTTCCCGCTGGAGAGCACCAGCTGGGGCGAATAGCGGGTTTCCTCGGCGCGAGCGCTCAGTGCCGGACCGAAACCGGTGAGGACGAGCGTGAACGTCAGCAGCAGGCCGATGGCCCGCAGCAGGCGGCCGCCGGACGGGCGTGACGAAGGGGTGGGTGAAGGGACACAGGGGTGGAGCGACCGCATGGCTATCCGGGCTTTCGTCGGGTGTCGGCGGGCAGGGACTCACCGCAGACAATAGATCTGATGTTACTTAGGTAACCCTAAATAGATGGCCTCGGAATCGGCCATCCGCGGTCCAGGCGGCGAGACGTCCGTCCCGGTGCGGCGCGAGCAGCACGGGCAACGAGGGACGGCTCTCCCGGACGCCGTGGTGACCAAGAGAACCGTCCCCGGTGACCAAGAGAACCGTCCCCGGTGACCAAGAGAACCGTCCCCGGTGACCGAAGGAACCGTCCCCGGTGACCGAAGGAACCGTCCCCGGTGACCAAGAGAACCGTCCCCGTGGTCACCAGGAACCGTCCCTTCGGTTACCAGTGGGATACTTCTACGGTTATGGACACGACCCGACTGCTCCGTCCGCTCCGGGTCGACCCCGTTGACGACGGCACCGCCGATGCTCTGTATGAGTCGTTCACCGACTACGTCGAGCGGCTGGGGATCAGCCTCTACCCGCATCAGGACGAGGCGATCATCGAACTGCTCGCCGGTTCACATGTGGTGCTGACCACCCCGACCGGGTCCGGGAAGTCGCTGGTGGCGACGGCGGCGATCCACGCGGCGCTGTCCACCGACCGGGTGTCCTTCTACACCGCCCCGGTGAAAGCGCTGGTCAGCGAGAAGTTCTTCGAACTGGTGGCGATCTTCGGTGCGGACAACGTCGGTATGCTCACCGGCGACGCCTCGGTCAATGCGGGCGCGCCGATCATCGCCTGCACCGCCGAGGTGCTGGCCAACATCGCGCTCCGTGAGGGTCCGGACGCCGACATCGGCCTGGTGGTGATGGACGAGTTCCACTACTACGGCGAGCGCGACCGGGGCTGGGCCTGGCAGGTGCCGCTGATCGAGCTGACCGGCGTCCAGTTCCTGCTGATGTCGGCCACCTTGGGCGACATGTCCGGGATCGCCGGCGACCTCACCCGACGCACCGGACGCGAGGTCGCGATCGTCGCCGAAGCCGAACGGCCGGTGCCGCTCACCTTCCGCTACGCGATGACGCCGCTGGACGAGACCCTCGACGAACTCGTCGAAACCCATCAGGCGCCGGTCTACGTCGTCCACTTCACCCAGGCCGCGGCGGTCGAGCACGCCACCTCACTACTGGCCGCCGGCTTCGGCAAACGCTCCGGCGGACGGCGTCCGGCCACCGAGCCGGACGCCGACCTGCTGCGCGACTTCCGGTTCGCCGCCGGCTTCGGCAAGACGCTGAGCAAGCTGCTCAAGGCCGGTATCGGCGTCCACCACGCGGGCATGTTGCCCAAATACCGGCGGCTGGTCGAACAGCTCGCCCAGCGAGGCCGGCTCAGCGTGATCTGCGGCACCGACACCCTCGGCGTCGGCATCAACGTGCCGATCCGGACCGTGTTGTTCACCGGCCTGGCCAAATTCGACGGGTCGCGGCAGCGGGTGCTGCACACCCGCGAGTTCCTGCAGATCGCCGGACGCGCCGGCCGGGCCGGTTTCGACACCTCCGGCTACGTCGTCGTCCAGGCCCCCGAGCATGTCATCGCCAACGAGCGCGCCAAGGCGAGGGCGGCCGCCAAGAACGCGGCGATGAGCGAGGCCAAGCGGTCCAAGCGGGCGTCCAAGGCACAACTCAAGAAGGCGCCTGAGGGCTCGGTGGTGTGGAGCGAGCAGACCTTCGACCGGCTGGTCGCCGGGCAGCCCGAGCGGCTCGCCAGCCGAATGAAGGTCGACAACGCGATGCTGATCAATGTGCTCAGCCGCGAGCAGGACGCCTTCGTCGTGCTGCGCCGGCTACTCACCGACAATCACGAGAACCGCCGTTCCCAGCTGCGGCTGGTCCGACGGGCGCTGCGGCTGGTCCGTTCGCTGGTGCACTCCGGCGTCGTCACGCGGCTCGAGCAGCCGGACGCCTACGGCCGCCGCTACGTGCTGACCGTCGACCTGCCGGACGACTTCGCGCTCAACCAGCCGCTCGCGCACTTCGCGCTGGCCGCTCTCGACCTGCTCGACCCCGAGGCGGAGAACTATCCGCTCGACGTGCTGTCCGTCATCGAGTCGGTGTTGGAGCCGCCGATGACCCTGCTGTTCGCCCAGCAGAACGCCGCTCGCGGCGACGAGATCGGTCGTCTCAAGGCCGAGGGCGTCGAGTACGACGAGCGGATGGCGATCATCGAGACGATCAGCTGGCCCAAGCCGCTGGCCGAACTCCTCGAAGCCGCCTACGAGACCTACCGGCAGACCCATCCCT
>JBDHZN010000324.1:0-3026 GCA_039811845.1 Micropruina sp. | reverse complement strand
CGATGATGATCTTCCTGGTCGTGCTGGGCGTCGCCTACTTCTACGAGATCAGGCGCGGTGGCCTGGAATGGGACTGATCACGATGACTGCGCCGAACACCACGACCACGCGGGCCACGATGACCGCGCCGGGCACGATCACGGCACCGGGGGTGCGACATGGGGCTTGAGGACAAGATCCCCCAGGGGGTGCTGCTGACCACGGTCGAGGGGCTGTTCGGCTGGATGCGCCAGGCGTCCTTCTGGCCGGCCACCTTCGGCCTGGCCTGCTGCGCGATCGAGATGATGACCTACGGGGCGCCCCGGTTCGACGCCGGACGCTGGGGCCAGGAGGTGTTCCGGGCCTCGCCGCGGCAGGCCGACCTGATGATCATCTCGGGCCGGATCAGCCAGAAGATGGCACCCGTGCTGCGCCAGGTCTACGACCAGATGCCGAACCCGAAGTGGGTGCTGGCGATGGGCGTCTGCGCCTCCTCGGGCGGCATGTTCAACAACTACGCGATCGTCCAGGGCGGCGACCACCTGGTGCCGGTCGACATGTAC
Organism: Micropruina sp.; assembly: GCA_039811845.1. Taxonomy (GTDB): domain Bacteria; phylum Actinomycetota; class Actinomycetes; order Propionibacteriales; family Propionibacteriaceae; genus Micropruina. Next base: position 2,484 of record JBDHZN010000324.1, on the reverse strand, counting down.
GTGCCCGGCTGCCCGCCGCGTCCCGACATGCTGATCGACGCGATGTTCAAGCTGCGCAAGCAGATCGTGATGCAGCGCCCGATCGGCGCCCACGAACTGGAGGAGCTGGAGGCGCAGGAGCAGGCGGCGCTCGAGGCGATGGCCACCCACGAGATGAAGGGCCTGCTGCGATGACGGACGCCACGAAGCCGGCCGGCAACGGACCCGACGAGAAGCTGCCCGGCGAGGAGAAGACCGTCGACTCCCACGTCGAGCGCCCCGACTCGGCGCCCGGCGCCGGCCTGGAACGCGAGGACGCCCAGCCCGACGAGGCGCAGCCGACCATCGCGGACGCCGTCGCGCAGGTGCCGGCCGGCGTCCACGTCATCGAGACCCGCAAGGGGATGTGGTCGGACGGCCCCGGCGACACCTCCGGCTACGGCCGCATCGTCCGTGCCGTCGAACTGCCCAACGAGGGCCTGCCCAGCGACGGCTGGTACGCCGGAGCGACCGGACGCCTGCTGCACCTGGTTCCGGACGCCCTGGTCCGGGTGGTCTTCGACCGTGGCGAGCTGACCTTCTTCGTGGCCCGGGAGAAGCTCACCGAGGTGATGGGCCAGCTCCGCGACGACGCCCAGCTGCGGTTCGAGTTCTGCGCCAGCGTCTCCGGCGTCCACTACCCGACGGACGCCGGCGCCGAGCTGCACGTCGCCTACCACCTGCAGTCGATGACCCACAACCGGCGGCTCCGGGTGGAGACCACCGCCCCCGACGAGGACCCGCACGTGCCCAGCGTGGTGGCCATCTACCCGGCCGCCGACTGGCACGAGCGGGAGACCTGGGACATGTTCGGCATCGTCTTCGACGGCCACCCGCACCTGACCCGCATCCTGATGCCGGACGACTGGGTCGGCTTCCCGCAGCGCAAGGACTATCCGCTGGGCGGCATCCCGGTGGAGTACAAGGGCGCCACCGTGCCGCCCCCCGACCAGCGGAGGAGCTACCGATGAGCACCACCGACTTCTACGCCCAGCCGGGCGAGGCCACCGAGGGCACCGTCTACACCGCGATGGGCGGCGACTGGGCCGAGATCGCCGCCGAGCAGGCCGAGCGTTCCGACGAGATCCTGGTGGTCAACATGGGTCCCCAGCACCCGTCCACCCACGGCGTGCTGCGGCTGATCCTGGAGTGCGACGGCGAGACCGTGCTGAGCATCAGGCCCGGCATCGGCTTCCTGCACACCGGCATCGAGAAGAACCTGGAGTACCGCACCTGGGTGCAGGGCACCACCTTCGTCACCCGGATGGACTACGTCGCGCCGATCTTCAACGAGGTCGCCTACTGCCTGGGCGTCGAGCGCCTGCTGGGCATCGAGGACGACATCCCCGAGCGGGCCAACGTCATCCGGGTGCTGATGATGGAGCTGAACCGGATCGCCTCGCACCTGGTGTGCATCGGCACCGGCGGCATGGAGATCGGCGCCCTGACGGTGATGACCATCGGCTTCCGCGAGCGCGAGATGATCCTCGACTTCTTCGAGGCGGTCACCGGGCTGCGGATGAACCACGCCTACATCCGGCCGGGCGGCGTCGCCGGCGACCTGCCCGAGACCGGCATCGCCCAGCTGCGCGAGCTGATCGACTGGCTGCACAAGCACCTGCCCGAGTACGCCGCCTTCTGCAACGAGAACCCGATCTTCAAGATGCGGATGATCGGCATCGGCCACCAGGACCTGGCCGCCTGCATGGCGCTCGGCGTCACCGGCCCGGTGCTGCGCTCCACCGGGTACAACTGGGACCTGCGCAAGCAGCAGCCGTACTGCGGCTACGAGACCTACGACTTCGAGTCGATCGCCTGGAGCCCCGAGGACGGCTGGGAATCGTCCGATTCCTACGCCCGGTTCCGGATCCGGCTGGACGAGATGTGGGAGAGCCTGCGGATCGTCGAGCAGTGCGCCGACCGGCTGGAGGCGTCCCGCGGCAAGCCGGTGATGGTCGACGACCCGAAGATCGCCTGGCCGGCGCAGCTGGCGGTCGGGCCCGACGGCCAGGGCAACAGCCACGAGCACATCAAGCACATCATGGGCGAGTCCATGGAGGCGCTGATCCATCACTTCAAGATCGTCACCGAGGGCTTCCGGGTGCCGCCCGGGCAGGCCTATGTGCCGATCGAGTCGCCGAAGGGCGAGATCGCCTGTCACGTGGTCTCCGACGGCGGCACGCGTCCGTTCCGGGTGCACATGCGCGACCCCGGGTTCAACCACCTGCAGTCGGTGCCGATCCAGTGCGAGGGCGGGATGATCTCCGACGTGGTGGTGGCGGTCGGCTCGCTCGACCCGGTGATGGGGGGTGTCGACCGATGAGCGGCCACGAGTTCCAGTCCTGGTTCCCCGAGTCGGGCGGCATCGACTACGAGGACACCGCCACCGGGATCACCGAGGCGACCCGCGAGGAGATGCGGCAGATCGCGGCCCGCTACCCGCAGGCCCGCTCGGCGCTGCTGCCG
>JBDHZN010000323.1:0-3207 GCA_039811845.1 Micropruina sp. | reverse complement strand
TCGCCTGCATCAGCCTCGCCCGGACGAGGTCTGTCGTGGTCTCAACGTAATCTCGCGTCAGATGGTGCTGGTCCATCCACACTCTCACATTCCCAATCGTGGACACACAGAGCCGCTCGGGGCAGGCCAGATCGGACAGATCCATGGTGTTCAGGCCCTTCACCGTTTTGACCAGCGGAATCAGCGGATTGGGGGTATCGAGAATCGGATGCCCCGACTCGCAAGGCGGATCATCGGGCTGCCGGTTCGCCTCGCACTGGGTCAATCCCACCTCGAAGCGAGGCGTGTCGCGCATGGCGATCACCGTGCGTTCGGGCTTCACATGCTGCTCGAGCAGCTCTAGCCCGCTGGTCAGCACGGTTTCGCCGTCGTCCTCCGATTTGGTCGCGATGGTGATCACCAGATCAGGGTTGAGCGGCTCAATCGAATCGAGGACATCCGGCCAGAAATCCGCACATTTCTCGACCTCGTTGACCGGATCCCCGGCCGGCGCGAGATAACAGTTCTGCTCGTAGATCAGCAGCACCTGCCAGCCCTGCTGGCGGCCGATTTCGCGAATGGCCGTCGACCAATGCTGCATATGCGAATTGCCGACCAACAACACCCGGGTGACCCCCTCGTTCGCCTGCAACGGGAGTGCGGACGCCGAGGCGGCCCCGGCGCCACCCGCACCGGCGTCGTCCAGACCGGGATCGGTCAGCACCTGGCACTGCTGCTGCGCCTTGGTCGGCAGCTGCCAGGACGTCGGGCAGGCCGGCCCGGCAAGACCCCACTGGTAGGGGATGTCGGCGATCGTCGGGATCGGCGGTTCGGTCGGCTCTGACTGCGGCCGGAACGCCGGGTCGAGCACCCGTGCGCCCGGATGCTCGGCGATTGCATGCAGCCGCGCCTGCTCGACCTGAGCCTGCTGTTCGGCGCGGTCCCGTTCGGCTTGATAGGTGAGCAGTTGCCGCCACCCGGTGACGGCACCCAGCACCAGCGCGATCGCGACCACCACCAACAGGCCGTCCCGCCACGGCCCCCAGTGCGACGTCCGGTTGCGCAGCGGCAACTCCACCCAACGGTGCAGCCCGATCGCCAGCAGCACCGAACCCACGATGATCACGCCCCCGGCGAGCAGGCTGGGCCGATCGGCGTCCAGCGCGACCACATAGGCGATCAGGATCGGCCAATGCACCAGATACAGCGCATACGAGGCGTTGCCCAGTCCGGCGATCCAGCGGTGGCCGAGCAGCCGTCCGACACTCCACCGGCCCGGGTCGTCGCCGACCAGCACGATGGTCGCCGCCGCCGTCAGCGGAATCAGCGCGATCCAGCCGGGGAAGGCGTTGCGCACGTTGACCACGACACCGACCAGCAGGATGGTAGCCAGCCCCAGCCAGCCGGCCGCGGTGCGCCAGGTCGAGCCCGGCCGGCCCAACGGCCGGCCGCTGGTGGCCACCAGGGCGAGCAGCGAGCCGAACGCGAACTCCCACAGCCGGGCGCGGGTGTCAAAGTAGGCGAAGGTCTGGTCGACCGCGGTGATCCACACCGACCAGGCCAACGAGGCCACGAAGACGAGGCCGAACGCAGCGGCCAGCAGCCGCCGCACCGGGACGTCCGGACGCCACCGGACGACCAGCGCGACGACGGCGAAGATCAGTGGCCAGGCCAGAAACACGGTGCCCTGGATCGACAACGACCAGAAATGCTGCAGCGGAATCGGCGCACCGCCGTAGTAATTGACGTCGTTGGCGGCCAGCCACCAGTTCTCCAGGTAGACGGCGCTGGCGATCGCCTGCTGCTGGATGTCGGGCCAGACGGCGATCGGCATCAGCCACTGCGCGGTGGCCACCACCGCCAGAATGGTGAGCGTGGCGAGCGGCACGATGCGGGCGAAGGTGCGCGTCCAGTAGCCGGCCAGCGCGAGCGGACGCCCGTCGTCCAGTTTGCGGGCGAACGATGAGGTCAGGAAGAAGGCCGACAACACCAGGAAGATGTCCACGCCGCCCGACACCCGGTCGAGCCACACGTGGTAGACGACGACCAGCAGGACGGCGACGAAGCGCAGCCCTTGGATGTCTTGTCGCAACGGACGTCGCGAAGCGGTATTCGTCATCAAGCGGAGCAGTGTAGACGTGCCGGCTGTGGGCGCCGGCCGCCCCCGCGGGTAGGGTCCGTGGGGTGAGCACCCGTGAACCCAGCGAGGTGGATGCCCTCGCCGACGCCTACACCCTGGCCGCCGCCGACCTCGATCCGATCTTCGCCACCGAGATCGGGCTGTCCGGCTACGACCACCGGATGAGCGAGACCGACCCCGACTTCCATCAGGCGCGCGACGCCCTGATCCGCGACACGCTGACCAAGCTGGACGCCGTCACGCCCCGCGATGCCGTCGACCGGGTGACGGTCGCCGCGATGAAGGAGCGGCTCGGGTTGACCCATGAGCTGTACGAGGCCGGCGAGCATTTTCGCGACCTGAACAACATCGCCTCTCCGCTGCAGGGCTTGCGCGACGTGTTCGACCTGATGCCGACCGAGACCGAGGAGCATTGGTCGAACATCGCCTCCCGGCTCAGCGGCGTGCCCCACGCCGTCGACGGCTACCTGGCCTGCCTGCGCGAGGGCGTCCGGCGTGGTTCGGTGGCGCCGGCCCTCCAGGTCCGTGAGGGAATCAAGCAGGCCGGTGAACTCGCCGACACGGCGAACTCGTTCTTCACCGGCTTCCATCGCGAAGCCGGGCAGTCGGCGGCGTTGAGCGCCGAATTGGAGCGGGCCGGCGCAGCGGCTGCCGAAGCCTACGGAACGCTGGAGCAGTTCCTGCGCGAACTCGAGCCGGACGCGCCGGCCGCCGACGCCGCCGGACGGGACCGCTACCGGCTATGGTCGCGGGTCTTCCTCGGCGCCGAGGTCGACCTGGACGAGACGTACGAGTGGGGCCTGGACGAGTTGGACCGGGTAGCCGCCGAGCAGGACGCCGTGATCGAGGCGATCGCCGGCACGGGTGCCGGCATCGACGACGCCGTCCGGGAACTGGACGCCGACCCCGAGCGGAAACTGGTCGGCACCGCCGCGCTGCGCGAGTGGATGCAGTCCACCGCCGACGAGGCGATCCGGCAGCTGAACGGGGTGCATTTCGACATTCCCGACCAGGTGCAGCGCATCGAGTGCATGATCGCGCCGACCCAGAACGGCGGCATCTACTACACCGCGCCGTCGGACGACTTC
>JBDHZN010000322.1:0-3236 GCA_039811845.1 Micropruina sp. | reverse complement strand
CCGCGTCCTCTCCCTGAACGAGCCGCCGGGGGCGAAGCTCGTCCGGCTGCAGGGAGTGCTCGATCCCGGAGGGCCCATCGCCTACGACGGGGTTTCGCTGGACGAGAAGTCGCTCGCCAGGCAGATCCGCGCCGGCGCTGGCGGCGATGAGCGCGCTCTGGACTGGTTGGCCGCCGTCCGCAACGAACGCATCCTGAGCGCCTATGCCGCGGCCACCGACTACCAGCAAGCCGCCGACGCCAACTACCGGCTCGGCGTCTGGCGGGGCCAGGCGGACGCGTTGAGCGGCCCACTGCCCTCGGCCTACCAGGCGATCGCGAGAGAGGCCTTCCGGACGGCCCTGCCGGAGTTGTTCGCGGCGGCGCTGAGCGGGTCCGGAGCGGGCCCGCGGCGGGCGACCCTCCGCTCGGAGGTCGAGAAGCTGGCCGGTGGCGACCTGGGCAACCAGGGATGGGTGGCCCGGGTCGTCGGGGCGGTGCGAACGGCGTCCGACGACGATCGCGGCACGCTTGTGGTCGCCCGCGGCCTGTTGGGAGCGGTGCTCCGTGAGCGTGCCGAGGAGGCGGATCGGCAGCAGGCCGCACTGGAGCAGCGCCGGCGGGACGCGGCCGATGACTTGGCCCGGCAACGAGCCCAGGCCAGGCGCGCCCGCCGAAGTGAGCGGGGCACCCGGTTACGCGGGCAGCTCGGGACGCGCGTGACCCTGGGCCTCGGATATGCCGCCGCCGTCGGCGGGCTTCAGGTGGCCGCGGGTCGCAGCTTCTGGCCCGCGGCGATCCCCGTCCTGGTGGTCTGCCTGCTGGCGGTTGCCGCCAGCGTGGTCGTCGACTGGTTCGCCTACTCGGATACGTCGCCGCTGCCGAGCCGGAACCCGTCCGGGGGAATTCGCGCCATCGTCGTGTGGGCCGGGCTGCTCTACAGCGTTCCGCCGTGGATCGCGCGATGGCGAGCCGGGTACCTGCTGCCGGCGGGCGATCCCCTACGGGTTGGCCCCTTCCAGACCAGCTGGGGAGTTGCTGCATTGCCCGTGCTGCTGGCTGCCTGCTGGATGATCGGCGGGCTCATCGCCATCGCCGTCGGCACGGGCTCCGACGCGCAATTCTCCAGGCGGTTCTCGCGGGCGCAGCGGTATCTGCTTCCGCTCGCCTGGCTCGGTGTGATCTCCGCCGTGAGCGTGTCGCTCGTCCTCGGTTTCGGGTCGGGTTGGCTGGTGCAGGCCTTCGGGCGCCCATCCGTGCTGCCCCAGTGGTCCCTGATCGGCACGGCCGATCGCCTGATCGCCTTCGGCATGTCCGCGCTGCTGCTCAACGCCGCGGCCAGGCCGCTGTCGGGACGCGCCGCCTGGCTGGGCTGGGTGGCCGCCCTCGGCGGATCACTGGTGGGATTGGCGACGATCTTCACCAACCCGGTGCACCTCGTCACCTGCGCCCTCGACTGGGCGATCCGACTCATTCCGTAGGACCCCCCCGTGAGGTTCCGTCGGAACTCTGCGCTCCTCAGCGGACGCTTCGCTGCTCAGTTGCCTGGGTGTAGACACGGCGGTTTGGACGCACCTCAAAGTGGCGAGACTGGAAACGACGGGTCAAACTCGCGCTGGATCTGACCGTGCATTGGCGGATCGAGTAGCTTTCCACGAATGAGTAGCTGCCCCATGGTGACCGTTGCCTCCAGGTCGGCCGCACTGCGACCTCGACTCACGTAGTACAAAGGACGGCCAGACTCGGAGAAGCCGATCGCCGCGACCGTGAGCGCGAACTGCACGCTCGTCCCTTCGTGGAGATGGTGGTCCAGCGCCTCAAGATCACTCAGCTGCAACTGTCGCCTCACACTGAGAAATCGAGCGATGCTCTGCTCGTAAGGCAACGGAGGCAGAAGCAGGAGCACCTTATGGCGGCTGGAGCCTCCACTGACGAGGTCGAGCTCCCATCCGAGTCCCGCAGTCGAACCGGCCATAAGGAGGATCACTCCTGCGTTGCCGACCGCCCGTGCGACGACTCGCTGCCAATCGTGATCCGGCACGTAGGTCCGTGTCGCTCCCAGAAGAGGATATTGCTCCCCAGGCTTTCCAATTGCGACAAGCGAGCCGTCCATATTGGACCATCGAGCGACAAGTTCCTCGACACGCACTCGGAACCCCGAGAAGCAAGTCAGGACGCCGAAAATGCCGGACGATCGCACCCTCACCACGTCATCGCCGAAAGCGCGCAACCATAGCGTCAGATTGAGTCCCCGGATGACACCGCCCATGCCGGGCCGCCTGCTGGCCATCCGCAGCAGTCGGGGGAAACACCACGGATAGAGGGCCACAAGGCCACTCCCGATGCCCGCGGCTATGGCGCCGGACACAAGTGCGTCCGTTGATCCTGGCCACAGCCATCCCACCAATTGCGCACCAACCAGCATTTCGTATGAACCTGCGAAAAGCGCCGCGAGTAGCGCGACACATGCAGCAATGCTTGTGGCCTGACGCGCCCTGCCCGTCTGTGCGGAGACCGCCTCGCCGAACTCGAAAAGCATGCTGATGCTGGGCGACACCAGTGCGGTCCAGAGGATCACCGCGCCCACCCACGCGTTCCAGCCGAGATATACGAAGAGTGAGGGGACGGCGACGAGCACGAGAAGCGCCCGGCGCTCCCGCAGGTTTGCCGCACGCCTAAGACCATCCGCAAGTCTGGTCACGTCTACAACCCGGATACCGAGGCTCTCGGCGCAACCGAGACGGCGCCGTGCCTCCATGGGATGGACGGCTCGACTGGCCAGAGTCTCGACATCGACCGAGGAGCGCCAGTAGGAGACGACGCGTATCACCAGATAGGCGAGCAACACGGCCGTGATAACGACCATCGTGTGGTCTCCCATCCTGTTTGGAGTCTCGTGACCCGGGATACACCGACCCGGGCAACGGCCTGAACCGCTCAGTAGCTGCAGTTGTCATTCTCGGGTTTCGTAGGCCGACCGAGTCCGCAGGTTTGTCGGTTGATCAGGCATAGCAGCACTGAAGCAGCGGCATGGCGACCCTCGCAAGGGAGGGCGTGCAAGCAGACCGCAAGATGTCCGTTGTCGACGACGCGCACGTTGGTCGACAGGCGCTCATCCCCCTAGTTCGCCGCTCCGCGCGAAGGTCAGCCCGGCCGCGGCGAGCAGTTCGGGAATCCGGCGGACGGCCTGGCGGTCGAGATCCTTCACGTCCTCGGTGAGTTCGTGCCAGGCGACGAGGCTCGGATTCTGCTTGGTCG
>JBDHZN010000321.1:0-3263 GCA_039811845.1 Micropruina sp. | reverse complement strand
GGGGACTGGTCCGCATCTTCGTCTTCGGCGACAACCTGGAGGCGCCCAGCAAGCACCTCGAAGTGATCGGCTCGGCGGTCTACGACCCGTTCGTCGGGTTCGCGATGATCGCCCTGCTGGCCCGTGCCTTCTCGTCCGGCTGTGCGGCGCTAACCGGAATCGAGGCGATCAGCAACGGCGTCCCGGCGTTCCGCAAGCCGAAGAGCCGCAACGCGGCGACCACGCTGACCCTGCTCGCCTCGGTGGCGGTGTCGATGCTCGGCGGCATCATTCTGCTCGCCAATCTGACCGGGCTGAAGCTGGTCGATCCGGACGGCCACAGCCACTTCGTCTCCAACGGCAAGGTGGTGCACGTCGACGTCGGCACCGCGATGGGACAGCTCGCCCACACCGTGTTCGACAACTTCGCGCCCGGCCTCTACTTCGTGATCATCGTCACCTTCATCATCCTGTTCCTGGCCGCCAACACCGCCTTCAACGGCTTCCCGGTGCTCGGTTCGATCCTGGCCAAGGACGGCTATCTGCCCAAGGCGCTGTACACCCGCGGCGACCGGCTCGCCTACAGCAACGGCATCCTGCTGCTCGCCGCTGCCGCGATCGGGCTGGTGCTGGCCTTCAACGCCTCGGTGACCGCGCTGATCAACCTCTACGTGGTCGGGGTGTTCGTGTCGTTCACGGTCAGCCAGGCCGGCATGCTGCGGCACTGGACGCGGCACCTCGCCACCGAGACCGATCCCCGGGTACGCCGGCAGATGAAGCAGTCCCGGATCGTCAACGCCATCGGCCTGAGCTGCACCGGCATCGTGTTGTGCATCGTGCTGGCGGTGAAATTCCTGCTCGGCGCCTGGATCGCCATCCTCGCGATGGCCGTCCTGTTCGTGATGATGCGCTCCATCCACACCCACTACCGCAAGGTGGAGGCCGAGATCGCCGTCGGACAGGGCGAGCGCAACGTGCTGCCGAGTCGGGTCCGGGCGGTGATCGTGGTCAGCGGCATCAACAAGCCGACGGTGCGGGCGGTGAACTTCGCCAAGGCCACCCGTCCCAGTTCGATCGAGGCGGTCACCGTCTCGGTCGATCCCGACGAGACCAAGGAACTGCTCGACGAATGGCACGCCGAAGACCTCGGGGTGCCGCTGCGGGTGATCGACTCGCCGTACCGCGAGGTGACCTCGCCGGTGCTGAACTTCGTCAAGGAGGTCCGCTCGGACAACCCGCGCGACGTGGTGTGCGTCTACATTCCCGAATACGTGGTGGGGCACTGGTGGGAGCAGGTGCTGCACAACCAGACGGCGCTGATCCTGAAGGCGCGGCTGAACTTCATGGCCGGCGTGATGGTCACCTCGGTGCCCTATCTGCTCGCGTCGTCGAGGTACGCCATCGACCGGGCCAAGCGGGACAACCCGGCGGCGTGGCGGCGTCCGGGCACCGGGTCGGTGCGTTCCGGACAGCACATGAGGTCGGAGTGACGTGCAGGCCGACGAACTGATCGGCCCGGTCGAGGTGGGGCCGGTCGCCCATGGTGGGCATTGCGTGGCACGGGTCGACGGCCGGGTGGTGTTCGTCCGGCATGCGCTGCCCGGTGAGCGGGTGCGGCTACGGATCACTGAGGTCACCAAACGGTTCGCCCGGGCCGATGCTGTCGACGTGCTGGACGCCTCGCCGCACCGGGTGACCCCGCCCTGCCCGGTAGCCGGCCGGTGCGGCGGCTGCGACCTGCAGCACGTCGAGCCGTCCTTCCAGCTGGAGTGGAAGCGCCGGGTGCTGGCCGAGCAGCTGCAACGGCTGGCCGGGATCGACTGGGACGGCACGGTCGAGCCGGTCGAACCCCTACTCGGGTCGCGCTGCCGGATGCGGTTCGTGATCGGTGCCGGGGGACGGCTCGGTTTGCGGGTACACCGGTCGCACGAGGTGGTGCCGTTGCCGTCCGAGGGTTGCGGGCTGGCCGACCCCGCGCTGCCGCTGGACGTCCGTGAAACAGCGACCGATTCGGCGGCTGTCGCGCCTGGCGAGCGTGGTGGCGGCCGGAATCGGTCGCCGGATGACGAGCCGGACGAGTACCTGGGGGTGGTCAGCCGCGAGGGCGGACGGCTGGTCGCGGTGGGTTCGGCGGCGTCCCGAGCCACGGTGACGCAGCGGGTCGGGGCGCGGGACTTCACCGTCGAGCTGGACGGCTTCTGGCAGTCGCACCGGGCGGCACCCGACGTGCTCACCGCCGCGGTGCTGGACGGCCTGCGCCCGCAGCCGGGCGAGCGAGCCTTCGACCTGTACTGCGGCGTCGGCGTGTTCGCCGGCTCCCTGGTGGACGTCGGCTGCCGGGTCTGGGGCGTCGAGGGCGGCAAAGCGGCGATCCGGCACGCCAAGCGGAACGTGCCCGAGGCGTTCTTCTTCGCCGGTGACGTCCAACGCACGCTGCCCCGGCTGCCCGGACGCGCCGACCTGGTCGTCCTGGACCCACCACGCACCGGCGCCGGCCGTGCCGTGATGACCGCGATCGCCCGTCTGCGACCGCGAGCGATCGCCTACGTCGCCTGCGACCCGGCCGCACTGGCCCGCGACCTCGGTATCGCGGCCGAGGCCGGCTACGGCGCCGCTTCGATCAGGGCCTTCGATCTGTTCGGCATGACCCAGCACCTTGAGGCGGTCGCCGTCCTGCACCCGGTGTGAGCGAGGGCCAACAGCACTAGGCTTGGCGGAACGCGAACGGCTGCGGTAATATCTCGACATCGAGATAAATCCCGTGGGCAGCCAAGGAGGTACGCATGAGCAAGAACAGTTTCGGCGCCAGGACCACCTTGGAAGTCGGCGGGACCGACTACGAGATCTTCGACCTGCACCAGGTGCCGGGTTCCGACACGTTGCCGTTCAGCTTGAAGGTGCTGCTGGAGAACCTGCTGCGCACCGAGGACGGCGCCAACATCACCGCGGACGACATCCGCGCGCTGGGGGAGTGGGAGCCGTCCGACGAACCCAACCGGGAGATCCAGTTCACCCCGGCCCGGGTGATCATGCAGGACTTCACCGGCGTCCCCTGTGTGGTCGACCTGGCCACCATGCGCGAGGCGATCGCCGAACTGGGCGGCGACGCCAACAAGGTGAACCCGCTGTCGCCGGCCGAGATGGTGATTGACCACTCCGTCGTGGCCGACCTGTTCGGCACCCCGGACGCCTTCGCCCGCAACGTCGAACTCGAGTACCAGCGCAACCGTGAGCGCTACCAGTTCCTGCGCTGGGGCCAGGGCGCCTTCGACGACTTCGTGGTC
>JBDHZN010000320.1:0-3287 GCA_039811845.1 Micropruina sp. | reverse complement strand
CGCTGCAGCCGCTGCAGGCGTCGAACGGGGCGATCGACGATCCGACCGAGCACGACCGGGCGAACGGCCTGGTCGCCGAGCTGGTCGAGGGCATCGCCGAGCTGGCCCCCCGGTTCCCGCACGACGCGGCCTATCTGCAGGCGGTCCAGGACGACTTCCGCCGCTGGGCGGACGAGGGCTTCGGGGTGCCCGACTTCTACGACTCGCTGGTGCAGTTCCAGCCGCAGCAGCACCGCGTCGACGGGCTCACCCACCTGGTGGTGTTCCCGATGTACACCCAGAACGGATCCCGCAGCCGGCTCGTCGAGGCGGTGCTGGTGCAGGTGATCTGGCCCGACTTCGTGGCCGAGCTGGAGGCGTCCGACTACAGCAACAAGCTGTTCGTGCCGATCCGGTTCCTGGACTTCACCGCCGGCTACGACACCAACTCGGCGGTGCTGTTCCCCGAGACCGTCGCGATGCGGCAGATCCCGACGTTCACCTGGGGGGCGATCTTCGCCGACCGGGAGGCGGCCCGGTTCCGCCGGGTGGTCCGGGCAGCGGTCGAGGTGACCAAGCTCGACCTGCCCGCCGAGGCCGCCGAACTGCTCGACGATCAGACGCTGACCGAAGAGACCTATGTCATGTGGGACCTGATCCACGACCGGACGCACATGCGCGGTGACCTGCCGTTCGACCCGTTCATGATCAAGCAGCGGATGCCGTTCTTCCTGTACTCGCTCGAGGAGCTGCGCTGTGACCTGACCGCGTTCCGGGAGTCGGTGGCGATCGACCGCCGGGTGGCCGCCATGGCCGAGCCGACCGAGGAGGACCGGGAGTTGGCCCATCACGCCCGGCTGGTGCAGTACTGCATCATCTTCGACCGGATCTTCCGGTTCGCCATCACCGGCAACCGGGTGCGCAACTACGACGGCCTGGGCGGCCAGCTGCTGTTCGCCTGGCTGCACCAGCACCGGGTGCTGCACTGGACCGACACCCAGCTGGCCTTCGACTGGGACGCGGTGCCCGACTGCGTGAACGAGTTGGGCGCGGCCATCGAGCAGCTCTACTGGCGCTCGATCGACCGGCCCAAGGTCGCCCACTGGCTGGCCGCCTACGAACTGGTCTCGGGCACGGTCGAGCCGCATCCGGCCTCGGCCTGGAAGGCCGGTGACCTGCCGCTGAAGGGGCTGCCGCGCGAACTGACCGACCTGGTGATGGACGACGAGTTCCCGCTCAGCATGTTCTACGAGGCGTTCGAGAAGAAGATGCGCGACGTCATCGCGTCCACCTCGGGCATCACCGGGGCGGCCGCCTGATGCGGGTGGTGATCGCCGGCACCGGGAGCGCGGCCGGCGAGGCGACCGCGGCGGCGCTGCGGGAGCGCGGCCACGAGGTGATCGGGATCGGGCCGGACGAGTGCGACCTGCGCGACTTCGACGCCGTGCGGGCGCTGGCCGCGCGGCTCGGACCGGTCGACGGGGTGATCCACCTGGTCGGCGGCTGGCGCGGGGGCGGCGGCCTGGCCGGGCAGAGCGACGAGGACTGGGACTGGTTGCAGACCATGATCGTCGGCACGCTGCGCAACACCACCCGGGCCTTCCTGGAGGCGATCGCCGGCTCACCGGCCGGGCGGTTCGCGATCGTCTCGCAGACCGGAGTGGCGAATCCGACCGCCGGCAACGCCAACTACCTGGCCGCCAAGGCGGCCGCGGAGACCTGGCTGCAGGCCGTGGGTCACGCGCTGAAGGGGACGCCGGGACGAGTGCACGTCGAGCGGGTGATGGCGCTGTACTCCGATGCGGACGTCGAACAGAACCCCGGCAAGGACTTCAGCCGGCAGACGCATGTGAGCGAGCTCGGACGCCGGCTGGCGGCGCTGTTCGATCCGCTCGATTGAGTTTCTGCGCCGGGGATCGCACCCCACTCGCCCGGGATCCCGGATCGAGTCCGGGATGACGGGATGCCTGCCCCACCGTCATCCCGGCGAACGCCGGGATCTCAACCGCCGTGCCGACGCTGAAGCACCCCGTCATCCCGGCGCACGCCGGGATCCCCCACACCCGCGAACCGGTTTCGACAAGCCCGGCCAACCCAGCAAGGATTGTTCACGTGCAACTTCACGACACCCAGCAACGCGGATTCGCCAGCGACAACTACTCCGGCGTCCACCCGGAGGTGTTGGCCGCGATCGCGAACGCGAACGACGGACACCAGTCGTCCTACGGCAACGACGTGTACACCGCCCGGTTGCAGGAGGTCGTCAAGGGCCACTTCGGCGGCCGGGCGGAGGCGTTCCCGGTGTTCAACGGCACCGGAGCGAACGTGACCGCGCTGGGGTCGGTGCTGCCCCGTTGGGGTGCGGTGGTGTGTGCCAAGTCCGCGCACATCAACGTCGACGAGGGTGGCGCCCCCGAGAAGGTCGCCGGGCTGAAGCTGTACCCCGTCCCGACACCGGACGGGAAGCTCACCCCCGAGTTGCTGGACACCGAGGCGTGGGGATTCGGCGACGAGCACCGGGCGCAGCCGTTGGCGATGTCGATCACCCAGTCGACCGAACTGGGCACCCTCTACACCCCCGACGAGATCGCGGCCCTCGCCGACCGGGCCCATGCGCTCGGCATGCTGGTTCATCTCGACGGCGCGCGGCTGCCCAACGCGGCCGCCGCGCTGGGGGTGCCGTTCGCGGCGTTCACCACCGAGGTGGGGGTCGACGTGCTCAGCCTGGGTGCCACCAAGAACGGCGCCCTGGGCGCCGAGGCGGTCGTGTCGCTCAACCCCGACGCCTGCCGGGGACTCACCTTCCTGCGCAAGACGAACATGCAGCTGGCGAGCAAGATGCGGTTCGTATCGGCCCAGCTGCTCGCGTTGTTCGAGGGCGACCTGTGGCTGCGCAACGCCGCCCACGCCAACGCGATGGCCGCCCGGCTGCGCGCGGCCGTCGAGGACGTTCCGGGCGTCGAGTTCTCCCAGCCGACCCAGGCCAACGGCGTCTTCGTCCGGTTGCCCGAGGGGGTCGCGGACGCCGTCCGCGAACACTTCTTCTTCTACGACTGGGACGCCTCGGTGCGCGAGGTGCGCTGGATGTGCTCGTTCGACACCACGGCCCAGGACGTGGACGCCTTCGCCGCCCTGATCCGGGACGCAACACCCTAGTCAGCGGGCAAGCACACCGCGTCATCCGCGAAAAGCACACCGTCGTCCGGGAAAGCAACGGGTCGTCATGCGCGAAAGGCAACAACAACGTCATCCCGGACTTGATCCGGGATCCCGGCGTTCGCCGGGATGACGCGGAGCCGGGATGACGC
>JBDHZN010000319.1:0-3298 GCA_039811845.1 Micropruina sp. | reverse complement strand
ACACGCCGGAAACACCACTCAAGCTGGGGGTCCGCTCGGCATAATAGTTCAACCATTTATCGAACGACGATTGTTCGGACACCTATCGAATGAGTGGAGAGTTTCACGGGACAGCATAACCTGGCTGAGCGAGACATCTATTGGAAGTTCGACCGAACAGAAATCTATCCGCGTCACAGGGGCACGATCAGCGGAGGACGACGAACTGAGCTGCACGAAAGCCGGCGCCCTTGAGCTGAAGTTGCGATCAGTTGCGCGAAGACTAAGTGACCTGCCATTTCGGTATCACCTGGAATGGGTTTGGTCCGGTGATCGCCTCTGGGTGGTCCAGTCGGACCGAGTCGCTCCCACGCCGGGCCGGGCTCCCGGCGTCCGTCTGGTGCGGACTGCGGCTCGTCCGTCGTCCGGCCGACCAGTCCGAGCTCGGCAGGGAGGGTCGGCTGGCGAACCTCGCCGGCGCGTTCGAGGTGGCGGGACGGCCGCCGCAGGCCCGGTTGGTGGTGGTGGACGACATCGTCACGACGGGCGCAACGCTGGTCGAGGCCGTCCGCGCCTGCGCCGACGCCGGCGTGCGTCCGGTGGCGGGTGCAACGGTCGCGGCCACCGTCCGTCGCCTGGGCACGGCAAGGGGCGCCCGGTAGAAACCAGGCGCCCCTCTTCCGTCCTCTGTCATCCGGCGAACGCCGGGATCCCTGTCGAGGGCTCCAGCCTCAGATCGCGGTGCTGCCGCTCTCCCCGGTCCGGACCCGGACGACGGTGTCGACCGGGACGATCCACACCTTCCCGTCCCCGACCTGGCCGCTGCGGGCCGCCTGGACGATGACGCCGGTGAGGGCTTCCGCCTCGGCGTCGTCCACGAGCACCTCGAGCCGCACCTTGGTGATGAAGTCGATGGTGTACTCCTCGCCGCGGTAGACCTCGACGTGACCGCGCTGGCGGCCGTAGCCGGACACCTCGCTGATGGTCATGCCGCCGACACCGTGGCGCACCAGGGCCTTCTGCACGGTCTCCAGCATCTCCGGCTGGATGATCGCCGTTACCAACTTCACTTCGAGGCTCCCGTCTTCGTGGTTTCCGGCATGTCGTCCTTACTGAGCACGAGCGTGCGCTGGACCTTGTTGGTGTAGTACACCGGGCTGAGGTCGTAGCCGGCCTCGGAGTGCTCGGACAGGTCGATGCCGCTGATCTCGTCGGACGAGCTCACTCGCCAGCCGATGGTGTACTTGATGATCATCGCGATGATGAAGGTCACGATCGCGGAGTAGGCCATCACGCCGACGGCGCCGATCGCCTGCTTCCCCAGCTGCTCGAGGCCGCCGCCGTAGAACAGGCCGGCCGGACTGGGCTCGCCGCCGTCGACCGACAGGCCGGCCAGCGGAGTGGCGAAGAAGCCGATCAGCAGGGTGCCGACCAGACCACCGACCAGGTGGACGCCCACCACGTCGAGCGAGTCGTCGTAGCCGAGCCGGTACTTCAGGCCGACGGCGTAGGCGCAGGCGATACCCGCGAGCAGGCCGATCGCGATGGCGCCCAGCGGATCGACCGAGCCGGCCGCGGGGGTGATGGCGACCAGACCGGCCACCACACCGGAGGCGGCGCCCAGCGAGGTGGCGTGGCCGTCGCGGATCCGCTCCACGATCAGCCAGCCCAGCATCGCGGCCGCGGTGGCGGCGAGGGTGTTCACCCAGGCGAGGCTGGCCAGGCCGTTGGCGGCGACCGCGGAACCGGCGTTGAAGCCGAACCAGCCGAACCACAGCAGGCCGGCGCCGAGCATGACCAGGGTCATGTTGTGCGGTCGCATGGGCTTGGTGCCGAAGCCGATCCGCGGCCCGAGCACGAGGGCAAGGACGAGCGCGGCGGTACCGGCGTTGATGTGGATGGCCGTGCCGCCGGCGAAGTCGAGGGCGCCGACCACGTTCGCGATCCAGCCGCCGACGACTGAACCGTCATCGTTGCTGAACGCGAACACCCAGTGGGCGGCCGGGAAGTAGACCAGGGTGCCCCACAGCACGGTGAACAAGGTCCACGCGCCGAAGGAGGCACGGTCGGCGATCGCGCCCGAGACCAGCGCGACCGTGATGATCGCGAAGCAGGCCTGGAAGGCGACGAAGGCGAGGCTCGGCAGGCTGGCCTCGGGGTCGTAGGCGATCAGGCCCTGCAGCCCGGCGAACTCGAACGGGTCGCCGATGATGCCGAGGCCGCCGACGGAGTTGCCGAACGCCATGCTGTAGCCGAACAGCACCCAGAGGACGCCGATGACCCCCATCGAGATGAAGCTCATCATCATCATGTTCAGGACGCTCTTGGCCCTGACCATGCCGCCGTAGAAGAACGCGAGACCGGGGGTCATCAGCAGCACCAGTGCGGCGCTGGTCAGCACCCAGGCGGTGTCGCCGGAGTTCAGTTCCAGAATCATGGGGATCAGGGTGGCCGACCGCTGTTACGTCGGCGTTGTTCCGGTGTTACGCGCCGGTTAGGCGGTGTTACAGGCTGGTTGCGGAGCGGGGCCGCGGTTCGCGGTGCGGCATGGCGGACGCACCGGGAACACATAGCTCGAAGCGGTGGAAAAGCGTCCGTGCCCGGACTACGTTGGGGGCATGGCACCAACGCCAGTAACCAGCCCTTCCGGGCTGGGAGCCGGGCGGGTGCCGTCACTGTCTGCGCAAGCCCGCGAGGGTTTGCGCCCCGGACGAAGGAGTAGACATGGACGTCCTGGTCACTGGCCGGCACTGCCAGATCCCCGATGATTTCCGCGCGCGGGTCGAGGAGAAGATCGCCTCGATCGAGAAGCTCAAGGACAGGGTGATCCGGGTTGAGGTGCAGGTGTCTGCCTATGGGTACAAGCGGCAGCCCGACCAGTCGACCCGTGTCGAGATCACGCTGCGCAGCCGCGGACCGGTGGTGCGCGCAGAGGCGTCCGCGGATGACAAGACGGTGGCCTTCGACCACGCCCTCGACCGGCTGAAGTCGCAGCTGCGGCGTGCGTCCGACCGGCGCAAGACCCACCGCGGGCTGCGGGGGACCGAGGGCCTGGTCACCGCCGAGCTGGCGGCCGTCCACGAGGCCGAGGAGGTGCGTCCGGAGATCCGCAAGATCGCCGGCCTGGAGATCCAGGGGGACGGGCCGCTGGTGGTGCGCGAGAAGTACTTCCCGGCGGTGCCACTGACGCTGGCCCAGGCCCTGGACGAGATGGAGCTGGTCGGCCACGACTTCTTCCTCTACGTGGACGCCGAGACCGGCGCCCCGAGCGCCGTCTACCGCCGCAAGGCCTACGACTACGGCGTGATCCACCTCAGCG
>JBDHZN010000318.1:0-3323 GCA_039811845.1 Micropruina sp. | reverse complement strand
CAGTTGCGGAAGGAGGACGAATGGGTGCCCGCCTCGATTCACGTTCCACGACCGGGGAGTTGGTCGTTGTCCGCGGGCTGGCCGACCTCGGCGCTTGGCTCGTGCTGTGAGCAGATCGAGTGGTGATGTGCCGGTCGGGAGTCGGCACGGAGTGGCGCGATCCCAGTACCGCGCAGGATGCTGTTGCTGTTGTCCCGGCTGGGTCTGCGGGCCTGAGAGTCAGAGCTGAATGCAGCCAGCAGTTGCCGGAGTTCTGGCCGCCAGCCGGCCCGCTGTAGCGGTGTTCAGCGCCGGCCAGACAGGAGTGCGGCCATCCGGCGGTCAAGACCCAGCGTGCCGTCCAACAGCTCGGTATGCGGGTGGCGCGCACCGACCAGCAGTGCGCGATCGCGATTATTCGGGCGGGTGAAGCACTGTTGGTCACCACCCAAGGATGAGGTCGGTCGCCGACGGGTCAGCGCTGGTGCCGGCGCGGGAAGTGGGCTATCGAAGGGTGCGCCCGAAGACGGTGAGCCGTTTTGGGGCTTCGTGCAGACTCCAGTCACCGGCGGTGGTCAGCCTGCCGATCGGTCCGCTGAAAGTGCCCGCCACGCGCACCTCACTGTCGGAGTCCCGCTCCACGAGCAGTGCCGTGCCGTCCTGCAGCCGGGCAACCACGATGGGTTCGGTCTCGAATCCGGGGATCGGCACCAGTTCGTGGAATCCGGGCAGCTTCGCGGTGAACTCGACGATGTCGGGTGGCGGGTCCGGCGGGAGCGGCTGAGGATTTACCTCGTTCTCCCGCCTGCGGCGGAGTTCCCGGACGGCCGCGGGCCTCAGGCCGCTCGCCTCGAAACCATGAGTCTTCGTCACCCCCCGGACCGTGCGGATGACCTCGGCGTCCTCCGGTGTCGTGGACAGCCGGTTGACGTCGCCGCTGGTGAGGGTCGGTCCCGGCTGGAACATGGCACTGCGCACGGCGGACTTCCCGGTGAGCTCCTTGCGGTTTACCCGAGAGAGACTGGCTGGGCCGGCGTCCGCGGTGAGCGAGAGCATGACCGGGACGACGACCCGTCCGCTGGTATCGGCGGAGACGGTGATCGAGTGATGCGCAGAGCCGAAGCTGACGAGTTCGCCGGAATCCAGTCCGTTCAGCGTCACGAGCTGAGTCTCGAACCCCGCCGCGGAGTTGACAAATACTCCCCAGTCCGGGTGCTCCTTGGGTGGCGGCTTCAGGATGTCGCCGCCGACGTGCGGCTTCTTGCCTTGGAGCCATTCGATCAGGTATAGCTGGTCGTCGGTGAGCCTGAAGCAGTCGTCGATGAAGCTCACCGTGAACTCGGGTGTGCCGTCCGGTCGCAGGCTGATCACGGGATGGCCGAGATTGACCCTCCGGATGCCCCGCGACGTTCGTACCAGGACGCCCACATCGTGGGTGACGTCAGGTGCGACCGATGCCGGAATGGAGAAGCCCACGTGCTCGGATTGGCCGGGGTTGGGACCCTCAGCGGGTAGATGACCGTAGGACGTGACGATGCCGGACGTGTCCGTCACCGTCACTCCGCAGATCGACCCCGTGTCGAAGAGGTCGACCCGCGCATCGGAGGTGAGGTCATCGAGCCCCAGATCGGTGGGCGGGCGATTCTGACCGGTGCTGCGGCAGGTGCCGAACCATGCCGGCAGGCCGAACTGCGTGATCGAGACCGACAGCCGCTCCCAGCTCGCCACGGGCAGGCCGACCCGGCCGCCGACGATCATCCCGGCGGCATCGGCAACCAGCGAGGAGATCCGCCAGACGCCGCCCAGCAGGGACGGCTCGGTCATCGTCCGGTCGAAGTAGAACGTGCGGCTGTCGCCCGCTGCGCCGAGCGCAGAGGCATCGAATTCCTGGGCGAACTTCTCCTCCACCTGGCTCTCGATCGTGGCCTCGATGAAGCCGGGGATGCCCGCGGCATGAATCTGCAGCCGGTCGCGATTGACGGTTGCCCGTAGGATCGGTGGAGCCAGCCGGGCCAGGGAGAAGGCGACGGTCGCCGGAACCTCAGCGGTGGCGCTGAAAGGGTCTGGAACCGGTACCTTTCCCGTGATCCGCAAGCCGACCCGGGGAACCCCGTCCACCGGACTCCACGTCGCGGAGGCTGACAGGCCAAGGGGCAGATTGGGAATCAGCCCGAGCACGAGCTCCTGCATGGTGTCGCCGGAGATGAACAGGCCCCATTCCTGCGCGGAGGTGAGATGCGAGACCACCGGGCCGGCGGCGTCGAAGCGAAATGTCAGGACGTCGTCGCCGAGCGCCACCGCCCTGCTGCGCGGGGTCGGAAGATGCAGCGCCGAAAACACCGCGGAGACGTCGAGGGGAGGGAACGCAGGCAGTCTCTCGCGAATGGCGTTCAGTGCCGGGTCGATCGAGGGCAACGGCGGATCGGAGCGTAGGTCGGTGAGCGTGAGCTGAGCACCGCCCTCGGGTACGGCCGCGATCGAGAAGGTCGCCGTCAACCGGCCGAAGGGAACGGTTGCATACGGTGGATCGGGCACGTTCACGGACGCCTCCAGGTCCGCCTCCCGGGCCACGAACACCGCCAATGGAACGGTTGCCAGCACAGTACCCGGGGGCCCCGTCACCAGACGGACCCCATCCTCGACCACATCGATATGGTCGATGTGGCTGCCCTCGAGCGGCGGGAAGCAGATCGCCGCCACCTGTGCCTGCGCGGCGCAGGCGACGACCCGGGCGAACTGGACTGTGCGGACCTGGATCTCTATTGACATCTGGCGCCTCGTATTCCCTGAGGTCGAGTCTCGCCGCAGGCTCGCTTTGCCTTTGACCGACACGCTGAGCACCTCAATTTAGGACCGGACCACGGACTGCACAACGGCTTAGCCAATAGTCGCTGGGAAATACATGTGACGAGCGAGATCGGCGTCATCGCGCCGTCGTCTCGCGTCCGGTCACCGCAGCATCATTCTGATAGTGAGGATAAGTGTGATTTGCAGCTGTCCGAGTGCATCCCTGATGTGAGCAACGTGTTCATTCGGAGCAAGGTGGCGACTATTCCTAGGCCCGCTGGCGGCTGCAGCCAGATGATCGGCCGAACCTCTCGCTCTCCTTGATGTAGTGGACGCGGCCGTCTCTGCAGCGGATCGCATGCCACTGTGAGCAGGCTGCGACGCTGTTGACGCTCCTAGGCGTCCGCTGAGATGCGATATTGTCGAATCCCTCCTCTAGCCGTTTGCAGACCCCGTCACTAGGCCCTATGCGGTGGCCAGAGATTGGTGTAACAGGCTCACCGAGGGACCGCGTCGCGGAGGAGGCTGGCAACTCGTGCGGCGTCGGCATGGTTCAT
>JBDHZN010000317.1:0-3352 GCA_039811845.1 Micropruina sp. | reverse complement strand
CCGAGGCCAAGCTGGAGGCGTCCGCCACCGGGTACTACTTCCAGACCTACCTGGTCGTCGGCTTGGCCTACTGGCTGCTGGTGGTGGCCTACACCTGGTTCCAGGGCCGGGTGGAGCGGGTCCTCGACCGTCCCTACACGAGGTGATCCGATGATCGACGTCCCCGACCAGACCACCGACCACGCGCCCGACGCCGACGGCCGTCCGGTGCTCGAAGTGACCGGGCTGAAGAAGTCCTTCGGCAGTCACGTCGTGCTCGCCGACATCGACCTGGCCGTCCGGCGCGGTGAGGTGGTCGCCGTGATCGGCCCCTCCGGCTCCGGCAAATCGACGATGCTGCGCTGCCTGAACCTGCTGGAAACCCCCGACAAGGGCACCCTGCGCATTCACGACACCACGGTCACCGCGCCCGGCTTCGGACGCGCCGAGGCCCGCGACCTGCGCCGGCACACCGGCATGGTCTTCCAGAGCCACAACCTGTTCAAGAACCGGACGGCGCTGCAGAACGTCACCGACCCGCAGACCTTCGGCCCGAAGAAGATCGCCGCCGATGTCGCCGAAGAGAGGGCCCGGCAGCTGCTGGCATCGGTCGGCATCACCGGCCGCACTGTCGAGCAGTACCCGGTCACTCTGTCCGGCGGCCAGCAGCAGCGGGTGTCGATCGCCCGGGCGCTCGCCGTCGAGCCCGACGTGCTGCTGTTCGACGAGCCGACCAGTGCTCTCGACCCCGAACTGGTGGGCGAGGTGCTGCAGGTGATGCGCGCCCTGGCCGACGCGTCCACCACGATGGTGGTAGTCACCCACGAGATGTCGTTCGCCCGCGACGTTGCCAACCGGGTGGTGTTCATGGACGGCGGCTACGTGGTCGAGGAGGGCACCCCCGAGCAGGTACTGCTGAACCCGCAGCAGGAACGCACCCAGCAGTTCCTCGCCGACACCCGCAGCGAGACCCCGCATCAGCGGCCGAAACCGTCCGACGACGATGGCGATCTGCATGTGGAGCTGCCGGCAGGCTGACCTGGACCGATGACCCGCTCCTCACTGACCGGCGCGTTGGTCGCGCGCGCACTGGCCGCCCATCCCGGCCCGGACGCCCGCGCGGCGGCGTCCACTGCCCTCGATGACCTGCTCGCCTCCAGCCTGCTGGCCGCCGGCGAGCCCGCCGCCCGGGCCCTGGTCGCGGACGGCGCCGCCGCCGGCGGCTCGGGCGGCTGGGTGATCGGTCATCCAGACGCCACGCTCACGCCGTCCGCTGCCGCCTTGGCGGGCGGCTTCCAGGCGCATCTGCTCGACATCGACGACACCAGCGAGGCCGTCCGCGGCCACCCGTCGGCGGTGTTGTTTCCGGCCCTGTTCGCGGTAGCCGGGCCGGACGCCGCAGGTGCCGACCTGCTCGACGCCTACGTGGTGGGGCTGGAGGTGATGGCCCGGCTGGCCCGCGCTTTGCCGTCCGATCACTACGCACGCGGCTGGCACCAGACCGGCACGGTGGGCGGCCTGGCCGCTGCCTTGGCCGGTGCCCGGCTGACGGGGGCGGACGCCGACACCGCGGCCCGGGCGATGGCGATCGCGGCCCAGTCGTCGGCCGCGTTGCGCGTCCAGTTCGGCACCGAAGCCAAGCCGCTGGCCGCCGGACTGGCGGCTCGCAGCGCGGTGGATGCCGTGCGCTGGGCGGCTGCCGGACTGAGCGCGGCACCCGATGTGCTGGCCGGCCCGGCCGGCTGGTTGGCGGTGCACCGCGCCGACCGCGATGCCGCCACCGCCACCCTGCTGGACGGCTTCGGAGCGTCATGGTCGCTGCTGACCGACGGTCTGTGGGTCAAGGACGGGCCGTACTGCTCGGCGGCGATGGCCCCGGTGCAGGCGGCCCGGCAACTTGTCCGTCCCCGCCCCGGAGTGCCCGAGCGGGTGGTGGTCCGGCTGCGTCCGGGGGCCGATATGGCGCTCATCCACCGGGTGCCGGCCACCGGCGAGCAGGGCCGGTTCAGCCTGGAGTACCTGGTGGCGCTGACCCTGCTCGACGCCCCGCTCGACCTGACCACCCTCGGCACCGGACCGGCCCGCCCGGACGCCGTCGCGCTGGCCCAGCAGGTGATTCGCGAGGAAGTGCCACCGTCGGTGGGCCGTGATCGGTGGACCGAGGTCGTCGTCCACTACCCCGATGGCGAGACCGCGTCCGCGACGGTGGCCGTGCCGCTGGGCTCCCCCGGCCGACCGCTCGACAACCAGGCCCGGTCGCTCAAACGCCGAGCGGCCGCGGGTTCGGACGCCGAGGTGCTGGAGGCGTCCGTCGCTCAGGCGGCGAACCGGCCGTGGTCGGCGACCGTGGACGTGCTGCGCACGCTTCGGCCCTCGCAATCCTGACCACCGGTGGTCGAGCTTGTCGAGACCCATCCTCGCCGGTCGATCCAGTTCAGCACGTAGGGTTTGTGATGCCCACCCGAGCCTGGTTGGGTGGAGGCTACGAACCGGCGCAGGCCACGCGAAAGGACAGCCGATGACCATGTTCAACTGGGGTCCCACCCAGCCGCCGAACGAACCGCAGGGGCCGCAACCGTTCACCCGGGAACGCTGGGACGCCGTGCTGAACAGCCTGGAGATCAAATTCGGCCAGGACGACGATGGCGACCGGTTCGCCGACTGGGAGACCATGCGGCTGTGGTTCCTGGTCGAGGGCAACAACAACGACCTGATGGCGATGCGCTCGATGTGGGACGTCCGTCCCCCGGTCGCCGCCTACGACTTCGTGCTGGAAGCGGTGAACAGCTGGAACCGCGACCACTTCTGGCCCAAGGCGAGCGTGGTGCGTGGCGAGGAGCACCTCGGTGTCTTCGGCGATCTGGTGATCGACATCGAGACCGGGGTGAACGACGACTTCCTGCGCCAGCAGGTGCGCTGCATGGTCGGCACCTCCGGCCAGATGTATGAGTACCTGACCGAGCAGTTCCCCGAGTCGAAGGACTGGTTCAACGCCGGGGAAGAGTAAGGCTTGTCGGTCGGCCCCGGCCCGTCCGTTGGTCGAGCTTGTCGAGACCCCCTCGTCTACCCGTTTCGAGATCCCGGCGTCCGCCGGGATGACGAGCTTCCGCTGGTCGAGCTTGTCGAGACCCTCGTCTACGTGTTTCGAGATCCCGACGTCCGCCGGGATGGCGAGCTTCCGCTGGTCGAGCTTGTCGAGACCCCTGATCAACGGTTCGAGATCCTGGCGTCCGTCGGGATGACGAGGGTGTACGGGATGACGTGCCCACCGTCGATCGAGCTTGTCGAGACCAGGTTTCGACAAGCTCAACCAGCGGCACGGTTCCCCCGCTCAGATCGGGAAGGCCGCCAGGGCCAGCGGGTCTGCTCCACT
>JBDHZN010000316.1:0-3352 GCA_039811845.1 Micropruina sp. | reverse complement strand
GCTGCGGCGGTGCGACCGAGGAAGGGTCGTAAGCCGTTGGCGCCGTCGCAGAAGTACGAGATCTTCACCTCGGTGTTGACGTCGTCGGCGACGCAGCGGGAGCTGGCGGAGAAGTACGGGATCGACCGGACGACGATCCGGTCGATCTGCGCGACGGCGAAGCAGGGCGCGTTGGACGCGTTGACCTCAGCGGTGCCGGGTCGTCGGGGTAAGACCGTCGAGCAGGTCGAGCTGGAGACGGCGCGGGCTGAGATCGAACGGTTGAAGGCGACGGTGTGCGAGCAGGCGATGAGTTTGCATCTGGACAAGGGAAAAGAGGGCTGGGGCTGATGGCTGGCGTGGTCCCTTCCCGGGTCGACGCGCCGGCCAAGCAGGGCCTGCTGGACCTGGTCGACCATGCCGTCGCCGCCGGTTTCTCGGGCCGGTGGGCCTGCCGCCAGCTCGGCCTCGATCATGTCCGGGTGCTGGGCTGGCGGGCCCGTCAGGCGGCCGGCGGCGGGTTGGCCGACGCGCCGCCGAGGCGCTTCTGAAAAAATTAACCAGTTGGGAGGTCTAAATATCCTCATCCGGGCTGGGTTGGTGTGACTGATCTTGCCGCAGTTCGCCCGCACCCACCATTGGTGGTTCGCGCGGACGCCAAGCGGGACACCGCCGTGGCTGCCGGGATGACCAAGATCCGCATGGCCACCCTGCTCCGCACCCTCATCAACGTCCCCGCAAGGCTGGCCTCCACCGGCCGCCGCACCGTCATGCACCTACCCGACGGCTGGCCCTGGCACGACGCCTGGACCGACCTGTGGAACACCGCCACCGGCCCACCCGCGGCGGCCTGAACCCCGACCACCCAGCCCCGAGCGGCGCGACCAAGGAACTCAAAGTGGAAGAGCCGGACAGACCGGCAGCCCACGCACGTCCTCGCACACCCCAGCCCCGACAGGCACCCAAGAACGCGGAGATCCCTATCCGACAATCACCGACGGTGGATCAGGGCTCAGACGCACAGGGGCAGGACGAGGTCGAGCAGGTGTCCGCCGGGCGGGAGGCGCAGCAGGATGGTCCCGGCCCGCTGGGTCAGCCGGGCGGGGGTGCGGATGATCTCGCGGCGGAACCGGGCCACGGTGAATCTTCCGCGGCCGTTGCCGTGATCGGTGCCGGCGAGCTCTTGTATCCATGCGGCGATCGCGCAGCCGATCAGCGCGGCGTGCATCCACACGGTGTTGATCATCCGGTCAGCCGACGGCAGGTGCCGCAGCGCGGCGCCGTGCTTGGCGTCCTTGTTCAACGCCTCTATGTCGGTGCGATGCCGGTACCAGTGCTCCACCTCCGCCAGCCGCAGCCCGCGCTCGTGGTCGGGGGCGTCGGCGGGGTCGGTGACGTTGAGGTCGGTGAGGATGACGGAATACCCGTAGACGGCGTCGATGTGCCCCTCCAGGGCGAGGGTGAGCTGGTCGCCGGGGATCGTGCGGCGCTTGCGGGCGCGGGCGGTGGGGATCAGCTCGACGGGAATCCGGGTGCGGCGGGCGATGCAGGAGATCCCCGAATCCTTCGGCCACGTGCCGGGCAGGTAGTCGATGACCTGGACCTCGGTGTGTTCCATCCCGATCGCCGGCACCCACGCCTCGAGGGCGTGTGATGCTGCGACCATGAGCGGTCTGGTGCGTTTCGCGCCGATCGCGAACGACACCCCGCGCTGAAGGCAGGCTCTGGCGAGATCGGCGGCGAAGTACCCGGCATCCCACCGGCAGGAGATGTGCTCAACGCCATCGGGCAGCGCGGCGATCGCCTGATCGAGGATCTCAACCATGTTCGCGCGGGGATCCTCGGTGCCACCCATCAGCTCCGCGGTCGACGGCACGCCCGCTTCGGCCCAGTGACCGATATGCACACGCAGCGTGAGCGCGCCGGTATAGGCAGGGGCGACGCCCTGCTTGGTGCGGCCGTAAACCTCGACATCGCTGGCGTCCCCGTCGATGGTGACCTCCCGCAGCAGCACGCCCCGCCGCACCGCGGGCAGCCGCGACACCCACCCCGTGTTGATCGTCTTCATCGCGGCCGGCAGCCCTGCCAGGTGATCGTTCGTGAACCGTTTCGCGTTACCGGCCCACGTCGTCGACGGCGGCGTCGGCGTCGGCTCCAGCAGCTGCCCGGCGGCATCGGCGCGGCGCCGGTCCAGGCCGACCATGAAGTCTTCCCCGGCCAGCTGTGCCGACGCCATCGTCATCAGCACCTGCCCCGGACTAAGCCCGCGAGCCCGCTGCTTGACCTGCCCGATCTCCGCGTCCAGCGCCGTGGTGATGCCCAGCACCCGGTCCAGCTCCCGCACCGCCTCGATGCCCGCGGCGCGAAGAACGATCCACTCGACTTCCGGATCACGATTGCGGGAGCGTCCGGTCGGGGTCCCGACCGGACGAGGCAGCGTCGTCAACTGCCGTCGCTCCTTGAAGGAGATCACCTTCGCGTCCACGCGCTCGCTCGACAATTGCGAACGCAGTCGCCGTGGCGCCCGCGGCTAAGGCATTCACGTGAATGCGCAGATCCCCTGACTGGCGGGTCGCAAGCGCCCCAGTGAAAGAGACTGCTAGACCGCCCGATGGGGCGGTTAGCACCTCGATCAGGCGCCAGGGAACTGGGCCTCGCCCATCCTCCCCTAGAGCCTTCCAGACCGCCTCCTTGGCGGCGAAACGGAGAGCCAAGCGGCTCGTCGAGACCTGCCCACCCGGGTCGGACGACTCGGCAACCTCCTGCGGCGTGAACCATCGGCGGACGAAGCGCCCGCCACCGGACTTGACAAGTCGATCGATCCGGCCAACATCGGTGACATCAACCCCGATGCCCTGGAGACTCACGGGGCCCATAACTTGAGTCAGACCGAGATCGCGGCGAGCTTCTTGAGCAGCACAGCCGCCACCAGGGACGAACCACTCGGGTTCAGGTGAGAGCCGTCGTCGCTGTAGCCCGGGTAGAGGGTCGTCAGCGAGGCTCCATCCGGTGCGGTGGACTCGATTTCGGCGACGTCGAAGATCCGGTCCGCCGGGTAGGCGGCCCGGAGCAGCGCGTTGTAGCGGTTGCGCGCGTCATTGTCGTCGCGGCCGATGACCGCCTTGATGTAGTCCTTGATGCCGTCCGGGCCCACCCGCAGGGGCACTGTTGAATGCACGAACCGCACGTTGGGGAAGTCCTTCTCCAACGCATCCAGGGTCGTCTTATAGAGGTTGAAGGTCTCTTCCACATTGGTGCGCCAGTTGATGTCGAGGTAGCAGAACTTCAGAATGGCGACGTCCACATCCTTGGCCAGCCCGGCTCGAAGAGCCTTGTCATAGGTTGCTAGCTTCCACCGCGGATGACCGTTGTC
>JBDHZN010000315.1:0-3353 GCA_039811845.1 Micropruina sp. | reverse complement strand
GGAACGGCGTCCCGGACGTGGCATGCTCGGCCTTCCGCAGGTCGAGATGGGCGTCCAGGTTCAGCACGCCCCAGGTCTCATCGCGCCGTGACACCCAGCCCGAACCGCTGCCGTAGGCGACCGCGTGACCGCCGCCCAACACCACCGGCAGCGCACCGGCGTGCAGTACGTCCGCGACCACTGTCGCCAGCCGTGACTGGCCGGCCTCGAGATCGCCGTCGTCCACCACCACGTCACCCAGGTCGACCACCACAGTGCCGGGATCGGCGAGCCCACCCAGCACCGCGCGGATCGCCGTCGGCCCCTCAGCCGCACCGACCCGTCCGGCGTTCCGGCGCACGCCCTCGTCGCTGGCGAACCCCACGACCGCCGGCCCGCTAAAGCCCTCCCTAACTATTTCTGCCCTGCCGTCGACGGGAGGGCAGAAGTAGTTAGGGAGGGGTTTGACGACGTGGTGCCAGCGGGCGTGCTTGGCACCCGGGCCGTCGTCGCGGCCCGACCAGGCTGACGGGAGCCGGTCGATCGGCACCCGCTGGCTGCTCACCGGAGCACTCCGTCCTTCAGCACCGCATGCACCATCGGGACGCCCGGGCGGTACGCCAGATGCAGGTGGCTGGGCGCGTCCAGCACCACCAGATCGGCAGCCGCACCGGGCCGCAGCACCCCGAGATCATTGCGTTGCAGCGCCCGCGCTCCGCCGGCGGTCGCCGCCCAGACCGCCTCGTCGGGAGTGAGGTGCAGGTCGCGCACCGCAAGAGCGATCACGAACGGCATGGACGTCGTGTAGGACGTCCCCGGGTTGCAGTCAGCGCCCAACGCCACGGTCACACCGGCGTCCCAGAGCCGACGGGCGTCCGGGTACTTGTTGCGGGTGGAGAAGTCGGCGGCCGGCAGCAGGGTCGCCACCGTGGACGAAGCCGTCAGCGCTTCGATGTCGGCGTCGTCGGTGTGACAGACGTGATCCACTGACGCCGCCCCCAACTCGACGGCCAGCTGGATGCCCGGCCCCTGGTGCAGCTGGTTGCCGTGCACCCGGACGCCGAGTCCGGCGGCCTGCCCGGCGGTCAGCACCGCCCGGGACTGGTCGGAGTCGAAGGCGCCCTGCTCACAGAAGACGTCGATCCAGGACGCCAGCGGCGCACAGGCCGGGATCATCTCGTCAACCACCATCGCCACATAGTCGTCGGCGCGGCCGGCGAACTCCGGCGGGGTGACATGCGCCGCCAGCAACGTGGTGAACGGACTCTGACTATGGGCGACGTCCAGGCTGCGGTGCTCGTCGACCACGCTCTGGCCGTAGCCGGACTTGATCTCGACGGTGGTCGTGCCCTGCTTCGCATACTCGTCCAGCAGCCGCGCCACATTTGCGGACAACGCCGCGTCCGAGGCGGCTCGGGTGGCGGCCAGCGTGCTGCGGATGCCGCCCGCGGCGTACTTCTGTCCCGCCATCCGGGCGGCGAACTCCTCGGCCCGCTCGCCTGCGAACACCAGGTGGCTGTGGCTCTCCACGAAGCCGGGCAGCACCGCGCGACCCTCCGCGTCGATCCGCTGATCAGCGTCCGGCGCCTCAACACGCGGCCCTACCCAGGCGATCCGACCAGAACCCTGCGACAGGGATCGGGATCCGGCACCGACTGCCGTGCCCGATCCCGATCGCTGTTCCTCGACCACCACGGCGGCGTCCGGGATCACCCCCAGCAGACCGCCCCACGCCGGATCGTTGGTGACCAGCGAGCCGATGTTGTCGACCAGCAGGCTCACGGGATCAGTCCTCCCACATCGGGATCCGGACGCCCCGCTCGCGGGCCACATCGGACGCATGGGAGTACCCGGCGTCCACGTGCCGAATGACACCCATGCCCGGATCGTTGGTCAGCACCCGCTCCAGCTTCTGCGCGGCCAGCTCGGTGCCGTCCGCGACGCAGACCTGGCCGGCATGGATCGAGCGGCCCATGCCGACGCCGCCGCCGTGGTGGATGCTCACCCAGGAGGCCCCGGATGCGGTGTTCACCAGGGCGTTCAACAGCGGCCAGTCGGCCACCGCGTCCGTGCCGTCCAGCATGGCCTCGGTCTCCCGGTAGGGCGAGGCGACCGAGCCGGAGTCGAGGTGGTCACGTCCGATGGCGATCGGGCCGATCTCGCCGGCGGCCACCATTTCGTTGAACTTGAGGCCGGCACGATGCCGTTCGCCGTAGCCGAGCCAGCAGATTCGGGCCGGCAGCCCCTGGAAGGACACCTTCTCCTGCGCCATGGTGATCCACCGCCGCAGGTGCTCGTTCTCGGGGAACAGTGCCAGGATCGCGGCGTCGGTCTTGCGGATGTCTTCGGGGTCACCGGACAGCGCCGCCCAGCGGAACGGGCCGAGGCCCTCCTCGAACAGCGGACGGATGTAGGCCGGCACGAAGCCGGGGAACTCGAAGGCCCGGTCG
This sequence comes from Micropruina sp., assembly GCA_039811845.1. Taxonomy (GTDB): domain Bacteria; phylum Actinomycetota; class Actinomycetes; order Propionibacteriales; family Propionibacteriaceae; genus Micropruina. Next base: position 924 of record JBDHZN010000315.1, on the reverse strand, counting down.
AAGCCGCCTTTGCGAGCCTCGTCGCGGATCGAGTTGCCGTAGTCGAAGACCTCGGCGCCGGCATCCTGGAAGCCCACCATGGCGGCCACGTGGGCGGCCATCGCCGCTTGTGCATCGCGGGTGAACTGCTCGGGATCAGCGGCCGCACGGGCCTTCATCTCGGCGAACTCATAACCCAGCGGCAGGTAGGCCAGCGGGTCGTGCGCCGAGGTCTGGTCGGTGACCGCATCGATGGTGATGTCACCGGCCTGATGCCGGTGCAGCAGTTCGGGCACCAGGTGGGCGGCGTTGCCGAGCAGCCCGATCGACAGCGGACGCCGGTCGGCCTTGGCCTGGTTGGCCTGCGCGATCGCGTCGTCCAGATCGGACGCCTTGACGTCGAGGTAGCGGTGCTCGATGCGGCGGTCGATGCGGCTCTCATCGCAGTCGATGCAGATCGCCACGCCGTCGTTCATGGTGACCGCGAGCGGCTGCGCACCGCCCATGCCACCCAGGCCGGCGGTCAGCGTGATGGTGCCGGCGAGGGTGCCGCCGAAACGCTTGCGGGCGACCGCGCCGAAGGTCTCGTAGGTGCCCTGCAGAATGCCCTGGCTGCCGATGTAGATCCACGAACCGGCGGTCATCTGGCCGTACATCATCAGGCCCTTGGCCTCGAGTTCGCGGAAGTGCTCCCAGTTGGCCCAGTCGCCGACCAGGTTCGAGTTGGCGATCAACACCCGCGGCGACCATTCGTGGGTGCGGAACACCCCGACCGGCTTGCCGGACTGCACCAGCAGCGTCTCGTCGTCAGCCAGCGTCTCCAGCGTGCGGACGATGGCGTCGAACGCCTCCCAGGATCGCGCCGCGCGTCCGGTGCCGCCGTAGACCACCAGGTCATCGGGGTGCTCGGCGTTCTCGGGGTCGAGGTTGTTCATCAGCATGCGC
>JBDHZN010000314.1:0-3367 GCA_039811845.1 Micropruina sp. | reverse complement strand
TCTTCGAGCTGGGGCGCGGCTGGGCCTACAAGCCCGCCACCTACGACATCGACCTGACCGGGAACCTGGCCTCGGTGCACCTGGAGCACACGGTGGTGGACGGGGCCACGCTCAAGCGGGTAGTCGCCATGGCCCAGCACGCCGTCCCCGACACCACCCCGGGTGCGGCGCCGGAGTGCGAGCCGCTGCAGTGGCGCCTGGATCAGAGCTTGGCCGACGACATCGACGCGGCTGCCCGGCGCTACGCCGAACGGGCCGGCGACTACCGGGTACGCACCGTCTTCGACCCGCTGCCGGCACCCGCCCAGCCCTCGTTCAAGCTGAGCCTGGACGGGGTCCAGCAGTGGGTGATGCTGTTCGCCCAGCTGGCCTATCACGGAGGCCCGCCGCGCAGCACCTACGAGGCCGTTGACATGCGCGAATACCGGGCGGGCCGGACGGAGTGCCTACGGCCGGTGACCGCCGAGGCGGTGGCGCTGGCCCGATCGCTCCAGGCGGGTAACGCCACCGCCGAGCAGCTGTTCGCCGCCCTCGCCGCGCACAAATCGTGGGTGATCGCGTGCAAGACCGGCAACGGGATCGACCGTCACCTGTTCGGGCTGCGGATGATGGCCGCCCGCGACGGCCGGACGCCTGAGGTGTTCACCGATCCCGCCTACAGCCGGCTGACCACCGACTTCCTGTCTACGACCTCACTGGGCGGCCCGCACCAACTGCTGCGGTTCGCGTTCGCCCCGACCAGCGCCGGCGGCATCGGGATCAGCTACAGCGCCGACGCCGGCGTGCTCGAGTTCTGTCTCAGCTACGCGGAGTCCGAACACGGCGACATCGACGTCTTCGCACGCGCGCTGGCCGACGGCACCCGGGCCATGGGCGAGCTGATCACCCGGGCCTCGTAGCATTCATCGCTGGTCGAGCTTGTCGAGACCTCGGACTGTGCGCGGTAGGGCGGGGTTTCGACAAGCTCAACCAGCGGTGGGCTCGTTGGTCGAGCTTGTCGAGACCTCTGTGGCAACGTGGGGTTTCGACAAGCTCAACCCGCAAAGCGTCGACAAGCTCAACCAGCGGGGGGCTAGTGCGAGGTGTCCATCCAGCGGTCCAGGGTCGGGGTGTTGGCCAGCAGGTTCTGGGTGTATTCCTCCTGGGGACGATCTAGGACGTCGGCGGCCAGGCCGGACTCGACCAGGCGTCCGTTCTGCAGCACCAGGATCCGGTCGGCGATCGAGCGGACCAGTGCCAGGTCGTGGGTGACGAAGAGCATCGAGATGTGCCGCTCGGCCTTGATCGAGTTGAGCAGTTCGGTGATCGAACCCTGAATCGAGACGTCCAGCGCCGAGGTGATCTCGTCGCAGACCAGGATGTCGGGTTCCACCGCGATCGCCCGGGCGATCGCCACTCGCTGACGCTCGCCGCCGGAGAGCCGGTTGGTTCGCAGCGACATTGCCGATTCGCCCAACTGAACGTCCTCGAGCAACTGGGCGGCCCGCTCCCGGGCGGCCTTGCCGGCGGCGACGCCGAACAGTTCCAGCGGCCGGACCAGGATCTGCTCGACGGTGCGGCGCGGGTTCAGCGACAGGTACGGATTCTGGAAGATGTACTGGACGCGGCGGCGCTGCTCGGCGGTGCGCTTGCGCGCCGCTGCGGCCAGCGGTTCGCCGTCCACCGCGATGGTGCCGTCCCAGTTGTCGTGAATCCCGCCGACACAACGCGAAATGGTGGTCTTGCCGGAGCCGGATTCGCCGACCAGCGCGACGACCTCCTGGACCGCGAGGTCGAAGTTGACCCCGTGCACCACATGGCTGGTGCCGTAGAAGATGTCCAGATCGGAGACGGTCAGGATGATCTTCCGGTCACGCTGGGGGTCGGTGTCGGCAACCACCCGATCGGTCGGATCCCACGGCGGCAGGGCGTCGGTGCGGATGCAGGCGGCGAAGTGACCGGGGGTGACCTCCACATCCGGCGGCTCTTCCGCGGAGCACTCGCCGACGGCGAAACTGCATCGGTCGTTGAACCGGCACCCGGGCGGACGATTGCCCGGCGCCGGTGTGCGGCCGGGAATCCCGGTCAGCGCGAACGGACGATGCAGGTGCGGAATCGCGTTCAACAGGGCACGGGTGTACGGATGGCTCGGGTTGGTGAAGATCTCTTTGACCGGACCGATCTCGGCCAGCCGTCCGGCATACATCACCGCCACCCGGTTCGAGATGGTGGCCACCACCGACAGGTCGTGGGTGACGTAGAGGGCGGCGACGTCGAACCGGCGGCACAGCTCTTCCAGGGTGCGCAGCACCATGCCCTGGGTGGTGACGTCCAGGCCGGTGGTGGGCTCGTCCAGTACCAGCACCTGAGGCCGGGGCAGGAAGACCATCGCCAGTGCCACCCGCTGCACCTGCCCGCCGGAGAGCTGGTGCGGGTAGCGGCGCAGGAACGCCTCGTCGTTGGGCAGGCCCACCTCGGGCAGGATCTGCCGCACCCGTTCGCCACGTTCCTCGGGGGTGCCGATGTCGTGCAGGTCGAGCAGTTCGCGCAGCTGGGCGCCGATCCTGATCGACGGGTTCAGCGCCGAGCTGGGATCCTGCGGCACGTAGCCGATCGTCACCCCGCGGATGGCGCGCACCTGGGCAGGTCCGAGTTCGCGCACCTTGTGCCCGGCCACTTCGATGTCGCCGCCGGAGATGGCGGCTCCGGTCCGGGCGTAGCCGAGCAGGGCCGTGCCCGTGGTGGTCTTGCCCGAGCCGGACTCGCCCACCAGACCGAGGATCTCGCCCGCTTTCAGGCTCAGGTCGACGTGGTCGACGACATCCACGCCGCGGGCCGGCAGGCTGATCCGCAGGTCCTCGACCCGGCAGCGCAGCTCTTCGGTGACGGTCTGGCTCATCATGCCCCCTTCGCGGCCCGCTGGCCGATGCCGTCGGCGATCAGGTTGGTCCCGATGGTGAACAGGCCGATCAGGATGACCGGCGCCAGGACGCCCCATGGCTGCACCAGCAGGGCCAGCCGGTTCTCGTTGGTCATCTGGCCCCAGTCGGCCGCGTTCGGGTTGCTGGCGAAACCCAGGAAGCCGATCGCGGCGACGGTGCCGATCGAGTAGGTGAGCCGCAGGCCGGTCTCGGCCAGCAGCGGCACCACCAGGTTCGGTCCCAGCTCGAACGTGGCGATCCGCCAGCGCGGCTCGCCGATCGCCTCGGCGGCGGTGACGAAGTCGTTGTTCACGTACGAGAGGGCGACGCCGCGGGCGACCCGGGCGACCCGGGGGGCGTGCGCGATGCCGACCAGCAGCACGATCATCCACCAGGTGGGCTGCTCGACGGCGCTGAGCACCACCAGGGCGATCAGGATCTGCGGGAAGGCCAGCAGCACGTCGTTG
>JBDHZN010000313.1:0-3372 GCA_039811845.1 Micropruina sp. | reverse complement strand
CCTCGTGCGCGGCGATCGCTGCGTCCAGGCGCCGCTGCTGGGTCGGGCTGAGTCGTTCGGCGCCGGCGCGCAGGATGGTGCGGATCCCGTACAGCGGGTCGCCCCGGCGGCCGCGGTGCCCCAGGGTCTGCTGTTGAACACGGCGGCGAACCTCGTCCAGGGCCTGGGTTCCCAGCTTGACGACATGGAAGGCGTCCAAGACCGCGGTCGCATCTGCCAACTTCTCATCGATGGCGTTCTTGTACCCCTGGAACGGGTCCAAGGTGGCCACCGTGACCCGCTTGCGGAACGCGGCGCCGCGCTGATCGAGCCAGTCGCGGTACGCCGCGCCGGAGCGGCCCGGGACCAGATCGAGCAGGCGTGCTCTGACCTGCCCGTTCGCATCGCGGGTCAGGTCAACCATGCCGGTCAGTTCTTTGGGGCCGCGCCCGCGCCCGCCCCGGGCTGGGGGTCGGGTATCGACGTGGTGCCAGACGTGCTCATCCACACCGAGGGTCCTGACCCCCTCGAAGCGACTCTGGTCCTGATCGGCGGCATCCAACAGCGGTTTGATCGCCGACCAGACGGTGTGCCAGGTCGTACCCAGCCGGCGCGCCAGCCCGGACACCGAGGCGTTCTCCCGGCGCAGCTCACCGACCGCCCAGCGGCACGCCCGCGCGGTCAGCAATGCCCGCGCGCCGGCGATCTGCTCGTCCTGCTCCACGAACGAGCGTGTCGCACAATCCGAGTCAGGACACACCCAGCGACGCTTGCACCAGGTGATCCGCACGGGCCGCCCGAACGCCGGAGCGTCGATCAAGTCGATACTCACCCGGCCATGACCGACCGCGAGGACACCACACACCGGGCACCCCACCGGCCGCCCCGCGGACTCCACCACGACCCGCACGCCGCCATCACCCTGGCCGCGATCGACCTCAAGCACGTGCAGACCCGGCAAATCGATCAGCAGATCACAGCGATCGCAATAGTCAACCGGCCCCGCAGGGCAGCACAGCGTAGGCTCGGGCATCGTCGAGGTCCTCGTGAACAGAAGATGTGGAAGTCCTCTGATCCTCGGGGACCTCGACCCCACTCCCGCTCAACCAACCCCACCGGCGCGTCGACTCACCCCACACTCAAGTGCGAAGAGCCACCAAAGCCACCCTGGACCGCTTCGGACTGCCGCTGCTGCGTCGAGGGCAGTGGCCGTTCATGGCCGATCACGGCAACCTGGATAGTTGGCTGCCCGCTGATTCGGGGAGCACCTCGCCAAGGCATGGGCATGGACCGTCTGGCCGTATCTCAACTCCGGCTCGCGGCTCGCGGCCTTCTCTGGTGACGACCCCATCCGACTCCTAGCCCACAACCTCGACTTCTGGGTACCGCCGGTGACAACCGTCGTCCAGGAGACCCTGAAGACCTTCCCCGAGGTTGACAAAGGCAAGACCGTCGGTCCCGTTCCGCTTGAAGACGGTGGGTTTCTCGAAGGTGCGGTCACGGGAAACCCACGGATGGGCGGCCCGATCTGGACGGGTGAGCATGACGCTGCCGAGAAGATCGCCGAGACCGTCGACGCCGCCGATAGGACAGGGCACCTACGCGGCATCCTTGATGCGGTGCGAAGCCATCGGGTCGCGGACGACTTCTCGTCGCAGTGGTCGAACGCTCGCGAGGACTTCGAGAGGAAGCTCTACCGGAAGCGCAACAAGGTCCAGGTCCGCTTCGTCGAGTTGACCGAAACTATCCCGGTCCAGGGGCCGGAGAGCGAGGTACTCGGCAAGCTTGTCACCAATGACTTTCTGGCGCTGCTCGACAAACAGCAGCGGGCGATCGTGGTGCTGCTGTCGAGTGGCTACCGGCAGCACGAGATCGCGGAGCAGCTCGGCTACGCCAACCACAGCCCGATCTCCAAGAAGCTCAATCAGATCCGTCGCCAAGCGGAACGGTACTTCGATCTTGGGACATACAACCCCGACACCCCGCGACCCACATAGGCTCGACACCCACCCAAATGCCTGGCTGGGTTTGGCGCGTGAATGGAACCAGATGTTCGGCCCCCACAAGGCCGTTTCCCCGGAGCTGTTGCGGGCCGCGGAAGATCACTCTGCTCGGTTGGCCGCTGGAGACCACAACGCAGGAGATCGGTGCTGCCCTACGCACGGATCGTGCTTGAACAAGCACGGGGTTGATCGCGCATCCGCGTACCGCCCGACGTTGCCCAACAACCGATGGCGTCGGGGAGAGCAGACCGCGCCGATGGTGAGGTTTGCCGCTGCCCCGGTCCTGCCTCTTTCCACTGTCGGGGATCGAGCGTAGAGTCGGTTACGAGGCGGATTTCTCCTCTGTAACGCGCCGCTTGCGGCAGACCCTCCGGGTCACTCTCCGACGCACTGCCTCACCAGATGCACTGTGCGATGGAGAGGAACGAGACTGTGATCCGTCTGATTTTCGCCGCGACCGTCAACACCCGCGACTTCTTGCGACGCTACATGCCCACGAACATCCTGTTGGATGCGATCCGTACCCGCCGGGGGTTGAAGTGGGGCGTCCCGGCCATGCTGCTGGCCGTCCCGTACCTGCTGCTCGCGAGCATCTGCGTCCAGCTCATCGCCGACGGAGGCCCTGGCTGGCTGCACCTGGTGGTGTTGTGGGCGATCTGGAACATGTTCAAGGTGCTGTGGATCGGCCCGGTCAGCCTCGTGCTGCTGATCCGTGCCCGCATCCGTGAGACCGTCGCCGCCCGCCGCACCCAGGACCCCGTGAGTGCCGCGCCCCATCACGCTGAGGCAGCGGTTCTCGCCGCCGCGGACGGGGGCCGATGATGCGCGCGGTCGTCTACACCTACACCGCCGTACCCAACTCCCAGGCGTGCGACCGGCAACGGAGAAGCCTGCTACGCCGCCGCTCACTCGCGCGGATTCGACGAGGTTGACTGCGTTCATGACAAGGTCGGCGACCGTGACGGTCTGGCCCGTGTCCACGATGCCGCCCGGGCCGGTGCGCTCGATGGTGTCGTCGTGGGGAATCTCGACCGGTTCGGCAGGACTCCACCGCGTTGAAGAAGGCAGGTGGCGGTGTTCGCGTACCCGAGGGTGCGCAGATCGTCGTCGTCGACCCGCAGGCTAGAGACCTCGGCGGCGTGTTTCCCCGTGTGGTGCGGAATGCGTCAGGCTGGCATGCGGAGCGTCCCGGTCCAATGTGAGCCCGGACTGGTGCCGAGGCGGCGGGTCCAGGAGTGCCGTCACGTCCGAAGCGTCGGTGACCAAGCGGGGCGTGTCAGATGGTCTGTGTAAGTGGTGGGTTCCTGGATCTGAAGGAGCTTGACTGTGAGCATGACCGATGACTTGAGCGTGGACGGCGCGTTGCCCACCAGGGGTGAGCCGGAGGCGC
>JBDHZN010000312.1:0-3375 GCA_039811845.1 Micropruina sp. | reverse complement strand
GAGCATCGTGCCGGCTTTGGTCCCCGGAGAGCAGATCGCCGAGGCGAATGGAAAGCTGGAATCGACTCAACAGATCGCCGGATTGAGCGGCCCGGCGGTCGCGGGCTGGCTGATCGGGCTCATCACAGCGCCGCTCGCCATGCTCGTGACAGCCACCACCTACCTGATCTCGCTGGCGGCGTTGCTGACCACCCGAGATCACGAGGTGCTCAGGCCCCGGCACCACCGCCCGCCCCTTCACCGGGAGATCTCCGAAGGCTTGCGCTGGACGCTCGGCGAGCCGATGCTGCGGCGAATCGTCGCCACCTCCGGGATTGCCAACCTGTCAACGACACTGATCTTCACCCTGATGCCGATCTTCATCCTCAGAACCCTGGGCTTCTCGCCAGCCCGCATGGGGTTATTGCTCACCGTGATGGCCGTGGGCGGACTACTCGGGGCGGCCTCGACACCGAAACTCGCCAAACGGTTCGGAGAGGCTCGGCTGATTCCGCTTGCGGCATGCGGCTCCGCGCTGGCCACGGTGCTCGTCCCGTTGGCGGTACTTCTTCCGTCCGATATGGCCTTCTGGCTCCTCGCGGCACAGGGAATGATCGCGAACTTCAGTGCTCTGGTCTACAACATCACCCAGGTGACGTTCCGGCAACGCATCACACCCGCAGGCCTCCTCGGACGGATGAACGCGTCCGTTCGGTTCTTCGTCTGGGGCATCATGCCCATCGCGGCTCTTCTCGCCGGGTGGGTGGGGTCCGCGATCGGAACCGTCCCCACCCTATGGATCGGGGTGGCCGGCTGCCTGGTGTCGGCGCTACCTGTGGCGCTCGGGCCCTTCTGGCGACTGCATGACCTTTCCACCGTCGTCGTCCATCGCTGACCGCGACCCGGGCTTGCGGGCCTCGGACGGTCTCGACAAGCTCGGCCCAGGGAAGTCATTCACTCAGAGCCGGCTCCACTATTCGTATTCGCAACCTGAGAGGATCGACGGGTGGCCAGGACAATTCGCTTCATGTTCGAGTACGGCCAGCAATGGCCACTGTGGGAGAACGGGGTCGAGGACGGGCCGACGATGGAACCGGCCGACTACGGGCTGTCAGCAGACCTGACCGAGCGGTTGCGGCTGGTCACCGAGTTCTGGCAACAGCACTTCCACTACGAGACCGGGTGGGATTCGCCGGAACACTGCGCCAGCTGGAAGGCACAGACCGATCAGGCTCTGGCCGTCCTGCGGCGGGAAGTGGCAGCTAGCGCCGACGTGGTCGACGAGCGGGGTCTGTGACGTGGCTAGTCGTGCTGACGGGATCACGATGAGCCTGGCAGGAAAGACCTGTCACGGGTTCTTTGCGCGTCTGCCGACTACTGCCGCTCTTGAACCACGTTGAACACGCTCCCGTCAGGAGCACGGACGAAGAAGCGAGTGACGCCCCACGCTTCGGTGCTCAACGGGTGAACGATCTGATACCCGTGCTGTTCGGCGGTCTCGAACGCGGCCTCCACGTCGTCCACCATGATCGACGCCACCGGAAGTTCTGGCGCCGTTTCGTCACGGGTCAGGATCTGGACGTTGGCCCCGGTCTCCGGTGAGGTGAAGCGGGCCACCCACCCCAGATTGAACTCATCCTCGCTCAGACCGAGGTAGTCGGTGTAGAAGGCTCTGGCCCCGTCGATGTCCGACACCGGGATGTCGGCGATCACCCTCGTCACACGCATCCGTATCCTCCTTGATCCAGCGCTGGTCCCATTGTCCCCTTGGCTAGCGGGGTTGGCGGAGGGTCGCTCGGAGTCCGCGGAATGACAGCGATGTAGTTATCCCCGATCTGTGGATCATCCTGTGGATAACTCGGGTAGTCGGCGCCGGGTGACGCGGTGCTGAGATCCCGACGTTCGCCGGGATGACCACGTGGGTACGACGGTGGGGACGCAGCATGAGGTGTGTGGCACCGATCGCAGCCGCGTTTGGGGTCTCGACCGGCGATCGGCTTCAGTTCTCCAGCGGTTTGTTCGTGGCCAGCATGTGCCGCATCCGGTCCTGGTTGGCCGGCAGCACCACGAGTTCCAGGGCGACCTCGATCTCGCGACGCAGTAGCTCGGCCTCGGTGACCGGCTCATCGCCGGTGAGCATGGCCGCCAGTGCGCCGACGATCCGCTGATCGGTGGGTGAGGCGTCCGACCACGAGGCATCGAGGGGTTCCAGACGCGGACTGTGTAGGGCGAACCGTTCGGGTTCCGGACGCCGTGGCCGTCCGACCAGTTCCAGCGCGGAGGCCTTGGCTCGCTCGAGCACCCGGGCGCCGTTCATCACGATCTCGTCGGACGGCAGCAGCAGCCCCTCGGCCTGCGCCTCGAACGCCGAGCCACTGATCACCGACGACGACGCCAGCGCGAACGCGCGCGCCGCGGCGTCCGGCACGCCGCGTAGTGAGGCCCGGATCAGGGTGCGGGTGACGCCGCCCCAGGCCGGGATCAGGCCCACCTTGCGTTCGGGAAAGCCGGCATACAGCTCGGCCCCGGCCACCACATGATGCGCGGCCAGCATCAGCTCGCAGCCGCCGCCCAACGCCAGGCCGCGCGCCGCCGCCACCACCGGGAACGACGCCGCCCGCAGCCGTGCGAAAGAACCCTGTCCCAGCTCGGTGAAGTGCCGTAGCTCGTCCGGATCGTTGCGCTCGACCAGGGACGCGAAGACGTTGAGGTTCGCACCCGCAGAGAAGGCGCGCGGATGATCGGTGCCGATGACCAATGCGGCGAACGCTCCCGCCTCCCCCAGTTCGAGTGCCCGGTCGATGATCGCGAAGACGCCGGGCTCGCAGACGTTCATCTTGGTCCGCAGGCTCAGGCAGGCCACCCCATCGCCGAGGTCGACCAGTGCCGCCGACTCGTTCTCGGCCAACGCTTCGGACCTCTGCGCCACGGTCAGCGGACCGGGCGGCAGCTCGGCCACCGACCCGTCAGTGGCCAGCACCGCACCGGGACGGGGCCGGAACCCGCCGGCCTCCGCCGCTTGCCGCAGCAACGCCGGCACCGGGCGTCCTTCGGCCTCGAAGCGTTCGATCAGCCAGTCCACGCCCACCGTGTCGGCGAGTTCGAACGGGCCGGCCTGCCAGGCGTAGCCGAGCTTCATCGCGTCGTCGATCAGCCCGACGTGGTCGGCGATCTGCGGCGCGGTCACGCAGCAGTAGTCGACGAACTCGCGCAGCACCGTCCAGGCGTACCGGCCGGCCGGCGAATCGGTCTCGCACACGGCGCGCAAACCGCGCGCCTGCAGCGCCGGGTCGGACGGCGTCCGCCGCGGCCGGTACTCGAAGGTGTCGGTGTCGATCACCTCGTCGATCGGACCGTCCTCGGTCTTGCGGCGGCGGGTGAATCCGCCCGGGCCAC
>JBDHZN010000311.1:0-3397 GCA_039811845.1 Micropruina sp. | reverse complement strand
GTAGTTCTGACTCGGTTGTTGTGGGTTCGTGGGTATCGATCATGGCCGGAGGCCTCTCTGGGTGAAGTCCGGGAGTCCGGCGGACGCCGCGGCTGGTTTGCCCCGGCGCCTGCCGGCTAGGTGGGGCCGGGCGGCGCGCCCGGTCGTGCGCAGGTCTCGGTCAGACGAAGGTGGGGACGTCGATCCAGGCGTCCGGCTCGGGGGTGACCCCGTCGCGGACGATGGTTCCCTCGATCAAGCCATAGGGACGGTCGGCGGCGTAGAACACCTCGTTGGGGTTCTCCAGGCCGAACGGGCTGAGGTCGTAGACGAAGTGGTGCTTGTTCGGCATCGCGAACTTCACCTCGGCGATCTCGGGGAAGGCCTCGATGGCGGCCTTGCCCATCTCCCATAGGGTCTGCTGCAGGGCCAGCGAGTGCACCGTGGCGAAGGTGGCCAGGAACACCTCGCTGACGCCGGCGTAGACCGCGTTGTAGTCGATGCCGGCTTCCACCGCCTCGGGCAGGTAGCGCCAGCGTCCGGTGACGGAGGTCGCCATGATCCGGTCGTTGGTCTCGACCAGGGTCGTGTACTTGTCCCGCGGGAAGCCGTGGAACTCGCTGCCGGTGGACTTCAGCACGGTGAGGTCCTTCAGGCCGGCCAGCACGTGGGTCTTGCCGTCGATCTTCTGCACGGCGGCCAGCCGGGTGGCCCGACCCTTGCGGACGAAGGAATGGTCGTGCTCGGCGCCGTTGACTCCGATGCGCTCCCATTCGTACAGCTCGGCCTGCCACAGGCCGCCCTCGATCCACTCGAAGGACGAGACGAAGTGGTCGCCCAGCTTCAGCAGGAACTCCTCGGGCGAGCCGATCCCGTACTCCTTGGCGAACGCGAAGACGGTGTTCTTCTGGGTATCGGTGGCGACCACCAGGCCGTTGTCGCCGACCAGGTAGGAGTCGAGCAGCTGGGCACCCCGCAATTGGCTGCTGACGTTGAGATCCTCGATCTCGTGGCGGGCCGTGTCCCGGGTGATCCTGACCACCCGGTTCTCGGCCTTGCCGTATTTGTTGGCGCCAAGGCTGACGGTGACGGACATGTACTTCAACTCCCTCGATAGGTGGAATAGGCGAAAGGCGAAAGCAGCAGCGGCACGTGGTAATGGGCCGTGCCGGAATCGATGGCGACGGTGATGGTCACCGACGGATAAAAGGTGGGGATGCCGAGGTCGGCGAAGTAGTCGCCGGTGTCGAAGATGACGTGATAGGTGCCGCTGGGCAGGGTGTCGGGACCGAACGCGGGCACCCTGCCGTCGGCGTCGGTGACGCCCTGGGCGACCACGACGAAGTCGGCGTCGGTCATCCGGGCGGCGACCCCGGCGGCCGGAACGCCGCGGGATCCGTCCAGGACGTGGGTGCTGACGAAGCTCATCCGACGACCTCCCGCTCGAGGCGCAGCAATGCGATCTCGCGCAACTGGTCGGCCACCACGCCCGCCTCGGTCGCGTCGTCGTTGCTCAGCCGCTCGGTCAGCGCGGCCAGCATCTCCCCGGCCGTGCGGCCGGCGGCGCGGATCAGGAAGACCCTGCCGAAGCGCTTCTCGTAGGCGAGGTTCCCTTCGGCGAGCGCCTGCTGGACGGCCGCGGTGGAGTTGCCGACGCCGGCCTGCTCGCCCGCCGAATGGGCGGCGTTGGCGGCGCCGAGGGCCTCGACGCGGGGCCGCTCGCCGATCCGCGGGTGGTGCGCCAGGGCGCCGTCCACCTCGGCGGCGGTCCAGGATCGGGAGGTGTCGGCGGCCCGATCGAGCAGTGCGTCCCGCGAGCTGAACGGACGGCCGCTCACCAGCTGGTCCACCCAGGAATCGACGTCTGCGCAGGCGGCCAGCACCGCCGCGGCCGCTGCGGCGTCCAGCTGATTGAATTCCTCGACTGTCATGCGCTCCCCGAATCGCGTGGTCCGACCACTTGTCTCGGGAATGACGCTAAGTGAGCTCTTTGCGCGCCAAATGTCGCAGTTATGACGGCTGGGTAACGCCGGAAAATATCCGCCCCGGCGGCCACCGCGATGTGGCAGGGGGCAAGCCCGGTACGAGCAGAACCCCTGAGGGTCTGAATCCTGCCCACCGTCGGTGGGGAGGATTCAGACCCTCAGGGGTTCTATCCGGGAGGCGATCAGCTTGAGCCGAGGGTGACCTGGGCGGTGTGCTCCTGGCCGTCGCGCAGGTAGTTGATGGTCACGGTGCTGCCCGGTGCATGGAACCGGATCGCCGCGATCAACCCGTCGGCGGTGGTGGTGTTGACGTCGTCGACGCGGGTCACCACATCACCGGCCTGCAGGCCGGCGGCCTGGGCCGGGCCGCCGTCGGTGACGCCGGCCAGCGAGACGCCGTCCGAGGTGGTGTCGGTGGCCGAATCGCCGGCCTGCAACCGGACGCCGAGGCTGGCGTCGGCGGCCGAACCGTTCTGGATCAGATCGTTGGCGATCCGCACCGCGACATCGGACGGGATGGCGAAGCCGAGCCCGATGCTGCCGGATTCACCCGAATCACTGAGCGAGGCGCCGGCGGCGTTGATGCCGATCACCTGCCCGTTGAGGTTGACCAACGGCCCGCCGGAGTTACCCGGATTGATCGCAGTGTCGGTCTGCACCGCCTGGTAGACGGCCTCACCGCTGGTGCCGGAGCGCACCGGACGGGCGGTGGCGGACACGATGCCGCTGGTCACCGTCTCGCTGAGGCCGAGCGGGGCGCCGACCGCCACCACCGACTGTCCGACGACCACCGAGGACGACTTGGCGAAGGTCGCGGGCTTGAGCAGGCCGGCTTTCGCCCCGCTTACCTTGATCACCGCCAGGTCGTTGTTGGCGGAGGTACCGACCACGCTCGCCTGGGCGGTCGACCCGTCCTCGAAGGTGACCGTGATGTTGCTGGCTGAGCCGCCCGTCCGGGTCGGGTTGGACGAGGTGGCGCTGCTGGACACCACGTGATCGTTGGTCAGGATGTGCCCGTCGGTGTCCAGGACCACCCCGCTGCCGATGCTGGTGCCGCCGGCGGAGCGCACCGTGATCGTCACGACCGACGGCGAGATCTTCGCCGCTGCCGCGGTCACCGTGCCGTCCAAGGTGGCCGGCTGTGCGACCGGGACCGCGCTGACCGGTGCCGAGGCGGTCAGCCCGGACGGCCCCAGCAGCGCATACCCGCCGACGCCGGCACCGGCGCCGACCACCGCGGCGAGAGCGGTCGACGCGAAGAACATCGCGGCCCGCGAGCGCCGTGGGGTACGGGCGGGAGCGACCGGCGCGGCAGCCGGGGGAGCACCGAAGACGTTGCCCGGGACGTGTCCGCCGGGCGTGGGGCCGGCGGGCGTCGGTCCGCTGGTCGTGGTGGGTGTCGGCGTCCACGCCCGATCCTCGGGGCGGGGCGT
>JBDHZN010000310.1:0-3509 GCA_039811845.1 Micropruina sp. | reverse complement strand
GAACTCCCGGGTGCGCTCCCGTAGCGAGTCAAGCAGAGCCTCAACGCTGGCCACGGTGGTTCACCTCGACGAGGACTCGGCTGAGTTCGGCCAATGCGTTGTTCGCCACCGGGTCTGCGGCCAGGACGAGATAATGGATGGCTGACTCGAGGGACGGCTTCGCGCAGCCGCTCGGCGGCACCGATGACGCCGGCCCTATCCACTCGCTGAGCGTGTCCTGGACATCGAGGATTCGCGCGGCGAGAGCAAGCGCGTCGCCGCTCAGGTCGGATTGACTCAGCAGCTCGTGAACAGCGTGGCCGAGGTGAGCCTGAGCGATGACCGCGTCGTGATGCATCGGATGCTCTCTAGGCGAGGCGCTCGCTGAAGACAGCTGCTGGGCCACGCCTCACCTCACCGACGCGGGCCGAGGGCCGAGGTCGGGCGACTTCGCCGCAGTTCTGGGTCGCCTGCTCGGTCGTGCTCTCTACTGGCCACGATCTCCCACACCGGTGCAGAGCGGGTGGTTTCGAGCGTGATGGCCTCTTGGCTGGCGAGCAGGTCGCTGGTGGTGAGTATGTCAACTCGACTTGGCCCCACCATGGCGGTTTGAGTTGGCCCCACCTGCTCGGGTGTGGGCGAGGCGGTAGCTGGTGGTACCGGTCTCGATGATGGTGGCGTCGTAGGTGAGCCGGTCGACGATCGCGGCGCACAGGCGGGGGTCGGTGAAGGTCTTGGTCCAGCCGCTGAACGGTTCGTTGGACGCGATCGCGATCGCGGTCTTCTCTTCGCGTTCGGTGAGGACCTGGAACAGCAGTTCGGCGCCGCGCCGGTCGAGTTGCAGGTAGCCCAATTCATCCAAACAGAGCAGATCGACCCGGCCGTAGCGGGCGATGACTTTGGTGAGTGCTCGGTCGTTCTCGGCTTCGGCGAGCTCGTTCACGAGCCGGGAGGCGAGCACGTAGCGGACCCGGTAGCCGGCTTCGGCGGCGGCGGTCCCGAGCCCGATCAGCAGGTGCGTCTTCCCGGTTCCGGAGTCCCCGATCAGGCACAGCGGCCGGCCTTTGCCGACCCATTCGGCGCCGGCGAGGGTGTTGATCACCGCCGGGTTCAGGTTCGGGTTCGCGGCGTAGTCGATCTCGTCGAGGCGTTTGGGTCGGGGGAAGGCGGCGTCGTGGACCCGGCGGGCCCGGCGGCGTTCGTCCCGGTCATCGCACTCGGCCAGCAGCAGTTCGGCGAGGAAGCCTTGGTAGGTGTGCTGCTCACGCGCGGCGACCTCGGCGGCGTGGGCGGCTCGTTCGCGGATGGTGGGCAGGCGCAGGGTGCGGCAGGCGGTGTCGATCGCGACCTCGACGGCCTGGTCGGTGAGCAGGGTCATGTGGGGTTTCCTCCGGTGAGCAGGGTGTCGTACACCTCGACGGTGGGCAGCGGCCGGGTGTCGACCGGGTAGGAGATCCGGCCCTCGGCAGTGACCAGGCCGAGTTGGGGCCGGGTTTCGCCGGCGCGTCGGACCTCCACGGCGACCGCTTCGGGGCTGAGGGCGCCGACGGCGAGTGCGGCTTCGAGGCCGGCCAGGACCTGGCGGTGGGGATAGGTGCGGTGCAGGAGCAGGGCCTCGACCAAGGCTTGGGTGCCGGTCTTGTCGCCGTAGCGGGCCTTCGCCGCGGCCCAGTACCTTTCGTGGGTGGCGGTGAACACCCCGGCCCTGCGGGCCTGGACCAGTGCGGTCGCGCCGGGCAGCGCGCCGGGCTTGTAGGCCAGCACCTCGAGGTAGTGGTCCAGGACCAGGGTGACCGAGCCTCGTTCGGTGGCCCGTTCGTGTTCGGCGACCAGCCGGGGCCCGTCGAACACCTGCACGGTGGTCGCCCTCAGCAGAACCCGGACCTGGCGGCCGGCGTAACGCACCGGCACCGAGTACTGGCATTGCCGCACCGTCACGCGGGCGTGCCGGTCGACCCGGGGTCGCAGGCTGATCCCGGTCTCGAACGGCTCGACCGGCAACGGGCGCAACAAGGCTTGTTCGGCGGCGAAGTCGTCACCGACCAGCGTCGTGCGTTGCCCGACGCGGCGGTGATCATCCTTCGCGTCACACTTGGCGAGGTAGGCGTTCAGCTCGGCCAGCGACTCGACGGTGGGCATCGGGACGGTGTGGTTGCGGCGGAATCGGCCACCCTCGCCCTCGACCCCGCCCTTCTCGTGCGCCCCTTCAACGCCGGGACGGCAGTAGAACACGTCGAAGCCGTAGTGAGAGCGGAACAGCACCCACCGGTCCGACTCGACCCTGGTCCGGCCGGTCAACACCCGCGACACCGCAGCTTTCAGGTTGTCGTAACGGATGTGCACGAACGGGATCCCGCCGAGCTGCTCGAACGCGTAGCGGTGGCCGTCCAGGAACGCCTCCTGCGAACACGTCGCGTAAGCCCGGTGGACAGCCTTACCCGAGTACGACAGCCGCAGCGTGAACAAGAACACCTTGGTCTTCACCCCGGCCAACACGATCCACAGATCGGCGAAGTCGACCTCGGCCTCCGCGCCGGCCGGGTGGGTTTGCGGGACGAACACCTCGGCCAGCTGCCTGCCCGCCTCGGCGGCGATCCGTGGCCGGGCTTCCCGCACATAGTCACGGACCGTGGAGTACGCGACCACCAGCTGGTGCTCATCCAGGAGTCGTTCCCGGATCCGCAGCGCGGTGTGACGCTGCTTCCGCGGGGCGTCCAGATCCTGCCGCAGCATCGCGTCGATCAACGGCTTGACCGGGTCCAGCACCGGGGCGGTACGGACCGGCACCTTCCGCGGCGGCGGCTCGGCCGACGCGAGCGCCTGGCGGACCGTGCGCCGGTGCACCCCGTGCCGGGCCGCCAACTCGCGGATCGACACATCCGGATCATCCCGACGGTCCCTACGGATCGCTTCGAACACCCTGACACGACTCCCACCAGACACTCCGGCCACCCTCACACTCATCGACGAACTTGCCGTCGACCAGCGTCAGGGTGGGGCCAGATCAGACCGTCATAACCGCCCCGGAGTGTCGCGGCCGGGGCCAAATCAGACCGTCACGGTGGGGCCAAATCAGAGTGTCATTTCCAGGCGCTCCGTGGCCCAGGCGACGGAGCCGCCCTCCAGGTAGGTTTCAAGCGAGCTCGCACCCACAGCGGCGGTGCCGCGTCCAGACTGGTTCGTGGCTGCGCATTGACCCCAACGCGACTTGTCGGGGTGCACCGGGCCGAGACCGCGCCCACCCGTTCAGTCTCTACGGGCGCTGCATCACGAGGGTTGCGTCGTGTGACCCAGAGCCAACGGATGCTCGGTGGCGGTTGGCGATCAGTGTCCCTGCTCCCCGCCCGCCTGGCCAGCTGCGATTTCAAGGAGTTCGCCGGCCGGGTGCTTGTGGCCGGGGCCCTACTCGACGGCCTTCGTGGCTAGCTTTGCACTGAACAGGTGAACGACGATTACGGCAAGGCTCACTGCGGCCTCTGCTTCTTCTCGGCTGACGTCAGTGATGGTTCCGTCTGCCTGTGCATGGCGTT
>JBDHZN010000309.1:0-3547 GCA_039811845.1 Micropruina sp. | reverse complement strand
TGATCAGCGCTTCCTCAGGCGAACTCGGCCAACGACAGGCTCAACTCAGGTCGAGGTGCAGCCCGGCCGCGCGCAATGGTTCAGCGAGTGCTTCCGCGTCACCGACCACCACCAGGCTCAGATCATCGAGCGGCAGATGCCGCTCGAGCGCCTCGGTCGCCGCCTCCGGTGTGACCTGGCGCAGTGCCGCCGAATGGGTGTTGACGAAGCCCGTGCCGAGACCTGCCTCCACCAGGGCGGCGGCCTGATCGGCGATTCTGGAGGCCGTCGCGCACCGCAGCGGCGCGATCCCGACCAGGAAGTTGACCGCATCGGTGAGTTCGGCGTCAGTGATCCGCCGATCGCCGTCCACCCGCAACAGCTCGGACGCCTCGGCGATCGCGGCCGCGGCGACCTCCGTCCGGAACGACGCGTGCATCGCCAGCAGGCCGCCCGAGCGGGCGGGACTGTTGGCGAGCTGGACCCCGTAGGTGTAGCCGCGTTCCTCGCGCAGCACCCGGTTGAGCCGGCTCAGGAAACCGCCACCCAGCACGAAACCACCCAGCCGCAGCGCGGCGTAGTCCGGATGCCGGCGGTCGATCCCGAATCGGCCGAGCCGGACGTCGGCCTGGACCGCGCCCGGGCGATCGATCAGCAGCGCCCGGGCCGGCGCTGATCGCGGCACCTCATGGCTGATCGGCGCCGTGGGCTGCCGCCAGTCGCCGAACGCAGCCACGACAGCGGGCAGCGGATCGTCGCCGCCGAAGTCGCCGGCCAACACCAGCGTGCCGCGCTCGGGGCCGTAGTGGGCCTGATGCTGGGCCCGGACATCGTCGGCGGTGATCGCGCCGACACCGGTCGCGTCGCCGGACGCGGAACGGGCCGCCCGGTACTCGGAGTCGATGACGCTCGCGCGGAAGGCGATCGCCCCGCGGTGGCTCGGATGGGCCTCTTCCTGCGCCAGCTCGGCCAGTCGCAACTCGACATGACGGCGCACATCGGCGTCGGCCAGTTGTGGCTCGCGGACGGCTTCGGCGAACAGCGGCAGGGCGGTGCCGAACCGGGTGCTCGGCACTTCGAGGCTGAGGTGTGCGGCGGCGTAACCGGTGCCGCCGACGAGCACCGCGCCGCAGCCTTCCAGCTCGTCGGCGAAATCGGTGCCCGGATGGCTGGCGGTGCCCTCGTCCAGACAGCGCTGCAGAATCGCCGACACGCCCTCCCGATCCCGGGGCTCGGCCGACAACGGCAACTCGACTACCAGCGTGGCGTTGATCAGGTGCTGGCCCGGACGCTGGAAGATCAGCACCCGCAGGCCGTTGTCCAGCTGCGCCGTCCGGGGCGACGGGAAATCCCAGACCGGCGGTGCCGGCACAACCGGGCGTTTCATGCGGACTCCTTCCGGTAGCTGAGCACCGCGCGCTGCTCGGGCCGCAGGTAGCGCCGGGCCGCGTCGGTGACCTCCGTCACGGTGAGGCTGCGCACCTCGTCCAGGCGGCGATTCACCACCTCGGGATCGCCGTACAGGGTGGCGTAGCAGCCGATCAGGTCGGCGCGGCTGTCGAATCTGCCCAGCTGGTCGAGCCACTCCCGCTCGAACTGCGCCTTGGCTCGGTCCACCTCGACAGCGGACGGGCCGTCTGCCAGGAAGCGCTCCACCTCTTCGATGATCGCCGCCTCCAACTGTTCGGCGCGGACGCCGGCCAGCGCCCGGGCCTGCGCGAAGCCGATGCTGTTCCCACCGATCAACCCCAGCGTGGAGGCCCCGGCCCCTTCGGCGATCACATCGGTACGGACCAGCCGGCGATGCAACCGTGAGGTCTGCCCATCACCGAGGACCGCCAGCGCCAGATCGACGGCGGCGAACTCGCGGGTGTCCCGGGCCGGCAGCCGCCAGGTGGCGTAGCTGGCGTCGGTCGGTACGTCGGCGGTGACCTCGGTGCGCGGGATTCCGGTCAGCGGCGGCAACGGCTCGGCCGCCGGACGCGCCTGGCGAAGACTGGACGGCACCCCGCCCAGGTAGCGCGCGGCGCGGGCCACCGCGTCGTCCACGGTGACGTCGCCGACGATGGTGAGGACGGCGTTGCCGGGTGCGTAGTGGGTCGCGAAGAAGGCACGCACGTCGTCCAGGTCGGCGGCGGCGAGGTCGTCCATCGACCCGATGGTGGGGTGGCTGTAGGGATGGCCCTCGGGAAAGGTCAGCCCGATCAGGTGGATCAACACATCGCCGTAGGGCACGTTATCGTAGCGCTGCCGCTTCTCCTCGAGCACCACTGCACGCTGGTTGTCGAGGGTCTCCTGGGTGAGTTCGAGACTGGCCAGCCGGTCGGCCTCCAGCCACAGCGCCAGGTCGAGGGCGTGCGTCGGCACCGTCTCGAAGTAGTTCGTGCGGTCGAACCAGGTGGTGGCGTTGGCCGACCCGCCGACGCTCTGCATGATGGCCAGGTGCTCACCGGATGCCACGTTCGCCGAACCCTCGAACATCAGGTGTTCGAAGAGGTGCGCCAGCCCCGTGCGTCCCGGCTGCTCGTCGCGGGAGCCGACGTCGAACCACAGGTTCACTGCGACGACCGGCACGGTCGGGTCATGGTTGACCACCACCCGCAGGCCGTTGTCCAGGACGGTGGAGTGCAGAGCGAAGCGCACAGCAGCGGACATGTGGGCCATCGAACCACACTGCTCGAACAACAGCCGGTAGGCGCGAGAGCGCCGATCCTTGGTCGAATTTGTCGAGACCGTGCTGACAAGGGGTTTCGACAGGGTCAACCAACGGTGGTCTATTCACGATGGAGGGGCCAGCCGACTCTCGCCTACCTGCGGAACCTCTTAGCTTAGGGAAACGCTGATCAATGCCCCCACCGTTGGTTGAGCTTGTCGAAACCCCTTGCCAGCCCACGGTCGGAGAGGTCTCGACAAGCTCGACCACCGATGATCCGTACTTCCTCAGCCGATCGGGCGCCGAGGCGGTCGCAGCAACAGTGTCAGGCCCATCACGATGATCGAGCCCGCCATCATCGGCAGCATCGCGGACAGGCCGTGCTCCAGGGCCAACGACTCGGGCGAGGGCAGCGAACCGGAGCCTCCGCCGGGTCCCTGTGGTCCGGGCAGTGGTGCAGCGGACGGCGTGCCCTGCGGCAACTCGGGCGAATCTGTCTGGGTGGCCGGCGTCCTGACCGACCCGCTCGTCACCGAGGGCAGCGAGCCACCCGGGAACCGGGTGCTGCTCACCGGTGTCGCCGTCGAGGGCGGATGTACCGGCGACGTCCGGCTCGGCCAGCCACTCGGTGTGGGGCTGGGGGTACCCGAAGGCTCCGTGGGGGGATCGGCGGGCGGCGTGGTCGGTAGCTCGACGGTGGGAAGCAGGGTCGGGGTTAGCGTCGGCGGTGGCAGGGGCGGCGCCTCGATGGGCGGGGGGAGGGGTGGTGCCTTGATCGGCGGGGGGAGGGGTGGCGCCTTGATCGGGCCGGATTGGGTCGGCCGCGGCTGGTCACTGCTGGGTTCCGGTCGGGGGGCGGGGCTGTCGCTGGGTTCTGGGGGCTTCGGTTCGGAAGGCTCGGAGCTGGGGCCGGTG
>JBDHZN010000308.1:0-3571 GCA_039811845.1 Micropruina sp. | reverse complement strand
CGAACACCTCGCGCAACACGAACACCGCACGTTCCTTGGGGCCGAGCGATTCCAGCACGACCAGCAGAGCGAGCGAGACCGAATCGGCCAGCACCACGTCGTCGGCGACGTCGGGCGAGGTCAGCAACGGTTCCGGCAGCCACGGCCCGACGTAGTCCTCGCGACGGCGAGCCAGGGTGCGCAGCCGGTTGAGCGACAGCCGGGTGACCACCCGGGCCAGGTAGGCGCGGGGATTGTCCACCGGGCCGTCCGGACGGCCCTGCCAGCGCAGATAGGTCTCCTGGACCATGTCCTCGGCGTCCGCGACCGAGCCGAGCAGTTCGTAGGCGAGCGTGAACAACAGCGACCGGTGCCGGTCGAAAACCGCGACGTCCTCGTTCATTCGCTCGACGGTAGTTGACAGCTCGCCGAGAAGCCTTGGGAGGCCAGGCCGAGCGCCGAGTTGAACCGCGACCGCTGATTCTCGATGGCGACGATCATGGCCAGCTCGATCAGGGCCGCCTCGCCGAGTGCGGTCCGCAGCCGGACGACCAGCTGATCGGTGACCTCGGACGGCGTCCGGGTGGCGGCGACGGCGAACTCGACCACCTGCTTCTCCAGGTCGGTGAGGTTGTCGGCCTCCCGCCAGGTCGGGATCGCGGCCAGCTTGGCCAGGTCGATGCCTTCGTCGTGGGCCAGGTGGTAGCCGAAGTCAATGCACCAGGCGCAGCCGATCTCAGCCGCGGCAGCCATCGTCGCCAGCGCCCGGAGCCCGGGATCGAGTCGGTTGAATTTCGCCACCCGACGCTCGTAGGCGAAGGTGGCGAACAGTACGCGGCGGTTGCGCGCCATGGCGTTGGCGTTGTCCAGCGGCTGGCCGTACATCCGTCGCACCACCCAGGTCAGCAGCTTGCCGAACGGTCCCGGCGGCGGATCGATCGATACCCGGGCGAGCTCTTGTCGGGCCTGCCACTCGGTACCGAGGCCCGGGGTGACGGCAACGGGTGGCTGAACGGTGTGGTGTGTGCTGCTCATACCCATGGGACACCGCAGGACGGCCCGATGTGACACATCTCAGCAAAATCTGTTGATCGGGCTTGTCGAGACCCTTATCGGTCGGGCTTGTGCCCGCTGGTCGAGCTTGTCGAGACCCCTACGGGGGACCTCAATCGGTGGTCAACCGCAGCCGCGGAACGACCGGCAGCGGATCGCCCGGCAGCCTGCTGTAGGCGACGACGTCCAGCCGCTCACCATCGATCAGCAGCTTGCTGCGCTCAAGGCCTTCCTGAACGAACCCGGCGGCTCTGGCCACGGATCCCGAGGCGGGGTTGTTCACCCGATGCCCGAGTTCGAGCCGGTGCAGGCCACCCTCACCGAGCGCCCAATCGGCGATCGTGGCGGCCGCGCGTGACGTCCAGCTCCGGCCCCGGAACGCGGCGTGCATCCAGTACCAGAACCAGCCGTTGCGGTTCCCGCTGTCGACGGTCACCCCGACCACACCCACCACCCGGCCCTGGAACACCACCGCGAAGGCAAGATGCGGGCCGGCGAGTTCGGTGAGCCCCTCCACGTAGGTCATCGCACTGCGCAGGTCCGTCACCTCGCCCTGCCGGGCCATATCGGACGCCCCGGCGAAGGCGGCCAGCACGTCCGGGGCATCGTCGACACGCAGGCGTCGTAACTCCGGATCGTTCACATTCACCGACGCTACGCCGCCCGGCAAACCGTCGTCGAGCCGTCCGAACCCGGGGCCGTGCGCGGCCGTCCAATGCCACCGGACGAGGCGGTTTATGAACCAGCACATGGTGACCGCTAGGCTGGTGCTCCTTGCGGATGTAGCTCAATGGCAGAGCCCCAGCCTTCCAAGCTGGTCATGCGGGTTCGATTCCCGTCATCCGCTCCGGTTCATGACCGCACTGGAAATACCACCGACCACAGGAGCACCACGTTGCCCAGCACCGTCGAGCAACTCAGCCCGTCCCGGGCGAAGCTGACCGTCGAGATTCCCTTCGCCGACCTGCAGCCTCACCTGACCAAGGCCTACCGCGAGATCGCCCAGAGCGTCACCATTCCGGGTTTCCGTAAGGGCAAGGTGCCGTCGGCGGTGATCGACCAGCGGTTCGGCCGCGGCGTCGTCCTGCAGGAGGCGATCAACGCCGCGCTGCCGACCGCCTACGGCGAAGCCGTCGACGCCAACAAGCTGGTTCCGCTGGGCGATCCCGAGGTCGAGATCACCAAGCTCGAGGACGGCGATCTGGTCGAGTTCGTGGCCGAGGTCGACGTCCGCCCCGAACTGACCCTGCCCGGCTTCGACACCCTCGCCGTCACGGTGGATGTGCTGGCCGACCTCGAGTCCGAGGTGGACAGCCGCGTCGAGATGGTGCGCGAGCGCTTCGCCACCACCGCCGAGGTCGAGCGCCCGGCTGCCGAGGGTGACGTGGTCACCATCGACCTGGCCGGCACCCGCGACGGTGAGGCGCTTGCCGATGCGACTGCCGAGGGCATCACCTACAAGATCGGTTCCGGCGGCATGCTGGACGGCCTGGACGAGGCCGTCACCGGCCTGTCGCCGGGGGAGTCCGCCGACTTCAGCTCGACCCTGGTCGGCGGCCCGCTCACCGGCGAGCCGGCTGACATCCACGTCACCGTGTCGAAGGTGTCCGAGCAGCAGCTGCCCGACCTGGACGACGAGTTCGCCCAACTGGTCTCCGAGTTCGACACCGTTGAAGAGATGCGTGCCGACCTGACCACCGGTGTCGAGCAGATGCTGCGCGCCGAGCAGCTCAACAGCGCCCGCGACAAGGTGTTGGAGGATCTCGTCGGGCAGGTCGAGTTCGAGCTGCCCGCCAAGCTGCTGGCCGCCGAGCTGGAGGCCCGGCACAGCCAGGTCGAGGAGCAGCTGAAGGGCGCCGGGCTGACTCTGGAGCGCTACCTGGAGACCGCCGAGGACGAGGAGGCGGACAGCCCCGAGGCGTTCTGGGCCGTCGTCGACTCGCGCGCCGAGCAGAGCCTGCGGGCGCAGATCCTGCTGGATGCGATCGCCGACGAGCACGAGGTGGGTGTCGAGCAGCATGAGCTGACCGACCTGATCGTGCGCAAGGCGCAGTCGTCCGGCTCGACCCCCGAGCAGGAACTGCAGCACATGATGGAGCACAACCACATGTCGGCCTGGATGCAGGAGATCCGCCGAAACAAGGCGCTCGGCCTGATCCTGGCGCAGGCCACGGTCACCGACACCGACGGCGCGGCCGTCGAGGTCGCCCCGGCCGCTCCGGAAGCCGACGCCGAAGACGAGGAAGAAGCTCCGGCCGAAGCCTGACCCTGATCCGCCCGACGGGGCCCCGCGCAGCTGCGCGGGGCCCCGTCGGCGTCTCCGACGACCTTCGGGGTGGTGAGTCCGGTACGCGGGGACGGTTCTTTTCGTTCCACTTCCGCTTCGATCGGGACGGTTCCTCCGGTCACCCGCGGGTGGGACGCGCGGTCTGCCGTCAGCGAACAGTCGCGGGATGACCTTAGTTTTGTCAGTGCCGTTGGATAGGTTCGCAGCGTGAACGACATGCGACCACTGCCACCCTCGGCCGCCGCACCGTTG
>JBDHZN010000307.1:0-3587 GCA_039811845.1 Micropruina sp. | reverse complement strand
GGGATTAGGGTGATCCGGTGCGGATCGATCTGGAGTCACTGGATGCCTTCGACGCGCAGCTGGCTTCCGGCGGCTCGCTGGCCGGGGTGTTCGTCCAGTCGGTCGATCTGACCGGGCGCTCGGCAGCCCTTCGCTCCACGGACGTGACCGGCGCCGTCTTCCTGGGCTGCGCACTCCGTCCCGCGGACGCCTCGTCTGTGTCGCGGCGCGGTGCACTGGTCTTCCCGCGGCTGCCCGACCTGCCGTTCGACCCATACCGGCCCGAGCTCTACACCCCCGACGAGCTGTACGACCACCTCGCGGACGGTTACCCCGCCACCACCGACGCGGCGATCTTCGCCTGGCAGTCGGCGCAGCTGCGTCCCGGTGGTCTGGCGGCCGACCTGGCCGCCGCGCTGCACGACCACGCGATCACCGAAGCCCTGCAGCAGACCCTGGCCGACGTCGAGTTGCCCCGGGTCGTCGGCATCATGGGCGGGCACGCCGAACGCCGCGGCTCCGGCCCCTACCGGGCCAGCGCCGAGTTGGCACACCGGCTGGCCGACGACGGCCACATCGTGCTCTCCGGCGGCGGCCCGGGCGCGATGGAGGCAGCCAACCTGGGTGCCTCCTTCGACGGAACGGACGCCGAACTGCAGGCGGCGATCGACGATCTGGCCACCGGCGCGCCCTGGTCGGTCGACATCACCGGCTGGGCCCGCTCCGCCCAGGCGGTGGCCCATCGCTATCGCTGTACCCGCTTGTCGTTGGGCATTCCGACCTGGTTCTACGGGCACGAGCCGCCCAACCTGTTCGCCACCCGGATCGCCAAATTCTTCACCAACGCGCTGCGTGAGGACGTGCTGCTGCGGATGTGCCGCGGCGGCCTGGTCTACCTGCCCGGCGCGGCGGGCACCGTCCAGGAGGTGTTCCAGGCGGTCACCCCGAACTACTACGCCGCCGCGTCCGACCCGGTCGCACCTCTGGTGCTGGTCGGCTCCGAGTACTGGACGGAAGTGCTGCCGGTGTGGCCACTGCTGCACAGCCTGGCCACCGGACGCCGGATGGCCGACGCCATCCGGCTGGTGGATTCGACCGAGGAGGCGATCGAGGCGCTCAGTGCAGTCCGCCACGACGCGCCGCCACCAGCGCGCGACTGAACCAGTCGGCGAACCGCCGCTGTCCTTCGGCACCACGCACTCCCAGCCGGCCGGCGCGCTGTTCGGCGACGCTCTGCACCGCCGTATAGCCGAGCAGACCCTCGGGACCGTGCCGATAGCCGGTCCCCGAGTCACCCCGGGCGCCCATGGTGGCGCCGACCGCGCCCCAGGAGGCGGCGAAGCTCTCGTTGATGCTGACGGTGCCGGTACGCAGCAGCGGCGCCAGTGCCCGCGCCGCCGTCCGGTCGCCGCTGACGACGGTGGCGTGCAGGCCGTAATCGGAGTCGTTGATCAGGCGCACCGCGGCGTCGTCGTCGGCCACCCGGTACACGCTGGCCACCGGGCCGAACGTTTCGGCGTCGCGCAGGTCCATGGCGGCGCTGACGTCCTCGAGCACGGTCGGCTCGTAGACCCACGGCCCGATCTCGGGACGATGCCGGCCGCCGATGAGCACCCGGGCACCCCGGCGACGGGCGTCCTCGACGTGGCCGATGACCCGCTCGAGTTGCTCCGGGCCGAACAGCGAACCCATGTCGTAGCCGTAGTCGAGGGCGACACCGAGCCGCAGCTCGGCGACCGCCGCCAGGAACAGTCGCAGGAACTCCTCGGCGATGTCCTTGTGCAGAATCAGCCGCTCGGTGTGGCTGCAGAGCTGCCCGGCTGCGGTGAAGACGCTGCGGCGGGCGATGTCGACCGCCAGCGGCAGGGCCGCGTCGGCGCGCACGTACAGGGCGTTCTTGCCGCCGAGTTCGAGTGAGCAGCCGACCATCCGCTCGGCCGCGACGGCCGCCACCGCGCGTCCGGTGCGGGTCGAGCCGGTGAAGCTGATGAAGTCGACGCAACGCACGACGGCGGCACCGATCGGATCGCCGTCGCCGACGACCACCTGCAGCACACCGGCCGGCAGCCCGGCGGTGATCAGCTGCTGCACACCCCACAGCACGCACAGCGCGGTACGCGGATCGGGACGCAGCAGCACCACGTTGCCGGCCAGCAAGGCGGTGATCGCCTCACCGAGCGACAGCGCGAACGGATAATTCCACGGCGTGACGACGCCCACCACGCCGCGCGGCAGCCGGGTCTGGGTGGCGTGACCGACGACCGGCAGCACCCCGCGACGGCGCCGCGGTTCGAGCAGCGCGGACGCGGTGCGCGCGTAGTAGCGCGCCACGTTCGCCACCTCGGCGACCTCTTCGAAGGCGTCCGCCCTGGTCTTGCCGGTCTCCAGCTGGATCAGGTCGAGAATCTCCTCACGGCCGGCCAGCAGCCGGTCGTGGAAGGCCAGCACGATCGCCGCCCGGCGCCTCGAGCTCAGCTCACGCCACTGCCTGGCCGCCGACCGGGCGGTACCGACGGCGCCCGCCACATCGGCTCGGGACGATTGCGGAACCTGCGCCAGCGGGCGTCCGGACAGCGGGCTGAGCACCGTCCGGCGTTCCGGTTGGGCGGCACACACCACCAGCGCGGTCAGCGCGGCGACCCGGGACGACGGGAGGACGAAGTCCGTCTCGGTGGCCGTCGCATGCATTGGCTCAATGTAGTCGCGCTCCGGCCTGATCCGAGCAGGATCCTCGGAATCCTTTTCGGCGGAACCGCTCCGCCCGGATCCGCCGATCCGGGTCAGCCGGCAGACGGATCGGGGACCGGCGCGCTGACCGCCTGCACCAGCCGATCGCTGAACGCCGCCACCACGGCGATGGTGATCAGCGCGCCCAGCAGCATGGCGGTGGCCTCACCCGGATCCAGCACGCCCATCGTCTTGCCCAGCGCCGCTGCCCCGACGGGGACACCGAGTTGCGCCGAGGTGGCCACCGCGATCGGCAGCGGCTGCCGGGTGAAGGTCAACACCCCGTGCGCTAGCACGGCCGCCGCCCCCAGCGCCACCCCCAGGCCGATCGCCTGCGGATCGCCGGCCAAAGCCCGTAGATCCAGGGAACTGCCTAGCCAGACGAAGAAGATCGGCGCGAAGAAGCCCTCGGTGAGGGCGAACGTCTGGTTGGCGATCCGGCGCGGCTCTCCGGCCGCCGCCATCGCCAGGCCCATCGCGAAGCCGGCCAGCATCACCGAGACGTGCACGGTGGCGGCCAGCGCGGCGAGGGTGAACAGCATGGTGAGGGTGATCCGCAGCTCCATCGCCAGGCCGCGCTTCTCGCTCAACTCGTGCAGCTGGTCACGCCGTCCGGTGCGCTCGGACCAGCGTAGGAAGAGGAAGAAGACCGCTGCCACAGCCAGCACACCGAGGGCACCCAGCCCAGCGATCAGCGCCTGCGACGGGTCGAGAACCAGTGGCAGCACCACGATGCAGGCGGCGTCGGCGATCGCGAGTTGGACGAGCATCTCAAGGCCCGACCGGGCAGTCACCGCGGCGCCGCCCAGGGCGGGCATCACGATGCTCGCCGACGACGACGCGATCAGCACCGCGTAGAGCGGTCCGTGCCCGGTTCCCCA
>JBDHZN010000306.1:0-3591 GCA_039811845.1 Micropruina sp. | reverse complement strand
GACTTGGGACTTGAGCGGTGGCTGAATCCGGGCGGGTGATCTTGTCCAGTTGGGGGAGGCCGTCTGAGATCGATCTGGCCACCTGGCTCGACTGATGTCCGGGTCGGTGGGTCTGTCGGGATTACGGAGGTGAGAGATACAGCGGGAAGGTGGATTCGCGTGGCCAAGCAGACGACGAAACAGGTCGCCCGGCGGCGGGTGCAGGAGGTGCTCGCCGCCCGACACAAGGAGCGGCTGGAGCAGGAACGGCGGCAGGCGGCACTGGCGGTGACCGTCTTGGCGGCACTAGCCGAGCGAGACGAGGCGGTTGCGGCGGCCGAGGCCACTGCCGCGACCGCTGTGCAGACGCTGCTGAAGGAAGGTCTGCAACTGGGCGAAGTCGGTGAGCTGTGCGGTCGAGACGTGGCGGAGAAGGAACTGCAGCGGCTCGCCAAACTCTCCGCGGCGGAGGGCTGAGACGTGCCGAGGTGGCGTGCATGCTGGGCGGCGGCGCAGATCACGGGAGTGCTGGTCAGCAGCTACGTCTGGCTGCTCCTGGCCCTGGCCTTCCCCGCGGCGACTGCGGCCATCGTGCTGGCCGGGGTCGGGTACGTGGTTGGGCGCACCGGCAGGGCCGGGATGTGGTGGCGTTTCGGTGCTCGACCGGCCACCAGCGCGGAACAGCATCGTGTGCTTGCTGCGACGGTGCCGGTCACTGCTCTGCGCGGTCGACATGAGCCGGCCATCTGGATCGGGCTACGGATGGATACCGGAGCCGTCGTGATGGTCGGCGAGCGACACCTCGTCGTCGGCGCAGACGTGCTGCGTCGTGTATTGACGGGCGACCTTGCGGACGAGCAGGTCAGCGCCTTGGTGACCCACGCTCTCGGTCAGCGGCATATGCATGGATCCCCTCTGGTCGCCGCGGTGGAGGTGTACTGCTTGCCGTGGGAGTTGGTAGCGATGGTCGCCAACCACGTGGGCCGGGCGAGGCGACGGGTTCCACTGCTGCCGCTGGCATGGAGGGCCCGCTGGGTGGTCTTCGGTATGGCGCTCATCGACTCAGTTCGCGGGAGCCGGTGGCCCGCATTGATCGGGGTCGCCCTGATTGCACTCCTCAGCTTGACCACCGGCTATCTGCAGGGCCGCTGGATCAAGAGAATGCACGCGCTCGGCCAGCAGCGGGCTGCGGCCGATGGCTTCGGACCCGCCCTGGCCGGGCCGTGCGCGCACTGTACGGCGTCAAGGATGGCCGTTCGGCGAGTCGAGACTTTGACGGAAGGAGCCCGTTCATGAGCCATGGGAGTGGCTGGGGAGGCGGACACTACGCCTACAAACCGCTTCCACCGGCTGGCGCACGACGGGTCGCTGACACCGACCCTGGCGACAAGCTCCACTACGGCAGGAGCGAGTGGTGAGAGCACATGTAAACGAGAGGATGCAGGCGCGGGACCTGGTTGCGGACGCGATCGCGGCGTTGACAACCGCGGCACGGCAGCGACGCACGGTAGGAGCCGGCACGCCGGGGGAGCACACCGAGCGTGTCGACTTCGGGGAAATCGTCTGCCGAGTAGTCACCGCGGTGGCAGCGAACCTTGGCGGTACAGAGGCGCTGCTGGCGGGCAGACCCGGTTCCTGGGAGGCCGACTATGTGCGCAGATCGTGCGCAGCACAGTCGGGGACGACGAGCGGGAGCTGATGAGGCATCGCACCGAGCCATGGCGCATCGTCATCGACATTGACGAGGTGCTCACCGATTTGGGCATCTACCAGCTATATGAGGAAGCGGCCGACGAACTCGCGCGCAGGGTCGAGGACGCCGAGGAGGCGCTGCTCCGGGAAGCGACTACTTCGGAGGAGCAATCTAGATTGGCCGAGATCCAGCCCACTTTCGCGGACTGGCTTGCGATCGAGAGTGACGCTGAGCGGGCCCGCGCCGGCCAACTCCGAGACGAAGCGGAGAGCATCATCCGGACTGCGATCGCGCGGGCCGAGAGGAGTGGCGACCCACTGGTCGCGACGCTCGCGAGCGCCAATGTCGCTGAGGAGCGGTTGGAGAACTTGTGGAGACAGGACCAGGCCGCTTACCGCGAGGCGTACATGGCCGCGATTCACCAGGCGCTCGGCGAGCAGGGGGTAGCCGGCGGCGTGGAGTTCGTCGACGCTCTCAGCGAGCCGGCAAGTGCCGTTTCGGAAGACATTGAGGCGAGCTACTTCGAGTGGGAGATCACAGACCAGATCCACAGGCACGCGCAGGCGACTGCGCGGTTGCCGATGACCTCCGAGGCTCCGGACTGGACCGAAGGCACGCCGGCCGATGCGCTCAGGCGCGGGGGAGTCACTTACCTGGCTCGCGCGACGGCAGCTCACCGGGTCACAGCAGGAGAGTCCGCGGTCCGCTCACCTTCCACTACTTCTACAAAGGCTCCGAGCCAGAGACCTGCGGGACACCATGTCCGCGTTGCGAGGAACTGAGGAGGGTCGATGCCGTGAGCTGCCTTCCGGATCCCGTGGCGAAGGACCAGGGAGAGCTGGAGGCGTCGCAGACCGACGTGTCTCGGTACTGCTGCGGATGGAGAGAGGTGTGGTCCTGCTACGGACGACGCCGTTCCGCACGCCTTGGGCGTGGGGCGGCGAGTGCCGCCTTGTGCGCCGACTCAGTTGCGGTGCTTCAGGTAGTAGCTGACCAGGTTCTTGGTGGAGGGATCCTGGGATTCGAGTGCGGCGGCGTCCCCGGCGACCGCGGGCGCGATCTGCATGGCGAGCTGCTTGCCGAGTTCGACACCCCACTGGTCGAAGCTGTCGATGCCCCAAACGACTCCCTGCACGAAGGTGATGTGCTCGTAGAGCGCGATCAGCTGCCCCACCACGGACGGCGTCAGCGCCGGCGCGATGATCGACGTGGTCGGCCGGTTGCCGGTGAACACCCTGGCGCTGACGATCGCCTCCGGCGTCCCCTCGGCCCGCACCTCCTCGGCGGTCTTGCCGAACGCCAGCGCCTTGGTCT
This sequence comes from Micropruina sp., assembly GCA_039811845.1. Lineage (GTDB taxonomy): Bacteria > Actinomycetota > Actinomycetes > Propionibacteriales > Propionibacteriaceae > Micropruina. The sequence goes on along the minus strand of JBDHZN010000306.1, from coordinate 605 downwards.
GGGCGAAGAAGTTGGCCAGGAACAACTCGTGGACGTCGACGCCGCCGTCGGTCAACGGGTGCGCCGGGTTGGCCACCGCGATGAAATCGGCCGGGATCAACTGGGTGCCCTGATGGATCAGCTGGTAGAACGCGTGCTGGCCGTTGGTGCCCGGCTCGCCCCAGAACACCTCACCGGTCTCGGTGGTGACCGGCGAACCGTCCAGCCGCACACCCTTGCCGTTGGACTCCATGGTCAACTGCTGCAGGTAGGCCGCGAAGCGGTGCAGATACTGCGCGTAGGGCAGCACGGCGTGCGACTTCGCCTTGAAGAAGTTCACGTACCAGACGTTCAGCAGGCCCATCAGCAGCGGCACGTTCCGCGCCGGCTCGGCGGTCACGAAGTGCCGGTCGAGGGCGTGGAAGCCGGCCAGGAAGTCGGCGAAGTTCGCCGGGCCGAGGGTGAGCACCAGCGGCAGGCCGACCGCCGAATCGACCGAGTAGCGGCCGCCGACCCAGTTCCAGAAGCCGAACGCGTTGGCCGGATCGATGCCGAACGCGGCGACCTTGTCCAGCGCGGTGGAGACCGCGACGAAATGCTTGGCGATCGCGTCGGCGCGCTGCTCG
>JBDHZN010000305.1:0-3612 GCA_039811845.1 Micropruina sp. | reverse complement strand
ACAACCACACCCGCCGGCACAGCAGCGCTGGCATGATGGCCCCCATCACCTACGAGACCACCGCCCTCAACCGAGAAGCGGCCTAAAGAGAAACCCTCCACAGTTCGGGGTGAACCTCAAACTGAGGGACATCACCACCACAGTCTGGAACGCCGGACCTCTGCTCCTGCCGCACACTCAGCGGAACCACTTGTCTCCCTCGCTGCGCAAGACAGAGGACGGGTGCCTGGCCGACCCAATGCGCCCCCAGCAGACGATGGCGGAGGCTGCCCCAGGCAGTCTCAAGTGGCACACACCTTCGGCATTGCGGCGTCCCACGTAGTCAGACGCGCGTCGGCAACCATCCCCGGCTGACGGCCTTGAAGCCGCCGTCCCGATCCCCCTGAGGCGTCGCCTAGGGAGGTATGACGATGTCGTTGCATCGGATCACTGCCGGGTCGGGTTATGACTACCTGACCCGGCAGGTGGCTGCGATGGATTCGACGGAGAAGGGGCATACCGGGCTGGCGTCCTACTACACCGAGAAGGGCGAGGTTCCGGGTCGGTGGGTGGGCTCGGGCATGGCCGGGATCGATGGCCTGGACGCGGGCGATCCGGTGACCGCGGAGCAGATGCAGTCGTTGTTCGGGTCAGGGCATCATCCGCTCGCCGATGAACGCGGAAGGGCGGCCTCGGCCCGGCGAGGAGCGACCGAGGCGGACGTCCTGGCGGCGGTTCGGTTGGGACAGCCGTTCAAGGTGTACCGCGACGATGTCAGCCCGTTTCGGGTCGAGGTTGCGCGCAGGTTCGCAGCGCTCAACAAGGCCGCCGGCCGTCCGCGGGACGCGGCGATCAGCATCGCGGAGAGAGCGCAGATCCGCACCGAGGTCGGTCGGGAGTTCTTTCGTCGCGACTTCGGCCGGGCGCCACTGGATCAGCGGGAGCTTTCCGCGCACATCGCCCGGTTGTCGAGGCAGCAGACCACCGCGGTAGCCGGGTTCGATCTCACCTTCTCGCCGGTGAAGTCCGCCTCCGCGCTCTGGGCGATCGCCGAACCAGCTACGGCTGCCATCATTGAACGCGCCCACCATGCTGCGGTCGCGGACGCGTTGCGGTTCATCGAGCGGCGCGCCTTGTTCACCCGGACCGGGGCGAACGGCGTCCGGCAGGTCGATGTTCGCGGCCTGATCGGCACCGCGTTCGTGCACCGGGATAGCCGTGCTGGCGATCCGGATCTGCATACGCACGTGGCGGTGGCGAACAAGGTCCAGACCGTGGGCGGTGGCCGGTGGTTGTCGATCGATAGCCGGGTGTTGCACAAGGCGATCACGGCCGCGTCCGAGACGTACAACACGGCTTTGGAAGCCCACCTGACCGCCGCGCTGGGGGTGCGGTTCGAGGCCCGTCCGCAACCTGATCCGCGGAAGCGTCCGGTGCGGGAGATCGTCGGTGTCAGCCCAGCTCTGTTGGATCGGTGGTCGTCGCGGCGGCACCGGATCGTCGCTCGTCAGGGCGAACTGGCCGCCCAATTTCAGGCCGACCACGGTCGGCCGCCGACACCTATAGAAGCGATCGCGCTGGCCCAGCAGGCGACACTCGAGACCAGGCAGGCCAAGCACGAACCGCACAGTCTCGCCGAGCAGCGTGCCACCTGGTACACCCAGGCCGCCCACGTCCTCGGTGACGAGGACGCCATCGGGGCGATGATCCATGAGGCGCTGCACCCCGCCCGTCCTGAGCAGCATCTGGTGACCACGGCATGGTTCGAGGACGCTGCTCGACGCGTCATTGCTCGTGTGGAGAGGGACCGTTCCGCGTGGCAGATCTGGCACGTGCACGCCGAAGCCCTGCGCCAGGTCCGCGGCCAGAACCTGCCCGCCGACCGCATCCCGGCGGCGACCGACTACCTGACCGGGCTGGTTCTTGACCGTTACTCGGTGCCGCTCAGCCCGCCGACGGACGGCATCAGCGAACCGTCGCCGTTGCGTCGTGCGGACGGCCAGTCCGTCTACACCGTCGCTGGCTCTCGCCTGTTCACCTCGAGCGGAGTCCTCGCCGCCGAACAACGCATCGTGACCAACGCCGGACGCCGCGACGGCCGCACCGTCCCCGCCACAGCGGTCGATCTCGCGCTACTCGAAACAGCCGCGAACGGCGTCGAGTTGAACTCCGGACAGATCGCCCTGGTCAAGGAGATGGCGACCTCCGGAGCACGCATCCAGCTGGCAATCGCCCCGGCCGGTGCCGGGAAGACCACCGCCCTGCAGGCCCTCGCCCGGGTCTGGACGACCAGCGGCGGCACCGTCATCGGTCTCGCACCCTCGGCGGTGGCCGCGGCCGGGTTGGGTGAGCAGATCGACGCCCGAGCTGACACGCTCGCCAAGCTCGCCTGGCACCTCGATCACGGTGATCCGCCGGCCTGGATCAACCGGATCGGCCCGGACACCTTGGTGATCGTCGACGAGGCCGGCATGGCCGACACCCTCGCTCTCGACACCGTCACCAGCCACGTCCTGGAGCGGGGTGGCAGCGTCAGGCTGATCGGCGACGACCAACAACTCGCCGCGATCGGCGCCGGCGGCGTCCTACGCGACATCGACGCCACCCACGGCGCGCTCCACCTCACCGAACTCGTCCGCTTCACTGACCCCGCCGAGGGCTCCGCCTCCCTCGCGCTGCGCGACGGAGCACCGTATGCGCTCGGCTTCTACCTCGACCGCCACCGGGTCCACATCGGCAACTCCGACACGATGACCGAGCAGTTGTTCACCGCCTGGGCCGACGACCGCCAGCACGGCCGCGACTCGGTGATGCTTGCACCCACTCGCGACCTCGTTGCACAGCTCAACCAGCGCGCCCGCCTCCACCGCCTCTCCGGCACCCAGCCCGATGGCGAGGTCCGGTTGGCCGATGGCAACCAGGCGAGCGTCGGGGACGTGATCATCACCCGCCGCAACGACCGCCGGCTCCGGATCGGCGCCACCGACTGGGTGAAGAACGGCGACCGCTGGACCATCCACACCCTCACCGGCGACGGCGTCCAGGTACGGCACTGGCCACCGCACTGCCAACGCGACCGCGGTGGTGGTCACGCCGGGCGCACCCGAGGCCGACACCAGCGTGATGATCATCAGCGGACCCGCGCATCCAGCACGATCGCCACCCGTCCGATCGCAGCCCGATCAGCGACCTTCGCCGCCGCCGCGTTCGGCACAATCACATCGACCACCACGGTCACGCCGTCCGGCCCTGTCGGCGACACTCCGTGGACGACAGCCTCGATCGCCGTCGGCTTCGCGGCCGGTGCGCCCTGATCCGAACTCGTCTCCACCAGACGCACGCGGTCGCCGGGCCGCAGCGGCTCGGCAGGTAGCCGACCCAGACCCACCGCGACACCGATGATCGTCTGCCCCGGCCCCGGGATCACGTCCGGCCCGACCTGCTCAGGGCTGAGCAGCGTGCCCGGCGCCAGATCACGCACCGCCCGTTGCCCGACCATCTGCTGCAGCTCAGCGGCCGGCACCACCCGCAACGACGGATCGACCGCCACCCGGGCCACCACCAGATCCTCGGCGGTAATCAACTCTCCGCGATCGACGGCCGCTCGGACGGCGACCACCTCGGTCGAGGTGC
>JBDHZN010000304.1:0-3614 GCA_039811845.1 Micropruina sp. | reverse complement strand
GCTCAGGCGGGCTCCACCGTCCGGCGCATGAGGCAGCGGAACCTGCCCAGATCACGCCCGCGGGTGAAGCCGGCGCCGGTGAACATGCCCACCGAGCCGCTGAACAGGAAGGACGCCGAGAGCTTCTTCTGACCGACGTCGACCCGCGGGTAGCCCTCGACGGTGCCACCGCCGGCGGCAGCGATCTGGTCGAGGGCACCGTGCAGGGCCATCGTCGCCACCCCGCGGCGGCGGTGGTTGCGGTCGACGAAGAAGCACGGCAGCCGGTACCTGGTGGGTTCGATGCCGCTGGTCTCGTACTCCCTGCGGTGGTAGATCCGGGGCAGTTCCTCAGGGGTGCCGTACTCGCACCACCCGACCGCGGCGTCGCCGTCCATCACCAGCGCATGATGGGTGCGGCCCTGGACGACCAGCCGATGCTTGGCGGCCTGCCCGCCGCCCTGGCCCTCGCGGTCGGCGTCCGGCTGGAACGACATGCACCAGCAACCGCCGAAGATGCCGTTGTGCTTGACCACCAGCGCCTCGAACGCCGGCCAGGTGGCTTCGCTCAGTGCTTCGATCCGATAGTCGCTCATGGTCGCAACGTACTGCCGGACCCGGACGAATCACGTCCGCGATCTGCTCAGGGCGTGCCGGACGCCCGCTCACCCAGCGCCACATAACCGTAGAGATCGGTCTGCCGCTCGTTGACCCAGATCGGCTCACCGCCGCCCGGGCGATCCACCAGCAAGGTGCGTCCGTACGATTCGTCGACCAGGTTGCAGCCGACGCCGGCCGCTTCGAGTCGTTCGGCCAGGGCCTCCACGTCGCCGTCGTACTCGAAGGAGAGCTCCGCGTTCGGCTCCTCGTTGCCTTCGTGGACGGCCGCCAGCCCCCCGCCGTCCGCGGACGCCTGGAACCAGCCGCCGCTCTCGCTGCGCACCCTGCCCCGCAGGCCCAGCGCCTGCAGCACCCTGGTCGCTCCGTCGACGTCGGCAGTCATCCACAGGTTCAGCGTGGCCAGCTCGGGTGACGGCGGCAATGCCTCGCCCGCGGTGGGCGCGAGGAACACCAGCGGCAGGCCGTCCGGCGCGATCGCCTCGATCGCCCTGCCATCGGAGCGGCCGAACCACCGCACCCGACAGACCCCGGTCAACCGGCCTGCGACGGCGTCCAGTTCGTCGGCTTCGAAGCCGAGGGACGCCTGCCCGTCCAGCGGGTCGCCCTCCGCGACGGCATGCAGGCCGACCCGTCCGGAACCGGCCTGTAGGACCGTCCAGTCCGGCGTCGCGTCCCCTGCCTGGTCGGGCGGCAGTTCGGCAAGCCCGAGGGCTCCGAACAACTCGCGATACTGCGCGACCCTGCTTGTGTACTGCACCGGCCGGACGATGATCATCGCTCTTCCTCCTCCAGGTAGCGCCGCCCCAGCTTCTCCACGAACGCCGACATGCTCAGCCCCTCGTCGATCGCCCGGTGTTTGAGCGCGACGACAAGCGACTTCGGCAGGTACACGTTGAACTGGACCTTCGGGTCCGACGCATGCTCGTTTGCTTGCATACTCGAATGCTAGCATTCTATCTTTCCTGATCAACCCCGAACGACAAAGGCCCTCCCTAACTAGTTCAGCCCTCCCGTATACAGGAGGGCTGAACTAGTTAGGGAGGGCTTTACGGGTCGGAAAGACCCGGGGCGGGCGGGAACCCGGGCTACTCGGCCGGGTCGTCCCCCTCACCGGGCTTCTTGTAAGGGTCGGCCTCACCGGCGTACGCGGCGCCGGCGGCCTGGGCCGCCACCGCCTCGTCGGCGGCGCGGGCCCGGGCCAGCACGTCCTCGATCTGCGCGGCAGTCTCGGGGACGGCGTCCAGCACGAAGGCGATCGTCGGGGTGAACTTCATCCCCAGCTGCTTGCCGACCGTGGACCGGATCAGGCCACGGGCCGACTCGAGCGCCTCCGCGGTGTCGGACCGCGACTGCTCGTCGCCCAGCACCGTGTAGAACACCGTCGCCTCACGGCCGTCGCCGGTGAGCCGGACGTCGGTGAGCGTGACGAACCCCAGCCGCGGATCCTTGATCCGCCGTTCCAGGAGTTCAGCCACGATCACCTTGATCTGCTCGGCGACCTTGATGTAGCGCGGGTTACCCATCAATCCCTCGGCTTCTCAACCATCTCGAACGTCTCGATGACGTCGTCGATCTTGATGTCGGAGTAGTTGGCCAGCGTCATGCCGCACTCGTAGCCCTCGCGGACCTCGGTGACGTCGTCCTTCTCACGCCGCAGCGAAGCGATCGAGGTCTCGGCGACCACGACACCGTCCCGCAACAGGCGCGCCTTGGAGTTGCGCCGCACCGACCCGTCGATGACCATGCAGCCCGCGATCGTGCCGAACTTGGACGACCGGAAGATCTCCCGGATCTGGGCCTGACCGGACACCTTCTCCTCGAAGATCGGCTTGAGCATGCCCTTCAGCGCCGCCTCGACATCGTCGATGGCCGCGTAGATCACCGAGTAGTACCGGATGTCGACACCGGCGGTGTCGGCCATCTGGGTGGCCTTGCCCTGCGCGCGGACGTTGAAGCCGATGATGACGGCATCGGACGCCTCGGCCAGCGACACGTTGGTCTCGGTGATCGCACCGACACCGCGGTCGATGACCCGCAGGCTGACCTCGTCGCCGATGTCGATGTTGGCCAGCGCGTCCTCCAGCGCCTCGACCGAACCGGCCGAATCGCCCTTGAGGATGAGCTTGAGCTCTTGGGTCTCGCCCTTCTCGAGCTGCTCGAACAGCTGGTCGAGGGTCTTGCGCCGGGTGGTCTTGGCCAGCAGGGCCGCCCGCTGCCGGGCCTCCCGCTTGTCGGCGATCTGCCGCGCCATCCGGTCGTCGTCGACAACCAGGAAGTTGTCGCCGGCCCCCGGAACGGAGGTCAGACCCAGCACCTGCACCGGCATGGACGGCGGCGCCTCGGCCACCTGCTCACCGGAATCGTTGATCATGGCGCGGACGCGGCCGTGGGCCGAACCGGCCACGATCGAGTCACCGGTGTGCAGCGTTCCGCGGTGCACCAGGACGGTGGCGACCGGGCCGCGGCCCTTGTCCAGGTGCGCCTCGATGGCGACACCCTGGGCCGGCATGTCCGGGTTGGCCCGCAGGTCGAGCGACGCGTCGGCGGTCAGCACGATCGCCTCGAGCAGCTCGTCCAGGCCCAGCCGTGCGGTGGCGGACACGTCGACGAACATGGTGTCGCCGCCGTACTCCTCGGGCACCAGGCCGTACTCGGTGAGCTGGCCGCGCACCTTGGTCGGGTCGGCGGTCTCCTTGTCGATCTTGTTGACCGCCACCACGATCGGCACTTCGGCCGCCTTGGCGTGGTTCAGGGCCTCGATCGTCTGCGGCATCACACCGTCGTCGGCAGCCACCACCAGCACGGCGATGTCGGTCGACTTGGCACCACGGGCACGCATGGCGGTGAACGCCTCGTGACCCGGGGTGTCGATGAAGGTGATCTTGCGCTCGTTGCCGTCGACCTCGGTGGCCACCTGGTAGGCACCGATCGCCTGGGTGATGCCGCCGGCCTCGCCCGCCACCACGTTGGTGTTGCGGATCGCGTCCAGCAGCTTCGTCTTGCCGTGGTCGACG
>JBDHZN010000303.1:0-3656 GCA_039811845.1 Micropruina sp. | reverse complement strand
TGCTGCGACGGGAGGGATGGGGGTTGTCGCGGCTGCTGTCCATCGGCCTCGGCGTCGGCATGCTGGGCTATCTCGGCCTGTGGGTGCCGGTGCTGATGGCCAACGCGACGCAGTGGGCCGTCGTGCTGTTGCTGCTCGGGCTGCCGTTGGGCTACCTGGGTTTCGGCTTCGTCGCCTTCCTGCTCTACGGCGGTCTGTACCCGGCGATCATGGCTCGGCGCGGCGGCCCGGTGGCGGCGGTGGTGGTGCTCGGCTCCGGGCTGATCCAGGGCCGGGTGCCGCCCCTGCTGGCCTCCCGGCTGCGCCGCGGGCGCGAGCTGTATGACCGGTACGCGGACCGTCGTCCGGTGCTGGTGACCTCCGGTGGCCAGGGTCCGGACGAGCCGGTCGCCGAGGCCGAGGCGATGGCGGATTTCCTGACCGACGACGGCTTCCCCGCCGACCGGATCGTGATCGAGAACCGGTCGCGCAACACCGAAGAGAACCTGACCTACAGCGCCGAGCTGCTGCGGGAACGCGGTGTGCGAGGCCCGATCGCCGCGGTCACCAACGACTTCCACGCCTTCCGGGCGGCGCTGCTGATGCGTCGGCTCGGCATCGCCGGATACTCGGTGGGCGCCCCGACCGCACGCTACTACTGGACCAGCGCCGTCATCCGCGAGTTCGTCGCGGTGCTGCGCGATCACCTGGTGCTGAACGCGATCATGCTGTCGCTGCTGACCGCGCCGCTGGTGGTCTTCGTGGTGACGTTGCTGGTCAGTCGCTGAGAATCCGTGACGATGGCCCTCGACGACTGATTCACAAGGGCTTTTACTGGCTCCCCCGCCTGGACTCGAAACCGAACCGTTCCGACTCTCCCCGGTCTGGATGAACCCGCCGTTGGCAACGCGCTGACTAGGTGTTGGAGGGAACAGTAACGCGACTCCAGCGACTCGCACAAGTGGGCAGAACTTTGCCTGGATGGGCTGCTATGTTGCCCATGTGTTGCCCAAAGCTGGGCAACATCGGGAGGTTCAGATGGCACCACGCAGAGGGTTCGGCCGCGTCCGCAAGCGCGCCAGCGGCCGATGGCAGGCCGGCTACGTCGGCCCGGACGCCGCGACCCACTACGCCCCGACGACGTTCGAACGGAAGGTGGACGCCGAGGGCTGGCTGCGCGACGAGTCCCGGCTGATCGAGCGCGACGAGTGGACGCCGCCCAAGGTCCGGGCCGCCACCAAACACGCCACCGGCGACACCCTGCGGAGCTTCGCGCCGACATGGCTCGTCTCTCACCGCCGCGGCGACGGCGAACCGCTGAAGGACCGCACCCGGGAGCACTACGAGTCCCTGCTGGACAGCCGGATCTACCCGGTGCTCGGGGACCTGCCGATGCACCACATCACCGAAGACGCGCTCAAGGCCTGGCGTGACCAGCTGCCGGCGACCCCGACCGCGAACGCGCACGCCTACGCGCTGCTGCGCGGCATCCTGAACGCCGCGGCGAAGCGGGACCGGCGTATCCAGCCGCCGGCGCTCCCCGGGGCGTCCAAGGCCCGCACGAAGCACAAGGCCGAGCCGGCCAGCCTCACCGAGCTGGCAACGATCGTCGAGGCGATGCACCCCCGCTACCAGTTGGCGATCCTGCTCATGGCCTGGTGCGCCCTCCGCTTCGGCGAGATGGCCGAACTGCGCCGCCAGGACATCGACCTACGCCGCGGTGTCATCCGGGTCCGGCGCGGCGTCGTCCGGGTCGGCGGCGAACGGAAGGTCACCACCCCGAAGTCAGGGGCCGGCGTCCGGGACGTCACCATCCCGCCGCACCTCGTGCCCCTGGTCAAGGCGCACCTCGACGAGCACGCCCAGCCCGGCCTCGCCGGCCTGCTGTTCCCCGGCGCGAACGGCGCCCAGGTGTCCCAGTCCACACTCAACGGCAAACCCGGACGCCGGCGCATCATCAAGGGCCGCATCGTCAACGAGTCCGCCACCGGGTTCTGCAAGGCCCGTGAGGCCGCTGGGCGTCCTGACCTACGGTTGCACGATCTCCGGCACACCGGCGGCACGCTGGCCGCCCAGACGGGCGCGACGCTCGCCGAGCTGATGCAGCGGCTCGGCCACTCCACCCCTTCTGCCGCGATGCGTTATCAGCACGCCGCCAAGGAGCGCGATAAGGCGATCGCAGCCGCTCTTTCGCGGATGGTGGAGGAACTATGAGCCGGCGCAGGAAGGTCAGTCTGTTTCGGTGGTGGGATGAGGCTGGGACCGGTTACACGGATCGGCAGGTGCTCAAGTCGCGGACGATGGACGGACTCAGTGGAAACCGTCTCGTTGACATCTGCGATGACCAGCGCCACCGGCTCGGCTCACTCGTGCGGCTCCTGGGTGGGGACGACGCGCCGCTCGTGGTCTGCATCGCAGGCACAACCGGTGCAGTGCCGAGCTTGCTGCTGAGCCCGGAGGGGCTGGCCCCAGCCTTGACGGCGAACACCGAGGACGGCTGGAGGGTCGGCCCTCTGGGTGCGCCGCAGGCGCAGGCCGCCCTTAGATGCGCTCGGTGCCGCGCGACCTTCCCGCTGTCCGCGGCCGACCTCCGCGCCGCCATCAGTCGCAGCCGCCCCGGGAGGGTTCAGGTGCTCACGGTGAGCACGCCCGGCTGAGTTTTGCTGCTTGCCTCAGTCTTGGGCACTGCTCGGCTATAGTGTGCTGCGGTCGCCGTTGGGCTGTTTCCCCGTCCGCCCGGCATAGCCGGTTCAGCGCGTGTGAGGCGAGCACGCAGGTCCTTAGAGGAGCCTGCCCGTGCAGACCCAAGTGGCGGCAACGCCCAACCACCCACGCGCCGCGAAACACCAGCGGCAGTTCATCCGACAGGAAGCCGCAGCCGAACGGTGGGACGTGTCCGTCGACACCATCCGCCGTCTGATCGCCACCGGGAAGATCACCGGCTACCGGCTCAACGGCCGCATCATCCGCGTTGACCAAGACGAGGTCGACGCCTGTTTCCGCCCGATCCCCACCGTCAAGGCCGGGTGAGCGCGATGCCTGAACAGCAGAGCCGCCCGGGCGATGAATCGTCCCGGACGGCCACTGAAGCGTTTGGCGGCGCTGAGAACCAGGATACCGGTTCGGACGCCGGTGTGTTCTTCCGCGACGCCTACGCGGTCTTGGTGCGTGGCCGCTCGGTCCGTCGGCACCTGTACTTCAACCTGCCAGCCGCTCAGCGTGCTGTGGAGCGTGCCCGTGCCCGCGGTGACCATGCCGACATGGTGCTGGTACAACTCGTCCCCGTCGACGGCCGCCACCTCGATCGCCGGGCCGGTCAGGATCTCGATCGGGGAGTGCAGTGAAGGCCCGGGTGATCCCCCCGCACGAGGCGTTCCGCGCCCGGTTCCTGGCCGACCTGCTCGCCCAGGGCATGGCGGTGACCTACGACCACCGCGCAAGCATGTTCGAGTGGGCATGCCCAAGGCCGGACGACTTCAACGGCCGCGCCACCCCCGCCGAGCTGGCCGAGCGCGCCCAGCGCTGCCAGGCGACCGCTGCCGCGTGCCGCGCGAAAGCGGAGGTGTTGCGCCGGTACGGGCCGCCCGACTTCGTGGCGGCCGAGGTCACCAGCGTGCTCGAGGAGGTGGCCTGAGATGGCGCCGAACACACGCACGGACTGGGACGCCGCCGTCGAG
>JBDHZN010000302.1:0-3676 GCA_039811845.1 Micropruina sp. | reverse complement strand
TCCAGGAACTCGGCGATCCGGCCGATCGCCTCGGTGAGCACCTCGGCGTCCGGCAGGGTGACCAGCCGGAAGTGGTCGGGTTCGGGCCAGTTGAACCCGGTGCCGTGGGTGACCAGGATCTTCTTGGTGCGCAGCAGTTCGATCACGAACGCCTCGTCGTCGACGATCGGATACACCTCGGGGTCGAGCCGCGGGAAGCAGTACAAGGCACCCATCGGCTCGACGCAGCTGACCCCAGGAATCTCGTTGAGCAGCCGCCCGGCCAGCTTGGACTGGTCGTAGAACCGGCCGCCGGGAACGATCAGTTCGTTGACCGACTGGTAGCCGCCGAGCGCGGTCTGGATGGCGTGCTGTGCCGGCACGTTGGAGCACATCCGCATGTTCGACAGCAGGGTCAGGCCCTCGAGGAAGTCGGTGGCCAGGTGTTTCGGTCCCGACACCATCACCCAGCCGGCCCGGTAGCCGCAGACCCGGTACGCCTTGGACAGGCCCGAGAAGGTGAGGCAGAGCACATCGTCACCGGCGAAGGTGGCTGCGTGGTGGTGGACGGCGTCGTCGAAGATGATCTTCTCGTAGATCTCGTCGGCCATCACCACCAGGTCATGCCGGCGGGCGATGTCGATCAGCCCACGCACGGTGTCTTCGCTGTAGACCGCGCCGGTCGGGTTGTTCGGGTTGATGATCACCAGCGCATGGGTGTTCTCGGTGATCAGCGACTCGATCTCTTCCAGGTCGGGGTTCCAGTCGTTGGCCTCATCGCACCGGTAGTGGACGGGGACGCCACCACACAGGCTGACCGCACCCGTCCACAGCGGGTAGTCGGGCGCCGGCACCAAAATCTCGTTGCCGTTGTCGAGGAAGGTCTGCAGCACCATCATGATCAGCTCGGAGACGCCGTTGCCGATGTAGACGTCGTCAACCCCGGTGTGCAGCAGGCCCCTCGACTGGTAGTACTGCGCCACCGCGGTGCGCGCCGAATAGATGCCGCGCGAATCCGAATAACCCTGTGACTGGGGCAGATGGTGCACCATGTCGGCGAGGATCCGCTCCGGAGCCTCGAAGCCGAACGGTGCGGTGTTGCCGATGTTCAGCTTCAGGATTTTGTGCCCCTCGGCCTCCAGCCGCTGAGCCTCGACCAGGATCGGACCCCGGACGTCATAACGGACGTGCTGCAGCTTCTGGGACTGGACGATGCGACGCATGGACCCCAGTCTCTCAGCCGGGACGGTGTTGGTTCCGACACGCTCAACCAGCGGCGGTCACCACGCTCAGCCGGCAGGTCCGTTGGTCGAGCTTGTCGAGACCCCTCGCCGGTTTCGACCTGGCGTGGTCCGGTACGCGAGGACGGGTCCGTGGCGTGTTCCGTCCCCCCGTACCACGGTTCATGGGCTGCGCGCCGCGCCTCGTCCTGGTTCGATCGCGCGATCGACCACAGCTGTCGGGATCGAGTTCTACTTTCGTGATATTTCCCGAAACCAGTGAGTGTTTCCGGTCAGCAGTGGCGGATCGCGCGATCGAACCGTCCAGCTCGGTCAACCGGCGAGGAGGCGATCGAGTTCAACCAGGATGGCGGCGGTGCCGTCGACTTCTCGAGCGATCCGGCCCACCTCGACGGCGCGTGGGCGATGGTCGTCGCCGGAGACCGCGGCGACCAGGCCCGCCAGCCGCGGCGCGGTGAGCCTGTGCAGAGGTATCGGTTGTGGGCCGACGCCGAGGGTGGCCAGGCGGCGTCCGTGGTAGTGCTGATCGAACAGGGCCGGCACGCACCCCGATGGGACGCCGGCGCGCAACCCGGCCGCGGCGGTACCGGCGCCGCCGTGGTGTACCGACCCGGCAAGCAGTGGGAGCAGCGCGTCGTGCGGAACGTCCCCCACCGTGCACAACCACTCGTCCACCACACCGTGCGGTCCGCCCGGCACAGTGGGGGCGACGATCCGGCATCCGGCCAGCCGGGCGGCCTTGCCGAGCAGCTCCAGCCACCGCATACCACCGGCATCGTTGAAGCTGCCCAGCCCCACGTAGACCGGTCGCTCACCGGCGTCCAGGAACGACTGCAGCGGTTCGGACGGTGTCCACTCGGCGGGCGCGGACCGGATCGCACCGGTCTGGACGCAGGTCTCCGGCCAATCGGACGCCGGCGGGATCAGCAGCGGGTCCGCAGCAAGCCAGATCGGGAAGCCGTCCGCGGCCGCAGCCAGGCCGGAGGCGCTGTGCCGCCGCAGCCCGGCCCGCTGCCGGAACACCCGGCCGGTGTTCCGGGACAACCCCTGCACGGTGTGCCAGTACCAGTCCACGAACCGCCGCCGAGCCCACCGGGGACCTCGCAGCCGGTCGCCCTCCAACTGACTGGCGGGCGACAACGTGGGCAGGATCGCGGTGTGCAGCACGGTCGCCATCCGGCAGCCGCGGCCCTCGACCAGCGCGAGGGCGGCGTCCCGGGAGGCGACCCCGGTGACCACCAGTGACCCTGCCGGGACCTCGTCCAGGGCGGACGCCAGCGGTGCGGCGAGCCCGCCCAGCCAGCGGCCCAGCAGCACCGGCTGCGCCAGTGGCGTCCGATAGGCAAGGCGGCCCAACCAACTGCCGCCGACCCGCGCCACCTCGTCCATCGCCGGCCCGATGCCGCGGAACGCCGCCCCGTGCGAGCGCACCAACGCCGCGTAGTCGTCCACCGCGATCACCGTCGTGGGACGGCCCTGGGCCGCCAGTGCACCGGCCAGCACCGCCATCGGCTCGACGTCGCCGCGCGAACCGATCGCCAAGAAGGTGACCGGCTGCGGGGTCACAGCAACTGCATCGGGCTGATGATGTCGGCGACGATCAGCACCGCCCCGGTGAGCAACAGGAAGGCGCCCACGACGTAGGCGACGGGCAGCAGTTGGGCGGTGTCGAAATGTCCCGGATCCTCCCGGCCGAGCAGCTTGGCACCGGCCCGCCGGATCGCCTCCCACAGCGCGCCGGCGATGTGACCACCGTCCAGCGGCGGCAGCGGGACGAAGTTGAACAGGGCCAGGAACAGGTTGACCGCGGCCAGCAGCGAGCCGAACAGGACCAGCTTGTCGGTGCCGTCGATGGTGTCGCTGGCCGCCACCTCCCCGGCGGCCCGGCTGGCGCCGACGATGCTCAGCGGCCCGTAGATGTCGCGCGGCTTGCCCTGGATCAGGTCGACCGCCACGTTGTAGACCTTGACCGGGAACTGCGCGATGGCCACCACGCTCTGCTCGGTGAGCTGCCACATCTGAGCCACCACATCCCCCGGTCCGCCCTTGACCAGCACCGAGGTCGGGGTGATGCCGAACCAGCCGGCCGGGATCCGCTTTCCCGGGTCGAGCTTGTCGGGCACACCGGTGACCACCGTGTGCACCGGGGTCAGCGGCGTCCGGACGCCGTCGCGGACGACGACCAGCCGGGCCTCGCCGTCCAGGTTGGCCCGGATCAGGTCGGTCAGTTGTTCGTAGCTGCTGATCGCCACCCCGTTGAACTCGACGACGCGGTCGCCCGCCCGGATGCCCGACTTGGCCGCCGGCGTGTCCGGCACCACGCACTGGGCGGTGGGTTGGGTCTCACGGATGATGCAGGACTGCACCTCGGCGACCACCGGCTGCGGCTGCCAGCTGCCGTGCAGGCCGAGGATCGACCAGAACAGCACGAAGGCAATCAGCAGGTTCATCGCCGG
>JBDHZN010000301.1:0-3731 GCA_039811845.1 Micropruina sp. | reverse complement strand
ACATGGCCGACCGGATCGTGGTGATGAAGGACGGCCAGGTCGTCGAGCACGGCACCTCCGACGACATCTTCAACCGGGCTCAGCATCCGTACACCAAGCAGCTGCTGGCGTCCGTGCCGCATCTGGGTTCGGCGACGGCCGAGGAAGAGTTGCCGCACGCCCGGCTCACCCTGGTCGCCGAGGGCGAGCAGACCGGCGTCCCCATGCCCGAGACCACGTCGACGGCCACCCCGGCGCTGCTGATGGACGACGTCGCCATCGAATACCCCAAGCAGGGACGACGGGCGGCCTTCCGCGCCGCCCACCACATCAACCTGCGGATCGACCCGGGCGAGGTGATCGGCCTGGTCGGCGAGTCCGGTTCGGGCAAGACCACCATCGGACGGGCAGCGGTCGCCCTGCTGCCTGCGGTGGAAGGCCGGCTGATCATCAACGGACGTGACATCACCAATGCCAAACCGAGCGAGCTGAAGCCGTTCCGCAAGGAGGTCGGCATCGTCTTCCAGGATCCGGGGTCGTCGCTGAACCCGCGGCTGCCGGTCGGTGAATCGATTGGTGAGCCGATCATGCTGCACCTCGGACTGAAGGGATCGGAGCTGTCGAAGCGGGTGGAGAACCTGCTGGACAGCGTCCAGCTGCCCCGGTCGATGCGGAACCGGTACCCGCACGAGCTTTCCGGTGGGCAGCGGCAGCGGGTCGGCATCGCCCGGGCGCTGGCGTTGCAGCCCAAGCTGCTGATCGCCGATGAGCCGACGTCCGCCCTCGACGTGTCGGTGCAGGCCCGGGTGTTGAAGCTGTTCCAGGACCTGCAGGCCGAGTACGGCTTCGCCTGCATGTTCATCAGCCACGACCTGGCGGTGGTCGAGATGCTCAGCCAGCGGATCGCGGTGATGCGGCACGGCTACCTGGTCGAGGTCGGCCCCACCAAAGAGATCGTCTCCGACCCGCAGCACCCCTACACCAGACGGTTGCTGGCCGCGGTGCCGGTGCCCGATCCGGCCGAGCAGCGTCGTCGCCGCGAGTTGCGTGACGCCATCATCGAACAGGAGCAGATCGTCTCGTAGCCCGTCCGTTGATCGAGTGCCATCACCCGTTGATCGAGCTCCACCACCGTTGATCGAGCTTGTCGAGATCCCTTGGTTTCGACAAGCTCAACCAGCGGGATCTGGTTTCGACAAGCTCAACCAGCGGTGGTCGGGATCTGGTTTCGACAAGTTCAACCAGCGGGGGTTGGCCGACGAAAGGGTGAACACTTCGTCGTTTTCCTGGTCGGGCCGGTCCGGAGTTCGCCAGGATTGAGCCATGGTCGAACTCATCGGCGCCGGCAAGCGGATCGGCATCCTGACCAGCGGCGGCGACGCCCAGGGTATGAACGCGGCGGTGCGAGCCGTCGTCCGGACGGCGATCACGCTGGGCGCCGAGGTGTACGCCATCTTCGAGGGCTACCAGGGCATGATCGACGGCGGCGACGGCATTCGCCGCTTCGGCTGGGACGACGTCGGCAACGTGCTGCACCGCGGCGGAACCGTGATCGGCACCTTCCGCAGCAAGCAGTTCCGGGAACGTGACGGACGCCGCATCGCCGCCCGGAACCTGCTGGCCGCCGGCATCGACCGGCTGGTGGTGATCGGCGGCGACGGCAGCCTGTCCGGCCTGGACGCCTTCCGCACCGAATGGCCGGAACTACTGGCCGAGTTGGTCGAAGCCGGCGAACTGGACGCTGCGACCGCCGCCGAGCATCCGGCGCTGATGATCGCCGGCCTGGTCGGCTCCATCGACAACGATCTGGTCGGCACCGATATGACGATCGGGGCGGATTCGGCGCTGCACCGCATCGTCTCCGCCATCGACGACCTGGCCAGCACCGCCGCCAGCCACCAGCGCAGCTTCGTGGTCGAGGTGATGGGCCGGCACTGCGGCTACCTCGCGCTGATGGCGGCGGTCGCCGGCGGCTGTGACTATGTGCTCACCCCGGAGAACCCGCCGGCCGACGGCTGGGAGGACAGGATGTGCGCCGAGTTGCGGCGGGGCCGGTCCGCCGGACGCCGTGACTCGATCGTGCTGGTCGCCGAGGGTGCGACCGATCGTTCCGGCAACCCGATCTCGGCCGAATACGTCCGGGCGACGCTGGAGGAGCGGCTCGGCGAGGACACCCGGGTCACCATCCTCGGCCATGTCCAGCGTGGTGGCAGCCCCAGCGCCTTCGACCGTTGGTGTTCCACCTGGCTGGGTTACGAGGCGGCCCGCGCGCTGCTCACCGCGGACGCCGACACGCCGGGTCGGGTGTTCGGCTTCCGCGGCAACCGGGTGGCGTCGGTCGACCTGATGGAGGCGGTCCGGAACACCCGCGAGGTGCCGGCCCTGATCGAGGCCGGCGACTACACCGCCGCGATGGCCAAGCGGGGCGGGTCGTTCGAGACGATGAACCAGCTGTTCGCCGAGCTGACCGAACCGTCGCGGGTGGCTGCAGGAGAGGGCGCCAAACGGATCGGCATCATTCACGGCGGCGGCCTGGCCCCGGGCATGAACACCGCCGCGCGGGCCGCCGTCCGGCTGGGTATCAGTCGTGGACACACCATGCTCGGCATCCACGACGGCTTTCCCGGTTTGCGGGACGGCCGCATCAGCGAGTTGAACTGGGGCGACGTGGAGGCCTGGACGGCCGACGGCGGCGCGAACCTGGGCGTGCGGCGGACCATCCCCACCCTGGAGGAGCTGTACAAGATCAGCCGCCAGCTGGAGGACCACCGGATCGACGCGCTGCTGGTGATCGGCGGCTGGAATGCCTACCAGGCGGCCCACCTGCTGCATGCCGAGCGGGAACGCTACCCGGCCTTCCGCACTCCGATCGTCTGCGTGCCGGCGTCCATCGACAACAACCTGCCCGGCTCCGAGCTGGCGATCGGTGCCGACACCGCCCTCAACGTGATCGTCGAGGCCATCGACCGGATCAAACTGTCGGCGTCGGCGACCACCCGCTGCTACGTGGTCGAGACGATGGGCCGCTACTGCGGCTACCTGGCGCTGATGGGCGGCCTGGCCGGCGGTGCCGAGCGGATCTACCTGCATGAGGAGGGGGTCAGCCTCGACCAGCTCAACGACGACGTGAAATGGCTGCGGCGCTCGTTCGCCGCCGGACGATCGCTGTTCCTGGCGGTGCGCAACGAGCGGGCCAACGAGCACTACACGACCGACTTCATCGCGCGGCTGCTGGAAGAGGAGGGTCGCGGCCTCTACGACGTCCGGCAAGGGGTGCTCGGACACCAGCAGCAGGGCGGCTCGCCGACCCCGTTCGACCGGCTGCTGGCCACCCGCCTGGTCGGTCACGGGCTCGACCTGATCGCCGACGAGTTCAACATGGACGCCGACGGCAGCTACCTGGTCGGACTCACCGAATCGCAGATCACCGACGTGCCGGTGGCATCCATGATGGGCCTGATGGACCGCACCTTCCGCCGTCCGAAGAACCCCTGGTGGTTGCAGCTGCGCGACGTCACCCGGGCGGTCGCAGAAGAACCCGAGCCCGCGGACGCCTGAGGGCCCTCGTTGGTCGAGCTTGTCGAGACCTCGGAGGCGAAAGGGGTCTCGACAAGCTCGACCGACGATGACTACACGACGATGCGGGGGATCTCACCGGTGATGTCCGGCAAGGGCGCCCGGAGCAGGCCGACGCTTTGCGGGCCGAGGGCCACCTCGCCGGCGTAGGTGAGCACGACCTCGCCGAAGCGGGC
>JBDHZN010000300.1:0-3782 GCA_039811845.1 Micropruina sp. | reverse complement strand
CTCGATGATCTCGTCGTCGGTCAAGGCGCGGAATTTGGGCAGGATTTCAGCGTCCGCCACTTCCCGGATCGCGGCAGTGACAGCGGCGGTTTCCATGATTGGGCCGGCCATCACGGCTCCAATGTGTCGGCGTGGTCGGCGGTGACGAAGTCGATCAGCTTCTCCACCTCGGTCAGCAGCGCCGGGTCGAGATCGCGCCACGACGTCACCTTCGAGCGGATGTGCCGCCAGGCGTTGGCGATATCGGTCTGGGTGCGCGCCGGCCAGCCGAGCGCGCGACACAGGCCCTGTTTGTAGTCCTGGCCGCGTGGGACGTCCGGCCATGCCTTCAGCCCCAGCACGGACGGCTTCACCGCCGTCCAGATGTCGATGAACCGGTGACCCGTGACGAATACCCAGGGGCTGGTCACCTGCTCCACGATGCGGGACTCCTTCGATCCGGGCACCAGGTGATCGACCAGGACGCCCAGCCTGCGGCCCTGCTGCGGATCGAACTCGGCCACGATCGCCGGCAGGTCATCGATTCCGCCCAGGTACTCGACCACCACCCCGACGTGGCGCAGGTCGTCGCCCCAGACCTTCTCGACGAGTTCGGCGTCGTGCCTGCCCTCCACGTAGATGCGGCTGGGCAGCGCCACCTTCGCGGGGGTGCGTGTCGCATTCGCCCGTGAGCCGGACGCCGTGTGCGTCGGGCCCCCGTTCGGCTGTCGCTTGGGCGCGGTGATGGCGACCGGCTTGCCGTCCAGCCAGAAGCCCGGGCCGAGCGGGAAGCTGCGGCGTTTGCCGCGGCGGTCCTCCAGCACCAGCAGGCCGTTCTCGATCTTGACGATGGCTCCGACGAAACCGGAGGTCGGGTCTTCCAGCACCATGCCGTACTGCGCGGGGGTCTCGGTGGTGGTCGGTTTGCCGGCCCGTTGCCAGCCGGGCGCCAGGACGTCGCGTGGGTATCGGCTCACAACCTCGACCCTAGTCGGCCGACGATGCACCCAGCGGGATCGGGGTCGGGCGTGGCCCCATCTTCTCCTTCGCCGACACAGTTCCGGCTCCGTGTGTCCGCGGCGCCGAGGTTCCGCGAAGGACAGGTGGAAGCGACATCCGGCTGGCGGATCGAGGGTGAGGCGACGACCCCACCCAGGCGGAGGTTCTAGCTGAGTCAACTCGGGCTGGCCGTCGCCATCGCGCAGAAGGTGTTGCCCTGGTGTTCGAACTGGACACCCCGGCGGACCTGAACCACGAGGAGAACTCCTACCTCACCTCACCCTGCATGTCGCGCGCCTCATCAACGACATCGAACAACAAGGGCGAGGCAGCGGGCGCGCAAGGCGCCGGCCCCGACACCCGGTCGCCGAACCGCGCTGCACCACACTCTGGACCGCCTCGGTCCACCAAGGAGAACCATCACGTCCCAACCAGTGACCCTCTCCCCCTCCCTGATGTGCGGGAACTTCCAGCTCCTCGGCGAGGATGTCCACCGTCTCGACGGGACCGGTGCCGACCAGTACCACCTCGACGTGATGGACGGGGTCTTCGTCCCCAACTTCGCGATGGGCTGCACGACGTGGAGGCCGTCCGGGCCGTGACCACCAAGAGGCTCGACGTCCACCTCATGGTCAGCAA
This sequence comes from Micropruina sp., assembly GCA_039811845.1. Classification (GTDB taxonomy): domain Bacteria; phylum Actinomycetota; class Actinomycetes; order Propionibacteriales; family Propionibacteriaceae; genus Micropruina. The sequence continues at coordinate 2,165 of JBDHZN010000300.1, read as the reverse complement.
CCCCGAGCTCGCAGTCTCGGTCTTCGCCAAGGCGGGCGCCGATATCGTGCACGTCCATCTGGAGTCCACCCCGCATATCGCCCGGGTGCTCCAACTGGCCAAGGACCTCGGCCTGGACCCGGGGGTGGCGATCAAGCCCGGAACCCCGGTGCAGTCGCTGGCACCGGTGATCAACGTCGTCGACCACGTTTTGGTGATGACCGTCAACCCGGGCTTCGCCGGCCAGCAGCATCTGGACTGGGTGAACGGGAAGATCGCCGAGGTGGTCAGGATGCGCGGCGCGCGCCCGATCTCCATCGGCGTCGACGGCGCCATCAGCCCGGAACGCATCCGACGAACTCTCAGCGATCGGCTCAACAACCTCATCCTCGGCACCTCGACCCTGTTCGGCCGGGGGGACTACCGGACCGCTCTCGACTCAGTAAGGAACTGAACCACGCGCATCGCCGTCGGAAACGACCGTGTCGCCTACGACATGAAACTCCGGATCAAAGCACACGTGGAGTGGCTCGGACACGAGGTCATCGACCTCGGCCACCACAACGACCAGCGAACCGACTACCCGATCTACGGACGGGCGGTGGCCGAGGCCGTCGTGGCCGGCCAGGCCGATCCGGCATCGCGATCTGCGGGTCCGGGGTGGGCATCTCCATCGCCGCCAACAAGGTCAAAGGCGCGCGCTGCGTGTGCTGCTCGGAGCCCTACTCGGCCAAACTGTCCCGTGAGCACAACAACACCAACGTGCTCGCCCTCGGCTCCCGCATGGTGGGCATCGAACTGGCCAAGATGATCGTCGACGAGTGGCTCGCGGGCCGTTTCGACGGAGGCCGGCATGGCACACGTGTCGAGATGCTGGCCGAACTCGACCACCTGCGAACGGCTGGGTCCGCACCGATTCGTGAGTGACCAGGCAGCCCGGCCCGGCGCGCACGGTGGCCATCGGGCTGTCTCCCGGCGTAGAGACGACTGCACGTCCGTGGCCGCCGGTCGGCCGAACCTGGCGCGGCACTGCGGGTTCGGCCACTCACGGCAGGGCCGAGGGCCCTGCCGTCGTCTGCGGAAGCAGGATGGCGTCCAGATAGTCCCGCAGACAGCCGGCCACATCGGTGCCATCGCGGTCCAGCAGCCACTGCAGCTGGATGCCGTCCCACAGCGCGATCAGCGAGGCGGCCGCGCGGTTGACGTCGACGCCATCGCGCAGGCGTCCGGAGGCCTGCAACTGGCTCAACCGCTCGGCGTACTCCGACCGCAAATCATTGAAGCGGTCGATGAAATACTCGCGAGCGGGGTATTCCTCGGTCACCGATTCGCCGCACAACACCGTGTACAGCTCGACCAGGCCCGGCACGCTCTCGTTGTGCTGCACCTGGTCGAGCACCTCGCGGTCCAGTTCGCGCCGGACCTCCGCCGGGCCCATCTCGGCCTTCCGGTCGCGCTTGGCGAGGACGGCGATCAGCAACTCGCGCTTGCTGGGGAAGTAGTGCAGCAGGCCGGTCTGGCTGAGCCCGACCCGGTCCGCGACGTCCTGCAGGGATGCCCCCCGGTAGCCGTGCGCCGCGAACAGTTCGAACGCGGCGTCCACGATCTGCCTGCGACGTTCAGCCGACTTGGCATACGGACCTCGCCGGCGCCGACGCTGGCCGTTCAACGATTCAGCAGCCACCTTGGTCTCCATCGGACGGAGTGTACCCACGGGTTCTTCCCGCGACCGCTTCGGGCCTGAACCCGTCGCCCGGCCGGTCAGCGCAAAAATTCACCAGATAAAAACCGAGCATCTACTCGTATTTAGTGTTAGAGTCCCCTCACCCGGGCGACCCCGACCCGGTTCCAACTCCGAACACAACGATGTGGAGGCACATGCGACCACTCACACGACGCCGATTGTTGGGCTTGGGCCTCGGTACGGCCGCAGCCGCGATACTTTCCGGCTGCGCGACCCCCGGTACGGCATCGGTCAACGACGCGCCGGTGATCCCACCGAAGGCGCCCGGCGAGAAGATCACCCTGACCTATTGGGCATGGCTGAAGGATCTGCAGAAGGTCACCGACGTCTGGAACGCGCAGCACCCCGACATCGAGGTGCGGACGGTCTGGATCCCCGGCGGCAACCAGGGCGGCTACCAGAAGCTCTACTCGGCCTTGGCGGCCGGCGGCGGCCCGGACCT
>JBDHZN010000299.1:0-3814 GCA_039811845.1 Micropruina sp. | reverse complement strand
CCCGCCGAGCTGGGCAAGGCGCTGGGTGCCTTCGTCCGGGAACTCGGTGGTCTCTCCCCCGAGGCGGCCCGGCAGCGGGCCACGGCGGCCGGGCTGGACGCCTGGGCCGCCGACAACCTGATCGGCTATCTGACCGAGCAGCGAGAGGCGATCCCTCAACTGCCCAGCGACACCACGATCGTGGTGGAACGGTTCCGTGACGAACTCGGCGACTGGCGGGTGGTGATCCATTCACCGTTCGGCGCCGGGGTGCACGCCCCGTGGGCGCTGGCGATCGCGGCGCGGCTGCGAGAGTCGCACGGGGTTGACGTGCAGGCCATGCACGGCGACGACGGCATCGTGCTGCGGCTGCCCGATGTCGGCTGGGCTGACGAGGGCACGCCGGTGCCCGATCTGCTGGACGCGATCACCATCGACCCCGACGAGGTTTCCGGCCTGGTCACCGATCAGATCGGTTCGTCGGCGTTGTTCGCCAGCCGGTTCCGGGAGTGTGCGGGCCGGGCGCTGCTGCTGCCACGGCGCCGTCCGGACAAGCGTCAGGCCTTGTGGCAGCAGCGTCAGCGGGCTTCGCAGCTGCTCGAGGTGGCCGCCCAGTACCCGAGCTTCCCGATCGTGCTCGAGGCGGTGCGGGAATGCGTCCAGGACGTCTTCGACGTGCCGGCGCTGGTCGAGTTGATGCGGGCGATCGCCGCCCGGCAGGTGCGCACCGTCGAGGTCACCACCCCGCGGCCGTCGCCGTTCGCCGGCTCGCTGCTGTTCGGCTACGTCGCGCAGTTCCTCTACGAGGGGGACTCGCCGCTGGCCGAGAAACGGGCGGCGGCACTCACCCTCGACCCGGCGCTGCTCGCCGACCTGTTGGGAACCTCCGACGGCTTGGCGCTGGCCGACCTGCTCGACCCCGAATCGCTGACCCGGACCGAATCCGAACTGCAGCATCTGGTCGAGACCCGCCGGGCTCGCGATCTGGAGGACCTGGCCGATCTGATCCGGATCCTCGGCCCGCTCGACCTGCCCGCGCTGCGTGCCCGCAGCACTGAGCCAGAGCGGGTGCCCGAGTGGCTGATCGCACTCACCGAGCAACGCCGGGTGATCGAGGTGCGCATCGGCGGCGGGACCCGGTGGGCCGCTGTGGAAGATGCCGGACGGCTGATCGACGCGCTGGGCGTCAGCGTGCCGGTGGGGGTACCCGAGGTGCATCGCGCGCCGGTGCCGGATCCGTTGGGTGATCTGGTGCTGCGCTGGGCCCGCGGACATGCCCCGTTCCTGGCCGCCGACGTGGCCGCCTGGCTCGGCCTCGGACCCGTCGTGGTGCACGGCGTGCTGCGCCGGCTGGTCGCCGACGGACGCCTGGTCGAGGGCGACCTGCGCCCGGCCGGCTGGCTGCCGCCCTCGCCGGAGTCTCCGCTGGTCGAGCTTGTCGAGACCCCGGTTTCGACAAGCTCAACCCGCGGCGGAGGCGGTCTCAGCTACTGCGACCCCGGTGTGCTGCGCGTGCTCAGGCGCCGCTCACTGGCCGCGCTGCGCAACGCCGTCGAGCCCGTCCCGCCCCGACAATTCGCCCGCTTCCTCGGTCAATGGCAGGGTCTCCGGACGCCGCTGGCCGGCACCGCGGGCGTCCTGTCCGCGATCGAACAGTTGGCCGGCTACCCGGTGCCGGCCAGCTCACTGGAGTCACTGGTACTGCCCGCCCGGGTACGCGACTACCGTCCGGCGATGCTCGACGAACTGCTAGCCGCCGGCGAGGTGGTCTGGCAAGGAGCAGGTGCCCTCGCCGGAACGGACGGCTGGGTCAGCCTGCACCCGGCCGAGACGGCGCCGCTGACCCTGCATTCCGCGGGCGAAGTGCCCAGCGAGTTGGCCGGACGTGTCCTGGAGGCGTTGGCCGGTGGCGGCAGCTATCTGTTCCGCACCCTCGGCGAACGTGTCGAGGCCACCGACGCCGAACTCAGCGAGGCGCTGTGGCAGCTGGTCTGGGCCGGCCACCTCAGCAACGACACCCTGGCGCCGCTGCGGGCGCTGTTGAGCGGTGGTCGGGCCAGCCTGAAGTCTCGCCCGACGCCCGCGCGGGGCCGGTTCGGACGCCGTCCGCTGCCCCGCGGACCACTGCCTCGGGCGTCCGGCCCGCCCGAGGCATCCGGACGGTGGGCGCTGCTGCCCCAGGTGGACACCGAGCCGACGGTGCTCGCCGCAGCGCGCGCCGAGGTGCTGCTCGACCGATACGGCGTGGTCACCCGGGGCAGCGTCGCGAACGAGGAGGTGACCGGGGGTTTCGCCGGCGCCTACCGGGTGTTCAGCGCGCTGGAAGAGGCCGGCCAGGTGCGCCGCGGCTACTTCGTCGAGGGCTTGGGGGCCGCCCAGTTCAGCGACCGACACGCCATCGACCTGCTGCGCGAAGCGCCCGCCGCGCCGGGCGCGTTGGTGCTGGCCGCCACCGATCCGGCCAACCCCTACGGTGCCGCCCTGCCCTGGCCGGCGCGCGCCGAGGGCACCAAGCACCAGCCCGGACGCAAGGCCGGCGCCCTGGTCGTGCTCGCCGATGGCGATCTCACCCTCTACGTCGAACGGGGCGGCCGCACCCTGCTGTCCTTCGCCGACGACGCCGACCAATTGACGGCCGCCGCGCAGGCGCTCGCCGAGGCGGTGCATGCCGGTGTGCTCGGCAAGATGACGGTGGCCAAGATCGACGGCGCCGACGTGCTCGGCTCCGACCATGCACTGGCCGAAGCCCTAGCCGCAGCAGGATTCCGGCTGACACCGCAGGGCCTGCGGCTGCGGCGCTAGGAGGAGGGACATGCCCGAGGGTGACACCGTCTGGCGCACGGCCCAGCGCCTCAACCGTGCGTTCGCTGGCGAGATGCTGACCCGCACCGAACTGCGCTGGCCCAGCCTCGCCACCCTCGACTTCACTGGAGCCACCACACTCGAGGTGGTCAGCCGCGGCAAGCACCTGCTGCACCGGCTCGACTCCGGGCACACCATTCACTCGCACCTGCGGATGGAGGGCCAGTGGCTGATCGCGGACGCGGCCACCGCGCGGCCCAATGCCCAAACCCGGGCACTCCTCAGCACCGCCCGGTGGGCCGGTCTGGGTCAACGCCTCGGCATGCTCGACGTCGTTCGCACCGATGACGAGCACACGCTGGTCGGCCATCTCGGCCCGGACCTGCTCGGCTCCGACTGGGATGTCAGCCGCGCCGTCGCCAACCTGACCGACGCCGGCACCACGATCGGCGCAGCGCTACTCGATCAAACCAATCTGGCCGGCATCGGCACCCTGTACGCGGCCGAGACTCTGTTCGCCGAACGCCTCAACCCCTGGACACCGACCACCGACCTGACCGACACCCAACTCACCCACCTGGTCGAACGAGCCCACCGACTGCTCGACAACGGCCGGCGACATGCCGTCCAGTCGACCACGGGCAGCACCCGGCACGGCGAGAACACCTGGGCGCACGGCCGCTCCGGACGCCCCTGCCGGCGCTGCGGCGGCACCGTCCGGGTCGCGACGATCGGCCCGCCCACCCGGGAACGGACGATGTTCTACTGCCCGACCTGCCAGGACGGCCTCGCACCCACCGATGACGGACGCCCGCAGCGTCCGTTGGGCTCAGGACAGCGATCGCAAAAGGATCGCTGAGCAGCTCTCAGAGCTTGTCGCCGAAGCTGTAGGTGTTCCGCGGCGTCGCCATCATGTCGGCCACCGTGGCCCGCCAGGTCTGGTAGTGCGCGGTCTCCTTGTGGGCCAGCGTGTCGGCCTGGTCGACGTACTCCTCGTAGATGATGAACCGGGTCGGGTCGTCCACCTGCTGCA
>JBDHZN010000298.1:0-3828 GCA_039811845.1 Micropruina sp. | reverse complement strand
GTTCGATGCCGTCGGCGAACGCAGCCAACGCGTTGATGTCCAGCCAGGCCAGCACCTCCGCGATCTGCGGAACGATGCCGAGGAACAGCGCGAAGACCGGCCAGGCCAGCAGAATGCTGACGGCCGCGGGAGCGTTGCCGGCGACCAGGCCGACGGCGTAGCCGGACAGTGCGGCCAGCACGAGGCCCGGCGCGAACCAGAGCTGTCCGGTCCAGTTGATCCTCCACTCGATCGGGTGGTCGATCAGCGGTGTGGCCACCGCGGCGATCAGCACCCCGGCCAGCAGGGCGAGCATCCAGGCGACGACGGCGAGGCTGATCACCGCCCAGGCCTTGGCTGCGAGCACCTGCCCGCGGCGAGGGGTGAGTGCGTAGCCGGTCAGTGCGGTGCGGTGTTGCCTGTCGCCGGTGGCCAACAGTGCGGCCAGCACCGGCAGCAGAATGCCGGCCGGGATGCCGGCCAGCCGGACGATCCGGTCGAGGGTGGTTTCGTCGGTCACTAGGGCGACACCGCCGCCGAAGACGCCGGCCAGCAGCGCGGCAAGTGCCAGTAGAGCGATGCCGGCGGGGGTGTCCACCAGCTTGCGCAGCTCCACCAACCACAGACGCAGCGGTCGGTGCCGATCCACGGCCGGGGCTGCCGAGGGATGGGTCGAAGTCGATGTGGCGAGGGTCAAGATGTTCATCGTGGGTCCTTTCGGGATCAGGCGGCCACGTCGGCCGTGACGGAGAAGTAGAACTCGGTGATGTCGCCGTGCAGGGTGCGCAGTCGGGCGGGGGTGTCGTCGGCGACCACCCGGCCGCCGGCGATCACCACCAGGCGGTCGGCGAGGCGTTCCACGTCGGTGAGTTGATGGCTGGAGAGCAGGACGGCACCGCCGCGTTCCGCACGGGCCCGGAGCAGTTCGCCCAGCCAGCGCTGGCCCTGCGGGTCGAGCCCGTTGGCCGGCTCGTCCAGCACCAGCACGGGCGGATCGGTGAGCAGCGCGTGGGCCAATCCGAGGCGTTGCCGCATGCCCAGCGAGTAGCCGCGGACGCGTCGGCGTCCGTCAGCGGCGGAGAGTCCGACCAGGTCGAGCAGTTCGTCGGCCCGTCGGGCCGGCAGGCCGAGGGTGAGGCAGCCCAGCCGCAGCGCCTCGCGTCCGGTGCGGCCGGGGTGGAAGGCGTCCGCGTCCAACAGGGAACCGGCGACGGCCGCTGGCTCGGGCAGCCGCCGGTAGTCCTGCCCAGCGATCTGGGCGGTGCCCGAGTCGGCGTGGCCCAGGCCGAGCAGGATGCGCATCGCGGTGGACTTGCCGGCCCCGTTCGGGCCGAGGAATCCAGTCACCGACCCGGCCGGGACGGTGAAGGACACCTCGTCCACGGCCGGACGCCGCAGGCCGGGGTAGGTCTTGGTCAGCTTGTCGAAGGTGATCATGGTTCGAGTTCATCGCGACCGACCGGTTGCCGGCATCGGGCGATGGCCTCGCCTCCGGCAGCCGTTCGGACGCGGTGAGCGCCGATTTGCCGGCCTATGAGCTGGGTCGGATCAGCCGATGGTCGCTAGAGCACGAGGGGGTCCGTCCGTAGGCTGCCGGGGATGGATGCGCACGATGTCCGACGCCGGCAGCCGACCGGGATGGTGACCTGGCTGGTCCCGGTCCTGTTCTGGCTGTACTGCCTGACCCCGCTGCTGCGACCAGGTCACGAGAATCCGATTGCTTTGTGGCTGCTCAGCGTGCTGCCGCCCGCCGCCGCGTTGGCGATCCTGCCGCTGCGGCGCCGGTTCCCGACCGGGGTGGCGCTGACTATGGGCGGACTGCTGTTCCTCAGCCCTGGGGTGATCGGTGCCGCCTTCGTCACCCAGGCGTCGCTGGCCCGGCGCACCCGTTCGGCCGCGATGGTGCTGTTGTCCGGTCTGTGGCTGATCGCCGCCAAACTGCTGGAGTTGCTGGTCGGGCCGGCATCGGGGGAGTGGAGCGGCGCGCACTGGGTGGAATCGACCATTGCGGTGACGGGGCTGGTGATCGCGACCCTGGTCGGCTGGCTGGTCCGCAGCCGGGAATCCGAGTCGCAGAGCCGGGTGGACGCCGACCAGGCCCGGCATGACGCGGAGTTGGCCCGGATCGAGCAGGCCAAGCTGGCCGAGCGGGAGCGGATCGCCCGCGAGATGCACGACGTGCTGGCGCACCGACTGTCGTTAGTCAGCATGCATGCCGGAGTGCTCGCCTTCCGCGACGACCTGGGGCCGGATGAGACCCGGGAGGCGGCGCGGCTCATCCAGCGCAACGCGCGACAGTCCCTGGACGAGTTGCGGATGGTGCTGTCCAGCCTGCGGGGTGCGGACGCTCCGCCGGAGCCTCCGCAGCCCACGGTGGCCGAGCTTCCGGTGCTGATCGCGGACCTCGGCTCCGATCAGCAGATCGAACTGTCGCTCGGCGTGGAGCCGGACCGAGTACCGGCGCGGGTCAGCCGGACCGCCTACCGGATCGTCCAGGAGGCGCTGACCAACGCCCGCAAGCACGCTCCCGGTGCCCCGGTAGTGGTGTCGGTTACCGGTGCGCCCGGCGACAGCTTGGAGGTGCGGGTCAGCAATCCGCTGGCCGATCTGGCGCTCCCGGATCGCACCGGCAGCGGTTTCGGGCTGCTCGGCGTCACCGAGCGGGCCGCGTCCGTGGGTGGCTCGGCGAGCTACGGGGCGATCGACGGCGGGTTCACCATGACTGCGTCGCTGCCCTGGGAGGATGAGGCATGATCACGGTGCTGCTGGTGGACGACGACCCCATGGTGCGCACCGGCCTGCGGATGATCATCGCGGCCGACCCGGAGCTGCGGGTGGTCGGCGAGGCGGCGGACGGCGCGCAGGCCTTGCCGCTGATCGCCGAGCTGACACCGGACGTGGTGCTGCTCGACATCCGGATGCCGGTACTGGACGGTCTGGGCGTGCTGGAACGGCTCACCACGGCGTCCCACCGGCCGCGGGTGCTGGTGCTGACCACCTTCAACACCGACGACTATGTGCTGCGCGCGCTGCGGCAACAGGCGCAGGGGTTCCTGCTCAAGGACGCCGATCCGGCCGACCTGCTGGCCGCGATCAGGGCGGTGCAGCGCGGCGAACCGGTGCTGTCGCCGGCGGTCACCTCCACCGTGATTGCTGCCGCGACGGCGTCCGAGCAGGCGGTGCCTGCACTGCGCGAGGTGGCCGACTCGCTCACCGAGCGGGAGCGAGAGATCGCCGTGCTGCTGGCCCAGGGCCTCACCAACGCCCAGATCGGCACCCGGCTGCACCTCAGCCTGGCCACCGTGAAAGCACATCTGACCAGGCTGTTCGTCAAACTCGGCACCGACAACCGGGTCTCGGCGGCGATGGCCATCCGCGACGCCGGCCTGCTCGACTGACCCACCGCGACGGGCAAGCTGTGATACTCGACCATGGCCACTCCCGAAGCACCCGATGCCGCCCCCGCGGGAACCGACCAGCCTGAGGGCACCGGGGCACCGGATAGTCCCGGGTCGCCGCCGCGGCCCGACCCGGCGGTGGAGCTCGCCGAGCCCGACGTTGCCGTGGAGCCGGCCGAACCGGACGTTGCTGAGGCATCCGCCGACCTGTCTGAGACCGGCGAGCAACCGATCGATCCGGAATCTGGCAGTGGGGCCGATGAGCAACCCGCTGCGGCCCACGAGGCTGACGACGACGAACCAGGCCCGGCGCTCGAAGCGGTGGCGCTCAGCGCCGGCGGCAGCACGCCGCTCGACCTGGTCGCCCGTCCCGGTGAGCTGACCCTGTGGCCCGGCGACGACAGCCGGGGGACAGCCGAGTTGGCGCTGGCGCTCAGCGGACGCTTCCGTC
>JBDHZN010000297.1:0-3869 GCA_039811845.1 Micropruina sp. | reverse complement strand
GGACGCCGATATCGCCTCCCGCGGTGCTGCGAAGCGCTCCACCTCCGAGGTCGGCGACGCCATCGTCGCCCGGTTGAGCTGACGGGACCGTCTACCCGGTATAGCCCTCCCTAACTACTTCAGCCCTCCCACATGCGGGAGGGCTGAAGTAGTTAGGGAGGGTTTCATGGGCGGGGTCAGCCGTGGCCACCCTTGCGTTCGGGCGCGATCACCTTGATCACCGACGAGTCGTCCATCGCGGCCTGGCCGGCTGCCTGGGCGATCAGGAACAGTCCCTCGGCGGCGGCGGCGATCGGGGTGGCCAGGCCGGCCGAACGTGCGGCGCCGTTGACGATGCCCATGTCCTTGGTGAAGATGTCGATCCGGCTGCGCACCTCGGCGCCACCCTCGTCATAGGCCTGCAGCATCCGCGGGCCGCGATCCCCCAGCATGAAGGACGCCGCGGCGCCCGCACCGAGCGTCTCCAGGGCGACCTCGGTGTCGAGCCCGAGCGCGTCGGCCAGCGCCAGCGCTTCGGCGCCGGCGGCGATATGCACCCCGCAGAGCAGTTGGTTGACGGTCTTCATCGCCTGCCCGTCGCCGGGCTTGGCACCGATCCGGACCAGCGTCGAGGACAGTTGCTCAAGCGCGCCGAGCGTCAGCGCATAGGCCTCGTCGGTGGCACCGACGGTGATCAGCAGGTCGCCGGTGCCGGCTCGCACGGGACCGCCGGAGATCGGCGCGTCGACCAGGTGCAGACCATCAGCGGCCAGCCGGCCGGCGACCTCGCGGACGGCGTCGATGCCGACCGTTGAGGTGAGCAGGATCGTCGATCCGGCAGCCAGCACAGCGGCGACACCGTTCGGCCCGTACAGGGCATCTTCGAGTTGTGCCTTGTTGCGCACCGCGAGCAGCACTATGTCGGCACCGGTCGCCGCCTGCCGCGCGGACTCGGTGGCGGCGACCCCGGCCGAGGCACCGAGGCTCAGTCGCTCCGGGTTGATGTCGAAGCCGCGCACGGTGAACTTCTCGGCGAGACGGGTGGCCATCGGCAGACCCATCGCACCGAGGCCGAGGACGGCGATCACGGGGTTGTTCATGTTGATTCCTGTTCAGTCGGAAAGTTTGTCGGCCACGTCGGCGAGGGACTGGTCGCCGCCCACGTTGCCGGCGAAGACGATGTAAGGGACACCGCGAGCCGGCCCGGTGATCGGTTCCCACAGCGAGACGATGCCGGGCAGCATCGGACCGCGGACGATCGCCCGACCGATCTCCAGGCCGCGCGCCGCCACATCGGAAGAGGTGATCCCGCCCTTGGCGATGACGAAGCGTGGCGGCGTCCGGTCCAACACGGTGCGCACCACCTGCACCACGGCGTCCGAGACGGCCCGGGCGATCCGCAGCGAATCGTCGCCGTCGGCGCCCTTGACCAGCGTCCGGCTGGTTCTGACCACCGCGTTTCCCCTGGTCAGCGCGTCGCTGACGGCGTCGATCACCTCCGACAAATGGGCGTCGCGAGCATCGGTGAGCACGGTGGCCACATTGATCTCGAACTCGGCGGGCGCCCGGCGTTCGCGCAGGGCGTCCAACTGGCGGGTGGTCAGCCCGACGTGCGAGCCGACCACGATCAAGCCGCCGTTGGTCGACTCCGCGGGCCGGATCGACGCGACATCCTCGGCGGTCAGCGGCTCACGGACGGCTTGGCCGATCATGGCGCGGACGAACGGCGGGCCGACCCGGAACACGAACCGCTTGCCGCGGGCCTGCGCCTGGAGCAGCGCCAGCGCCAATGCCCGCAGATCGGCCTCCTCGACGATGTCGACCACCACCGGACGCCCCTCGCGGAGACCCTCCAGGGTGGCCGCCACCGACTCCGATGCCGAACGGAGCTCGCCCAGCGTGATAGTGGCCACCTGATCGGCCGGAACGCGTCCGCCGGTCTTCTCGGCCACCCAGTCGCGCAGGTCAGAACTGTGGTAGCCGAAGGTGGCGTCGCGGGCGAACTCGGTCTCCCCCACCGGCAGGTAGCCGGTGGCATCGTTACCGGCATAGTGCACGGCGTTCACCGTGATCCGTCCGGCATCGCCGAAGGCGGGCACCAGGACGATGCCGTCGGCGCCGATGCCGTGCTCGGCCAGGGTGGTCCGGATGGTGTCGGGTTCGAGCGGGAAGTGGCCGCGAAGCGTGGAGTCGCCGCGGGAGACTACGTCGACCTCGATGCCGAGCCGCTCGGCCGCTTCGAGCGCTGCCGAGACAACCTCGATGTTGCAGCGGGCGGCCGCCTCGGGGTCCAGGGAGCGCGAGTTGGTCATCACATAGACGGCGGCCGCACCGGTGCCGAGGGCCCATTCCAGGTCGTCCGGCGCCCACGCGTTCAGCACCGGGAGATCGGCCACCGACTGCGTACCGGTCGGGTCGTCGTCCAGAACGATGAGCGGACGCGCAGCCCGCGCCCGCGCCGTCCGGACATCCTCAGGGCTGATCGGACGTACCGGCGGAAGGCCGGCGAGCAGTTCGTCCCTGGAAATCATCCACACCTCCGTTGTGTGAGTATCAGACCTCTGAGGTCTGATAGCTGACTGTAACAACGCCCCCTCGCTGAAAACAAGGGTTCGGACCACCGGGGACGGTTCCCTCACGTTCGAAAATCGCACGCCGAAGAACCGTCCCCGGGTATTCGTTCCGGTTCAGGCGAGGGACGCCTCGTCGGCGGCCCGCCCGAAGTAGGTCCGGGTGTCGTCGGCGGTCTGCCGCATATGGGAATGCATCGCCTTGCGTGCTGCCCGGGGGTCACGTCGCTCCAACGCCTCGAGCACCGTGCGATGCTCGTCGATCGCATGGTCACGCATCTGCGGGATCGCCGAAGTCTCGCGACGCGCGGCCACCAACGCCCGGCTCAGCGGCTGCATGGTGGCGGCGATGAACGGATTGTCGCAGCCGTCCAGGATGAGTTGGTGGAAGGCGAGGTCGGCGGCGACCATCGCCGGCACATCGGTGGCGGCGTGGGCGGCAACCATCTCGTCGAGATGCGCGCGCAGCCGGGCCAGTTGTTCGTCGGTGACCACCAGTGCGAAATGCTCGGCGGCGCCGATCTCGATGTAGCCGCGCACCTCGACGAGCTGCAGCAGGACGTCCACCGGACTCCCCTGGCTCACCCGCACCAGCGCCTCGATCGACAGCCACACCCCGATCGGGTTCACGAACGTGCCGCGGCCGTGCACCGGGTTCAGCACCCGCTGCGCGGCCAGGATCTTGACCGCCTCCCGCACCGTCAACCGACTGGCACCGGCCTGCTGCGCCAACTCGTCCTCGGCCGGCAGCCGCCCGTCGATCGCAAACAGGCCGGACTCGATCGCGGCAAGGATGAACTCGATCACCTCATCGACCCGGCTGCGCATCGCCGTCCTCTCCTCAGACCTCTGAGCAACCGAACCTATCAGCCGCCGGCACCTGCTTTCTCGACCAGAAACCCCTGCCTAACTACTTCAGCCCTGCCGTCGACGGGAGGGCAGAAGTAGTTAGGGAGGGCTTTACGCGGCCGGACGCAGGATGCCGGGGCGGGCACGCGGCTGCCGGGGCGGGCACTCAGGACGCCGGGGCGTCCGGTTCGCGTCGGTACCACAGCCGCAGCGGCTCACCGAAGAACCGGCCACGCAGCCACCAGGTCAGCTCGATCAGCACCACGCCGATCAGCCCGGCGACCAGACCCGTCCGCAGAGCATCGGCGTTGCCGACGTCGAGCAGGAACAACGACTGGGTGAGCGGCCAGCTGAAGATCAGCAGATAGGCCAGCCCGGAGACCAGCACCAGCGCCACCTTCCACCATTGGTAGGGACGCGCCACCACCGCCAGCACCCAGGTGGCGGCGACGATCATGCAGGCCAGCGTCG
>JBDHZN010000296.1:0-3872 GCA_039811845.1 Micropruina sp. | reverse complement strand
CGTAGGTGAGCGGAAACAGGAAAGCGCCGCCGTCGGTGATGATCGGGAGTAGCGGAAAACCCCCGACCTCGACCGAAGGGCCGAACTCGATCAGCTTGGTGGCCGATACGTTCGAGATCAGCAACAGTCCACAGAACGCGGCGAGCACCAGGTCGTAGGTCGGGCGCGGGGTCGAGGCTGGCTGGGTCACGGGCAGGAAGCCTACAGCGGGAGACGGACCTGAATCTGCGCGGGTTGTGCGTCCTCCTCGCCCCGCCACGAGCAGAGGTGGCAGGCTAGGGCCATGACCGACTTCGACCCGACGATGCCCGACGAGTCCGAGCAACTCGACCAGTTGCAGGCCGACGATTCGCTGATCGACCGCGGCGTCGCGGACGTGCTCGACGAGGGCTACGTGGCGCCCGAGAAGTGGTCACCCGCCCAGGGTTACGGCAACACCCGGGCCGAGATGCGGCACGGCGAGACCCTTGATCAGCGGATCGCTCAGGAGGAGCCGGACTTCGCGCCCCGGGACGGCACCTGGAAGGACGATCCGGACGAGCGGCGGCAGGTCGGCAAGCAACGCGCCGGACGGCTGGTCGACGCCGACGGGGGCGTGGGGGAGACCGACGATGAGCCGGAGAGCATCGGGCACGACGTAGGTTTCGCGGGAGGCGCGGCCAGTGCCGAAGAGGCCGCCATGCACATTATCGACGACTACGAGGACGATGACGACGACTGAGCTGTACCCCGACCTCGAGCCGTATCTGACCGGACGCCTCGACGTCGGCGACGGGCACAGCCTGTACTGGGAGGAGTGCGGGAATCCGCGCGGCAAGCCGGTGGTGTTCGTGCACGGCGGTCCTGGTGGCGGCTGTGGCCCGCTGCACCGACGGTTCTTCGACCCGGCCCGCTACCGGATCGTGCTCTACGACCAGCGAGGTTGTGGACGCAGCACCCCGCATGCCAGCGCCGCGGACGCCGACCTGAGCAGCAACACCACCTGGCATCTGGTGGCCGACCTGGAGCGGCTGCGGCTGGACCGTGGGATCGAGCGCTGGCAGGTCTTCGGCGGCTCCTGGGGTAGCGCCCTGGCGCTCGCCTACGCCCAGGCTCACCCGCGCGTCGTCACCGAGTTGGTGTTGCGCGGCATCTTCACTCTGCGCCGCAGCGAGTTGGACTGGTACTACAACGGCGGTGCCGCGAACCTGGCGCCGCAGTGGTGGGAGCGGTTCGAGGCCCCGCTGATCAGGGCCTTCGGTGAGTTGCCGGCCGGCTTCGACCGGATCGCCGGCTACCACGAGCTGTTGTTCGATCCCGACCCGGCGGTGCATCGTCCGGCCGGGGTGGCGTGGACGACGTGGGAGGCGGCGACGTCCACCCTGGAGTTCTCCCAGGCGCTGGTGGACGACTTCTCCGACTCTGATTTCGCGCTCGCTTTCGCGCGGATCGAGAACCAGTACTTCGTCAACGCCGGCTGGCTCGACGAGGGCCAGCTGATCGCCGGAGTGGATGCCGTCCGGTCGATTCCGGCGGTGATCGTCCAGGGTCGCTATGACCTGCCCTGCCCGGCGGTGACCGCATGGGATCTGCATCGGGCCTGGCCGGAGGCTGATCTCCGGCTGGTGCAGGCCGGGCACGCAGCGACCGAGCCGGCCATTGCCGCGGAGCTGATCAAGACGACCGACGCGTTCGCCCGGCGGGGCTGAGCAAGCCACCGGTCGCCCCGAATCCTCCCTCGGGGTGTAGTGACCTTCAGGGCGCTGACTAGCCTCGACAGCACCCGATCGAAGGAGATTCCGATGACCAACGATCCCAACAACGGCGGCGACATCTCGTCCGGCTTCGGCGACTCAACGGTGACCGGCCCGGTGTCCGATGAGAAGGCCGAGCAGATGAAACGACGCAATGCGGAGAAGGACTCGTCCGACTCCGGCTCGCCCGATGACTCCGGCGACGGCGAGCAGGACTCGGCCGACGAATAGGTATCACCTGTCCCGGTGACCGCGGGGACGGTTCTCCCGGTCACTGGGGACGGTTCTTTGGTCGCCGGCAACCTCGATAGCCTTCCTCGGTGACCCGAACCGCAGATACCGAGACCAGGACGCCCACCGCCGAACTGCGCCGCGCGCGGCTGGCCGTGTCGGTGCTGTTCGTTCTGGCCGGGGCGGTGATGGGCGGCTGGGCCGGACGGATCCCGTCCGTTCGCGACCAACTGGGTGTCTCCAACGGCGAATGGGGCCTGATCGTCCTCGCCGCGCCGGTGGGCGTCCTGGTCTCGCTGCTCGTGCTCTCCCGGGTGATCGACCGGACGGGGGCGCGGACGCCATGCCTCGCGGGTGCGGCCGGAATGCTCGTCCTGGTGCCGATCGCCGCGCTGGCCACCGCGCCCTGGCTGCTGATCGTTTGCCTGCTGGTGCTCGGCCTGGCACAGGGACTGCTGTTCGGCCCGATGAACGCGCTGGCGGTCGAGGTGGAACGTGGCTACCGACGCAGCATCATCTCGTCATTCCACTTCTGGTACAGCGGCGGGCAGTTCCTGGGCGGCCTGCTCGGCGTGGCGGCCGGAATGCTGGACGTCTCGGCGGCCCTGCAGCTGGCTGCGTCCAGCCTGCTGCTGGCCGCGCTGTTCCTACTCACCCAGCGCTTCCTCCCCGACACACACCGGGCCGGCTCCGCTGCCCCGGCGCCGGATGAGTCACCCGCGGCCCCCGCTCCGCGGTCCGGCGTCCGGACCTGGACACCGCAGTTGTTGCTGCTCGCCGCGATCGCACTGCTGACCTCCGTCAACGAGGGCGGAGCCGTGCAGTGGAGCGCGCTCTACAGCGTGGAACTCGGCGGTGGCGTCGCACTGGGGTCGCTGACGCTGGTCGGCTATTCGCTGGCGATCGCGGCGGCCCGATTGGTCGGTGACCGGGTCGTCGAGGCGATCGGACGCCGTCGCTTCCTGCAGCTGTCGGCGGCGATCTCGGTGCTGGGGCTCGGCGTCGGGCTGCTCACCGGAACGGTGGTGGGAGCACTGATCGGCTTCGCCTGCCTCGGCGTCGGCAGCGGCTGCATCGTGCCGACCGTGATGACGCTGGCCGGGAACCAACCCGCGGTGCCCTCTGCCACCGCGGTGGCGTTGATCAGCATCGGGCAATGGCCGGCGTTCCTGCTCGGTCCGCCGATCATCGGTGGACTGGCCGAACTGGTCGGGCTCCGCGCGGCGCTGGCGGTGGTTGTGCTGAGCGCCGCGGCGATTGTCGTTCTGGCGAGCTTCGTCCGGGAGCGCTCAGGCGCGGTAGCCGGTTGAGTCCCACCCGAGAGATGGACGTCGTCGAGCTCTCGTCAAGATTCTGCTGGCGCCGGCAAGGGGTTTCGACAAGCTCAACCAGCGGTGGAGGGGCGATTCTTCAGGGCATCTCGACGATGCGGTCCGCCAGCGTACGGGTGGCCGCCACGCGTAGGGCGTTCGCTTCGTCGACGGTGTGCACCCACTGCTCGGCGTGCTCAGGATTATCGCCGTGCCCGAGCCGACGGCGAACCAACCGGCGTCGCCGCTCGACGTCGTCCACCTGCAGATACCAGACCTCGTCGAGTTCGGGCCGGACCGCGTCCCAGCCGTGCTCGTCGAACAACAGGTAGTTGCCCTCCGTCACCACCAGCGGGATGTCGGGCGCGATCAGGACGGCGCTGCCGATCGACTCTTCCAGATCGCGGTCGAAGCGCGGCGCGTACAACGGGTGCTGCTGCTCCCGCAGGCGGCGCAGCAGCGCGACGTAGCCGTCCAGGTCGAAGGTGTCCGGAGCGCCCTTGCGATCCCGGCGTCCGAGCCGGATCAACTCGGCGTTCGCCAGGTGGAAGCCGTCCATCCCGGCGACGACCATCTGCTCGCCGACCCGTTCGGCCAG
>JBDHZN010000295.1:0-3883 GCA_039811845.1 Micropruina sp. | reverse complement strand
GGCGATCTGCTCGCCGTACTCGGCCAGATCGTCGGTGCCCTGGTCGACGTTGTCGGGACAGAAGGCGTAGTGCTCGGCGACCAGCCGATCGAGGTCATCACCCGAACTCGGAACCGCTTCGTTGGCCACACCCAGCACGTCGAAACCGAGGAGCACCGGCACAGTGCCGAACCGGTCCTCCCAGGACCGCAGCACCACGGTCAGGTCGGCGGGCGAGTGGTGGTTGGTGGCACCCAGCCAACCCAACCGGGACAACACATCGGAGGGCCTGGTCGTCGGCACCAGCAGGATCCCACCGGACGGCAGCGTCAACCGGGGCACCTGCACCGTCTCGGAGTCGCTGCGTAGCGCCGCCGCCATGCCGGGGAAACCCGCCGGATACCGCCACGCCAGACCCTCCAGGTCAGGGTCGGACGTCGCCTGCTCACCCGGCAGCACCTCGGCGAAGAATTCCTCCGCGGACCGGACCGGCTCGATCGGGTCGGAGAACTCGCCGTCGCTCCACGGACGCCCCGGGTTGCGCGGGTCGTCGAGCGACTGAACCACCAGCGGCCACAGGCCCGTCTCGGGGAACACCCGGGCCAGCCGCCACCACAGCGCGGTCGGATCGTCCAGCTGGCCGGCCGACATCCAGGCCCGCTGCGTCGGCGCGGCCGGATCGTCGGAGAATCCCGGATCGGCCGTCACCAGGACGCCCAGCGGCAGATCCACCCCGGCGATCCTGGTGGGTGCCGTCGGCGGCAGCCGTCCGGGCTCGTCGGAACGGACGACCAAGGTTTCGCTGTCAGTCATGGGAGCCATCCTCACCCAAGCCTCCACGAGGCTGCCACCCCCGGAGTACCGTCGATGTACAGCAGCAGGAGGTGTCTATGTCCCCCACTCAGAGCGGACCCACCGAGCGCGAGGCCCGCAAGGTCGCGGAGGCCGCCCGGGAATCCGAATGGATCAAGCCGAGCTTCGGCAAAGAGCTCTTCCTCGGCAGACTCCGGCTCGATCTGGTCGACCCGTGGCCGACCAACAGCCCCGAACAGGTCGCCGCCGGCGAGGCCTTCCTGGAGCGGCTGCGGGTCTTCATCGAAGGCGTCGACGGCGCCGCTATCGAGGCCGAGGGGTCGATCCCCGACGAGGTGTTCACCGGCCTGGCCGAGTTGGGCGCGTTCGGCATGAAGCTGCCCACCCGGTACGGCGGGCTCGGCCTGTCGCACCTGTACTACTGCAAGGCGCTCACGCTGGCCGGCTCGGCACATTCCTCGCTCGGCACGCTGCTCAGCGCCCATCAGTCGATCGGCGTTCCGCAGCCGGTGAAGGTGTTCGGCACCGAGGAGCAGAAGCAGCGTTTCCTGCCCCGGGTAGCCGGCGGCGAGGTGTCGGCCTTCCTGCTCACCGAACCCGACGTGGGTTCGGACCCGGCCCGGCTGGGCTGCTCGGCCACCCCGGTCGAGGGCGGCTACCTGCTCAACGGCGTGAAGCTGTGGGCCACCAACGGCACCATCGCCAGCCTGCTGGTGGTGATGGCCCGGGTGCCCGCCGGTGAGGGACGCCGCGGCGGCATCACCGCGTTCATCGTCGAGGCCGATTCCCCCGGCATCACCGTGGAGAGCCGCAACGCGTTCATGGGGCTGCGTGGCATCGAGAACTCGGTCACCCGGTTCCATGACGTCTTCGTTCCGGCCGAGAACGTGCTGGCCGGTGAGGGACGCGGCCTGAAGATCGCGCTGACCACCCTGAACACCGGACGGCTCTCGCTGCCGGCGCTGTGCGTGACCGCGGCGAAGTGGTGCCTGAACGTGGCCCGCGGCTGGTCCGCCGAGCGAGTGCAGTGGGGCCGTCCGGTCGGACGGCACGAGGCGCTGTCGACGAAGATCAGCCATATCGCCGCGACCGCCTACGCCTTGGAGGCGATGCTCGACCTGTCCTGCCTGCTGGCCGACGACGACGCGAACGACATCCGGATCGAGGCGGCGCTGCTCAAGCTGTATGCGTCCGAACAGGCCTGGACGATCGCCGACGAACTGGTCCAGATCCGCGGCGGACGCGGCTTCGAGACCGCCGCCTCTCAGCGCGCCCGAGGCGAGCGGGGCATCGAGGCCGAGCAGGTGCTGCGCGACCTGCGGATCATGCGGATCTTCGAGGGTTCGACCGAGATCATGCATCTGCTGATCGCCCGCGAGGCGGTGGACGCCCACCTGGCCGTCGCCGGCGACATCATCGACCCGGAGGCGTCCCGGGAGGACAAGATCAAGGCGGTGGCGAAGGCGGGCGCCTTCTACGCCACCTGGCTGCCCACCCTGGTGGCCGGCAAGGGCGCGGTGCCGACCTCGTTCGCCGACTTCGGTCCGCTGGCCCCCCAGGTGCGCTACCTGGAACGCACCACCCGCAAGCTGGCCCGCTCGATCTTCTACGGGATGGGCCGTTGGCAAGGGGCAATGGAGCGCAAACAGGCGTTCCTGGGCCGGGTGGTCGACATCGGCGCCGAGCTGTTCGCGATGACCTCGGCCTGCCTGCGGGCCAAGGCCGAACGGGCCGCGCATCCCGAAGGCGTCGAGCTCGCCGACCTGTTCTGCCAGCAGGCCCGGGTGCGGATCGGCGCGCTGTTCACGGCCCTGTGGGAGAACACCGACGATGCCGACGGCGCCGCGGCCACACAGGTGCTGGCCGGCCGCTACACGTTCCTCGAGGGCGGCATCAGGTTGTCGGCCGACGACGGCCCGTGGGTGGCGGTGGTCGAGCCCGGACCCTCGGAGAAGCCCGACCTGCGGCGGCACATCCCGCGCCCTTAAGGATGCGCTGATCGAGCTTGTCGACGCTCGCGGGCTTCGTTCTGACAGCTACCCTGGCCGCATGCCACCGCTTCGTCTCGCCGCTATCGGGTTGGTCTTGGTGCTGGTCGAGATCCGTCTCGGCTCGCTGCTGTTGTCGCTCGACCTGGTCGGCTGGGTGTTGGCGGCGATGGGCATGAACCAGTTGATCGACGTGAGCAAGTGGTTCCTGTGGGCCCGCAATCTGGCGATCACGGCACTCGTGCTCGAACTCATCCAGTTCATCTCGCCGATCGACCTGGTGACCCTGTTGGCCGACATCGGGCTGCGGCTGGCCGTGCTGGGCTTCGTCTACTGCCTGTGCACCGCACTGCTGCAGCGACTCGGCAAGCGGGACGGTCCCTACGCCGTCACCCTGCAGGTGTTGCGGGTGGCGATTCCCCTGGTCACCCTGCTCGGCGCCGCGTCCGCGGTGGTTTCGCTGCCGGCGAGCGTCCCGGTCGGCTGGCTGTACCCGGCGCAGTTGCTTGGCACGGTCGTGCTGGCCGGGGCGATGTGGCTGCTGGGCTCGCGCTATACGTTCACGCGGTGACGTCGTCCGTAGAACGGGACTAAATCTGAGAGTTTCCTGTGCAACAGGGAGCACAGTGTGCGAGCATTACTCAATCGCTCGAGCAATGTCGCCCGGGCGACACCCCCGCTCCAGAGCCGGAGCGGACTCGGTCCGCAACCCCGCCCTGGACTGAGCGAAGGAGTTGTATGCGCCCCACCCCAACCGTGGCCGCCATTGTCGGTGGCCTACTCACCTGTACGTTGCTGGCACCACCGACAGCAGCCGATGCCGACCCCTACGGCTCGGGCCCGACCGAGAAGACGGTGACCGACGGCACCACTAGTGGCGTGTCCTTGAATGATCTATACGGTTGTGTGGGATTATGAGTTGTGCCGAACAAGACTGCTGCCGCTTTGGTGTTGCGAGCCGGTGATCGTCCCCGGCTTGAGGCCAATACCGTTCAGTTAGGGCGGGATGATCGTGTAGATGGTTTCGTGCTTGGGCTGTGGCCAGTGCGTGTGGTGGGCGCGTTTGACGGGCCAGTGGCGGTACTTGCGTTTGAGGACGCGGG
>JBDHZN010000294.1:0-3884 GCA_039811845.1 Micropruina sp. | reverse complement strand
AGTAGTTGTCGAAGAAGTCGCGCAGAGCGGCATCGTTGGCACGCTGGACGGCCGGGTCCTCCGCACCGGAGTCATTGATGCACAGGCACTGCAGGTGACGGCGGCGCAGCCAGAGTTCCAGCGTCTTCCAGGCGTCCACCGAGCCCAGGTCGAGGTAGCCGTAACGGATCCGGCTCGGCGCCGCCTGCCCCTTCGCCATCGCGTAGTAGCCGTCCAGCGAACTGGTCAGGGCGTGGTCGGCGACGCTGCGGAACCGCGACCGCATCACCGTGTCGAACAGCGCGGGCTGTTCCTGTTCGAACTGCTCCATCACCGAGCGAATGTGCGGCTGGGGGGTGTGCCACAGCTTGTGGGTGATGGTGCGGCCGAACTCGTGCTCCAGGAACGCCCGGTTGTTCTTGGCCGCCGCACTGACCGCGAGGTCGTCCTCGTTGCGCGGCGCTGGGTCGATGACAGCGACCCGCGAAATGAACATCTTGATCAGGCCGGCACCGTTGAAGAAGTGTTCGGGCCGCACCGGCGCCCCGAACAGCATGTCGTCGTTGAGGTAGAGGTAATGCTCGGCCAGGCCGTCGATGTGGTGCAGTTGCGACTCGATGGCATGCGAGTTGAACACCGGCAGGGCGTTCGGATCGGCGAAGATCTCGCGATGGTCGACGATCCGCAGCCGGTCGTCGGGCTTCAGCCACTCCGGTGTCTGGCCGTCGGTGACGATCCAGATGCGGCGCACCCAGCTGGCGAACATCTCCACCGACCGCAGCGAGTAACGCAGCTCGTCACGGTTGGCGAACCTGGCGTCGATGGCGGCGTCGCTGCTGTAGCGGGCTTCGGACGGCAGACCGAGCGTGTCCGCCTTGCGGGTCAGCCAGGCCGGGTCGTTGCCGTCCACCCAGGTGTAGACGAGGTCGATCGGCTCGACCATGCTCAGCAGGTGAGGGGGCGTCGCGGGCAGCCGGTGGCCCTCATGTTGCGCTTGCGCCCACTGATCGGCGTCGATGTAGTCGAGCACACCGTTGGAGGTGGGGGCGATGATCGTGCCCGGCGGCAGCTGACTGCCACCGGACCGGCGGGTCGGGGCGTCGGTGACGCTCCAGAACTCGATCAGCACGCCCGATTCCGAATCGGTCAGCGGGATGCCCGCCGGGGACAGCAGATTGCGTGAAATCAGTACGCCGTCCGCGTTGCCGGCTCGCTGCTGCCGCACAGGACGAGCACGTCCGATCAGACCCGAGCGGACGCGCGCCGCCCACCAGGGACGCCCCGCGGGGCTGCCGGCGATCGCAACCAGCGCACTGTCGGCGTCCGGGGCGCGCACCGCGATCCGGGGCTCCGGAAGGCTTCCGGTGTCGAGCACGACATGGTCGACGCCGGCGCCGTCCAGAAGGTCCGACAGCCGGCGCTGCAGGTCGTCGAGGTAGGCCCAGGTGTCGAAGCGCTCCACCACTTCGTGCGGCGCTCGCCAGGCCTGCGGCCAGCGCTGCCACAGCCAATCGTCGGCGTGTCGGCGGCGGCGCTGCAGGTGGGCCCGGAGCGTTCGGAGCGGTTTGCGAAGGGGATCGGTGAGGGTCACGGTGCCGTCCGCTCGAACGGGCTGGGTACCGGGAAGTACTCGGCCAGGAAGTCGGTCACCCGGGCACCGTCGACCGGCTGTTGGTAGGGGCCCGCGTCGTTGATGCAGAAGCAGTCGAAGTTGCGGCGGGCGAGCAGGCTGTCCAGGTACTCGTCGGCCAGGGGGGAACCGATGTCGACGTAGCGGAAGGACATCGTGGTGGTGACGGCCTGGCCGTGCGCGTAGGCCCAGTAGTGCCCGAGTTCCGAACTGAGCGACAGGTCGTCCGCGCTACGGAAACGGGACGCGGCCACCTGCGCCACCCGGTCGGGATGACGGGCTTCGAAGCCGGCCAGCGAGCTGCGGCGGTGGGCGTGCGGAATGTGCTGCACCCGATTGGTCACCGTGCGGCCCAGATCGGCGGCCAGCACAGCCCGGTTGTTGCGGGCGGCCAGCATGGCGCCGTTCAACCGTCCAGGCTTCTCCTGGCGGTCGATCGCGACCGGCGCGAGGGTGAATTTGGCGAGTCCGGCGCCGGTGAAGAAGGTCTCCGGGCGGATCGGACGTCCGATGAACACGTCGTCGTTGAGGTACAGGAAGTGTTCCGCCAACCCGTCGATGTGATGCAGCTGCGATTCGATGGCATGCGAGTTGAAGGTGGGCAGCACGCTCGGGTCGCTGAAGATATCGCGGTGCGACACCACGGTGAGCCGTGGATCGTCTGCCAGCCAGGACGGACGCTGGCCGTCGGTGACCAGCCAGATCCTGCGGTACCAGCCGGCATAGGAACAGAGCGAACGCAGTGAATAGCGCAGCTCATCGCGGCTCTCGGTGCGCCCACCGTGCAACGCGTCGGTGGACAAACCGCTCGGTGTCGGCTTGACGCTGGCCCGGCGCTGCCGCCAGGCCGGATCGCGGTCGTCGACCCAGGTGTAGACGATGTCGATGGGCTCGGTGATGCGCAGCAGATGCGGCGGCGACGCGGGCCGTAGCCGCCGCTCGGGGGCGTTTTGGGCCTGCCGCCACAGGTCGGCGGTGAGATAGCCGGCCAGCGGATTGCGGGTGGGTGCCAGTCGGGTGCCGGGGCTGTGCAGGCCGCCGTCGGGACGTTCCGCGCCGGCCTCGGCGAGCTCCCAGAACTGGAGGCTGACGCCGCACCGCGCATCGGTGATCGGGTCGCCGTTCGGGGCGGCGAGCAGGCGGAACAGGGTGAGTCGGGTGGCGTCGGCCGCCCGGCTCCGCTGGAACTCGGACACCTTCGAGGTGTGCCTGCGCGGTCCGGCGATCCACCAACGGGCGATCACCGGGTCGGCGGCGAGCGCGTCCAGAGCCTCGGCGCGCGCTTCGGCGGGAACGGCGAGAATGCTGCGGCCGTCGCTGTCCAGCCGGACCACCTCAATGCCGGCCCGGGTCAGGGCCGCTGTGGCGGTGTCGGCGATGGCCGCGATCGTCGCCCAGAAGTCGAATTGCTGCACCGGCTCCGGGGTGCCGTCGATGGATCGCCGGCGCAGCGTTGCTACCTGGTCGCTGACCCGATGAAGGCGCCGCCGAGGAATCGGTTCGAGACCGCGTCCGACCGCCGTGAACCGACGGGAAAGGCGGTGCCGCAGGGATCTGTACGGCCTCCGCATACCACCAACCTAGTCGCGTCCTGGGGGGAACTCACTGAGTATGTCACACGGTCAAGTGCCTCATGGACGGCCTTCATCGGCCTCTCAGCATCCTTCATCGGCCTCTCAGGATCGGGTAGGGAACTCGAGCGCGCTGTCGCGGGATAGGGAGCGCCACCATGAAGCCGAGCGGATCGCGGGTGGGGGTCGATCTCAGGCTCAATTCTGCTGTCCAGCGGGTGCCCCCTCGACCGAATGGCCGCCCGGGGTGAGGTCGAGGCGACGCAGCAGTTGCGCGTTGGCCGCCACCACCAGGGTGGAGGCCGACATCAGCAGGGCGCCGACGGCCATCGGCATGCTGATCCCGATCGGTGCGAGCACACCGGCCGCCAGCGGCACGGTGACCAAGTTGTAGCCGGCCGCCCACCACAGGTTCTGCCGCATCTTCCGGTAGCTGGCCCGGGAGAGGTCGATCACCGAGATTACCGAACGCGGGTCGTCGCCGGCCAGCACGACACCGGCCGACCCGATCGCGACGTCCGTACCGGCCCCGATCGCCAGCCCGACATCGGCCTGGGCCAGCGCGGGGGCGTCATTCACCCCATCGCCGACCATCGCCACCTTGTTACCGGCACGCTGCAGCCGGACGATCTCGGACGCCTTGTCCTCGGGCCGCACCTGCGCGATGACCGTGTCGATGCCCAGCTCGCGACCCACCTGATCGG
>JBDHZN010000293.1:0-3895 GCA_039811845.1 Micropruina sp. | reverse complement strand
GGCTTTGGTCGTGCTGGGCATCGCCACGCCGACCACCGCGCCCAGGCAGATCGGGACCAGCAGCCACAGCCAGGGTTGCTCCAGCAGGTACTCGCCGAAGCCGAAACCGGCCATCAGGGCGAAGGCCACCACCGGGCCGCGGGCCCACAGATGACGCCGCCACAGGCCGATGCCCGCACCGACCAGGATCAAGCCGTAGGCCGCCAGCAGGATGCCGATCTGCACGCTGAAGATTCCGTGGCCGGCCACGGCGCTGACGGCCGCGAAGCCGACGAAGATCACGCCGAGCGCCATGCTGCAGCCCGCCGCCACCTTCAGCCCGATCGGGCGCTCCTGTTGCACACCCCCACCGTAGACCAATGGCAGGAAAATGCGCCGTCAGCGGAATCGGAGGCGAGAAGAGGTTCAATCTTGGTCGGGGTCTTGTCCAGGACGATCACCACTGACAAGCTTCTCACGTACATTTGTGTGCCGCATCGACGGAGGCGCCCCCGCCCCTCACGGTACAAGTGATTCCCCCAAGAAGGAGTTGGAAACCGCATGGATTGGCGCCATCGGGCTGCCTGCCTCACCGAGGACCCGGAATTGTTCTTTCCGGTCGGCAACACCGGACCTGCCCTGATGCAGATTCAGGAGGCCAAGAAGGTGTGCAAGCGCTGTGACGTCCGCGAGGCGTGCCTGCAGTGGGCACTCGACGCCGGACAGGATCACGGCGTTTGGGGTGGGTTGAGCGAAGACGAGCGCCGGGCGCTGAAGCGTCGCGCGGCCCGCTCCCGGGTGCGTTCCAACTAGTCGGCGTCGAGCCTGCCCCACCCGCCGGACTGATCTCGACACACTCGATCAGCGGTAAGGGTGGCCTGACCAGGGGTTCTACCTGTCGGCTCAGGCCAGCGGAATCGATACCCGGGCCACCGTGCCCACACCCGACTCGGCGGTGCTGAGCGAGAAGTCGCCGGCCATGTCGTCCACCAACGTGGTGACGATCGACAGTCCGAGACTGTTGGTGGCGTGCAGCGAGAAGTTCGGCGGAAGTGGCTCACCCTCGTTGGTCACCTCGACGATGAGTCGTCCGTCGGTCTGCCGCGGCTTGACCCAGACCACGCCGCGGCTCTGCCCCAGCCCGTGCTCGATCGCGTTCTGGCACAACTCGGTGAGCACCAGCGACAGGCTGGTGGCCACATCGGCCGGCACATAGCCGAAGCTGCCCTCACGGCGCAGCTGCACCGGTCCGCCGGTGGCGGCGACGTCCACCACCATGCGCAGCAGCCGGTCGGCGACATCGTCGAATTTGACCGAGGTGTCGAACGCCTGCGACAGGATCTCGTGGACGACCGCGATCGCACCGACCCGCTTCATCGCATCGGTGAGCGCATCGGTCGCCTCGGGTGACGAGATCCGGCGGGCCTGCAGCCGCAGCAGCGCCGCCACCGTCTGCAGGTTGTTCTTCACCCGGTGGTGGATCTCCCGGATGGTGGCGTCCTTGGTCACCAACTGACGCTCACGACTACGCAATTCAGTGGTGTCGCGGCACAGCACGAGCCGGCCGCACGGGCCGTCCGCGTCGTTGAGATTGATGATTCGCAGCCGCAGCTGAACGTCGGGGGTCTCGACCTCCACCTCGCGGTGCCCACGTCCGCCCAGCACCGTGGGCAGCGCCATCTCGACCGGCGCCCGGTCGCGCAGCAGCGACATGGTGACGGCGGCCAGGTTCTCGCCCTCCAGGTCGGTGTGCAGGCCGAGCCGGCGATAGGCGCTGACCGCGTTCGGGCTGGCGTAGGTGACCAGGCCGGCAGCGTTGACCCGGATCATGCCGTCCCCGACCCGCGGCGAGACCCACGGCACGGATTTGTCACCGCTGGTCGGGAACTCGCCGCGGTGCACCATTCCGGACAGCACGTCGGCCGCCTCCAGGTAGGCGTCCTCCAGTGCACCCGGGGCACGGATGCCGAGCCGGTTGGTGTGCGCCTCGACCACCGCGAGCACCCGGCCGCGCAACACCACCGGAATGGCGTGGACGTCGACGGGAATACCCGAGTGCAGCTGGTTGTTGCTGGTCCGGGCGATCTCGTGGGAGAGGTACGCCTCGGTCACCAGGTGTTCGGGGTCGTAGTGCACGTCCTCGCCGACCACGTCGTCCTCGAGTGCGGTCGGGCCGGTGGTCGGACGCACCTGGGCGCACGCCCAGAACACGTTGTCGTCGACGTCCGGAACCCACAGGATGAGGTCCGAGAACGCCAGGTCGGCGAGCAGGTGCCACTCGGCGACCAGATGCTCGAGCCAGGCCACGTCGTCGGGTACCAAGGCTGTGTGTTCCGCGATCACCTCGGCCATCGACAGCATGTCCGCAACCCTAGAGGTTCCGCGGCCAGGGCGTATATCGCTGGCCGCCGCCCCAGCACGCACCTGAGCACCTTCTCCTCAGTCGTCGTGGCTCCGCCACGACTCCCTCGTCGGCGGCACTCATGCACGCACCGGAACGACGCCCATTCGACACGCCCTGGCCGCGGAACCTCTTGTGGCAGAATGGCAGACCGCGCTGACAGCGCCCCATGAACACGACGACAGGAGACAACGATGGGCAAGGGTGGACGCAAGCGTCGCTCGCGCAGGCGGAACAAGGCGAATCACGGCAAGCGTCCCAACGCCTGACTCCGCAACGACGACAGGCCCCGGCACCTATCGAGGTGCCGGGGCCTGGTGCGTCCGGCTCAGCGCGGGCCGAGGCCCATCAGGGTGAGCAGCTCCCACGCGGTGTGGGCGGCGGCCAGGCCGGTGATGCCGGCGTGGTCGTAGGCGGGGGCCACCTCGACCACATCGCAGCCGACGACGGGCAGGCCGCGCAGCCCCCTGAGGACGGCGAACAGTTGACTGGTGCTGATCCCGGCCACCTCCGGCGTCCCGGTCGCGGGCGCGAAGGCCGGATCGAGCACGTCGATGTCGATGGAGACGTAGACCGGCCGGTCGCCGAGCCGGTCGCGGATCTGCTGCACGATATCGGCGATCGACCGCTCGATGAACTCGTGCGAGCGGACCATCGCGAACCCGGCCCGTCGATCGTCGTCGAACTCGCTCGGGTCGTAGACGCCGCCGCGGATGCCGACGTGCTGGCAGTGCTCCAAGTCCATCAGACCCTCTTCGGCCGCCCGGCGGAACGGTGAACCGTGCCAGATCGTGGCGCCGTGCAGCACGTCCCAGGTGTCCAGGTGCGCATCGAAGTGCAGCACGGCGAGCGGGCCGTGCGCGGCGGCGGCCGCGCGGATCAGCGGGAGCGCGACGGTGTGGTCGCCACCGAGCGCGACGACTCGGACGCCGTCCTCGACCAGCGCCCGGGCCCGGGCCTCGATGACATCGACCGCCCGAGACACGTCATAGGGCCCGACGCCGACGTCGCCGGCGTCGACCACCTGCAGATCGCGGAACGGATAGGCGTCGTGGAGCTGGTGGTACGGATGCAGCTGACGGGAATGCTCGCGGATGTGCGACGGCCCGAACCGCGCACCGGGCCGGAAGCTGGTGCCGGAGTCGAACGGAATCCCGAGCACCGCGATGTCGGCGCGCTCCACGTCGTCCAGCCGCGGCAGCAATGCGAAGGTGGCCAGCCCGGCATAGCGAGGCATGTCCGGATCATTCCGCTGGCCGATGATCTCCCGCTCCGTACCCACCCGGTCGTCCCCTTCGTCCGCAACTCCGTCCGACGAGGCTATCGGTCCTCCACCGAGCCCGACCGCGGAAACCCTCCCTAACTAGTTCTGCCCTCCCGTCGACGGGAGGGCAGAACTAGTTACTTCGACCTGAAAAAGTCGGGGTGTGGTTGCGGTGTGTCTCCCGGGTAATGTGGTGTTGACAAGGGAGAATGGTCCCGACCCCTTGGGCTAGAAGGGATTGGGACCATTCA
>JBDHZN010000292.1:0-3900 GCA_039811845.1 Micropruina sp. | reverse complement strand
TCACCTTGATGCCGGCGGCGTGCGCCTCGGCGACCAGCGCGTCCGCCTCGGCCAGGGTGCCGAAGACCGGCTCGATGTCGCGGTAGTCGCTGACGTCGTAGCCGGCGTCGACCATCGGCGACGGATACCAGGGGCTGATCCAGATCGCATCGATCCCCAGCGCGGCCAGGTGGGGCAGTTTCGCCCTGATGCCCGCCACGTCGCCCACGCCGTCACCGTTGGCGTCGGCGAAGCTGCGCGGATAGATCTGATACACCACCGCGTGCCGCCACCAGTCGTCGCGTGCGTTGCGCCCGTCCATTACCTCTCCCTACCAATAGGATCTTTACCGGTATAGTTCTGTATCGGTAAAGGTAGTCGCGGGTGCGAACGAAGGCAAACTGGCACCCGAGGCGGGAAGGGGCTCATGTCACGCGTCACGTTGCAGTCCATCGCGGACCGGCTCGGGGTCAGCCGGATGACGGTCTCCAACGCCTTCTCACGGCCCGATCAGCTGTCCGCCGAGCTGCGCGCCAGCATCCTCACGGTGGCTGAGGAGCTCGGCTATCGCGGACCTGACCCGGCCGCCCGGTCGCTGGCCACCGGCACCAGCGGCGCGATCGGGGTGCTGTGGACCGAGCCGCTGCGGCTGGCTCTCTCCGACGCGGTCACCGCCCGCTTCCTGGGCGCGGTGGCCGACGAGCTGAGCGCCGATGGACTCGCACTGACCATGCTGCCGCCGACCGTGCCCGCCCACGACGTGGCGATGGACGGCGCGATCGCCTACTCCTGCGCCGCGGACGCCGCGCCGGTGGAATGGCTACGACGCCGAGGCGTCCCGATCGTCGCGGTCGACATGGCCTGGGCGGACTCCAGCGTGCGGGTGACCATCGACGACCGAGGTGGCGCACGACGCGCCGCCGAGCACCTGGTCGAGTGGGGTCACCGGCGGATCGCCGTGCTCACCCCGCAACCCGGCGGTGAACGGCTGGCCGGCTGGCTGGAAGGGCTGGCCGGGATCAAACCCGTGGTCGGCTTCGTCGACATCTTCGGCGACAACCGGACGGCGATCCTCGACCTGCTGCGCCGGCGCAGGCCGACCGCGGTGCTGTGCGCGTCCGACCTGGTCGCCGCGCAGGTGCTCGCCGTCGCCGGCGAACTCGGCCTGGGGGTGCCTGAGGAGCTGTCGGTGGTGGGCTTCGATGACCATCCGGTGGCGGCCGGGCTGGGGCTGACCACCGTCCGGCAGGATCCGGACGCCAAGGGCCGGGCCGCGGCGCAGGCGATCCGGCAGTTGCTGGCGCGACGAACCGATCCGGACGCCGGTGCGCCGTCCGATGTCGAACTGCCGGTCGAGCTGGTGGTGCGGCAGAGCACCGGCACCGCTCCGGCCGGTGAGGGAACGCCTGGGTAGCATGCGGCCATGAGCGCAACCCAGTCGGCGAAGAAGCCGCGAGTCTGGGTGATCGCCCTGATCGTGCTGGCCATGGCCGCCGGAGGCGGCTTCCTGATCTGGCGCACCGTCACCGACCCGGTGCCGGGCGCCAGGAACGCGGCCCGGCGAGCCGCGGACGCCCTCGCCGCCCGCACCATCGCCGACGGGTCGTTCGGCTCCACCGTCGGGCCGGTCGAGACCGAGGACCTGACCGCCACCCTGCGCGGCATGGGCGAACTGCGGCCCACCATCGACGTCGTCGACGTGCAGGTGGCCGACGACCAACGCGAGGCGACCGCCCGGCTGCGCGCCGAATGGGTGATCCACGACGGCAAGCCGGCCTGGGTGCAGGACGCCTTCCTGCGGCTGGTGCACGGTCCCGACGGCTGGACCGGGGTCTGGCAGCGCGACCTGATCGCCTCCGGGTTGGAAGACGGCGACCGGCTGCGCGCCGTCCGGCTGGCGCCCGAGCGTGGCGAGATCGTGGGTGCCGACGACGAACGGCTGGTCTGGAACCAGGACGCCAAGCGGATCGGCCTGGACAAGACGCTGGTCGCAGCCGACGTGCAGCCGAAGTCGGCGGCGGCGCTGGCGAAGGCGGTCGGCATCGACGTCGACGGCTACGTCGCCAAGGTGGCCGGTTATGGCCCGAAGGCGTACGTGGAGGCCACCGTGATCCGCGCCGTGGGGCAGGACGAGTGGCGCATGCTGGACGCCGCCCGCCGGGTCGAAGGCGTGCGCATCCTGGACGCCGAGCGCCCGCTGGCCCGGAGCAGCACCTTCGCCCGACAGCTGCTCGGCACCGTGGGGGAGGCCACCGACGACGCCATCCGGGCCGGACAGGGGGCGGTCCGGGCCGGTGACCTGGTCGGTCTGAGCGGCCTGCAGCGGGCGTACAACCAGCAGCTGATGGGCGTCACCGGATTCGTCGTCCAGGCCTATCCGGACGGCCACCCGGAGGCCCCCAGGGAGCTGTTCCGGGTGCCCGCGGTGGCCGGCCAGTCGCTGAAGATCACCCTGGACGCCGGCCTGCAGCGCCGCGCCGAAGCGCTGCTGACCCGCTCGTCCGGGCGGGCCGCGGTGGTCATTGTGCGCCCCTCGGACGGCGCCGTGCTGGCCCTGGCCAGCAAGCCGGGGGACACCACGGCGACCACCCAACGGGTGTATCCGGCCGATTTCGCCCCGGTCAGCGCTATCGCCGGCTCCGGCGGGGCCGCCGAGGCCATCAAGGCGCTCGGCCTTACCGGCCGGTTCGGGTTGGGCGTCGAGATCTTCGGCGCCAGCACCGACGACGGTCCGCTGCGGCTGTCGCCGTTCGCGATGGCGATGGCCACCGCGTCGGTGGCCCGCGGCTCCACCATCGCGCCCTGGCTGCTGGTCGACGCCAAACCGGCCGCGTCGGCGTCCGGGATCAGCCCGGAGCAGGCCGAGGCGGCCCGCCAGGAACTGCGTGAGCGGGCCACCCGGGGGTCGCTGAAGCCGCTGTCGAAGATCCCTGGGGCGCCGGTCTTGGCCGACAGTGACGGCAGCCTGTGGACGGTGGCCGCGCGCGGCGATCTGGTCGTCGTCAGCTACGACTCGACCAAGGGGTCGGTGGAGCTGATGCAACGGCTGCTGACCGGCATCCGCTGACCGCCCTTCCTAGACTGGCCGCATGCGTCGCCTCGGTTGCCTGCTCGCCCTGACCCTGCTCAGTGCCTGTTCGATGACGCCGCCGGCCGGGCCGGAGCCACAGCCGAGCACGCCCAGCCCGCAGCAGACCCGGTTCCAGACTGCGCCGCCGCTGTCGACTGCGCCGTCCGGGACGCCGACCGAACTGCCGTCACAAAAGCTGGCTGCGATCGAATCCGACCTGCGCGGCCGGGGCGTGACCGCCACACCGACGACGGTGGTCAGCGCCGAGAAGGTGCGATTCAACGACGGCTCGCTGGGCTGTCCGCAGCCCGGCGTCCAGTACACCCAGGCGCAGATCGACGGCATGCGGGTGATCGTCGAGGCCGGCGGGAAACGCTACGACTACCGCTTCGGCCAGGGCGACGTGCCCCGGTTATGCGAGCGCGCCGTTCCCGGTGCGCTGCGCAGCAGCACCCGCTGAGCCCCATCTAAACGCACCGACGCCCCCGGGAGATCCCGGGGGCGTCGGCGGTCGGTCGGTACCGGTCAGAACCGCGGCGTCGGCAGCAGCAACGCCTCGTCCTTCCCGGCCTTGTTGTCGAGCACGACGATCATCGTGCCCAGCGGCTTCTGCCGAGCGACCGCGGCGGGGTCGACGGCCAGCTGGACGGTGGTGTTGCCGTTGACCTTGACGGTCTCGTAGTCACCGTTCGGGATCGAAGGCGTGGACAGGTCGAAGTCGGCCCAGTTCAGCATCTCGTCGCCGTAGGCGTTGTCGACGCTCGAGAGTGCCGACACCGCGTACGAGAACGTCTTGCTGGAGGCCGTCAGACCCAGCGAGCTGGCCTCCACCGGCAGCAGGATCGTGCTGC
>JBDHZN010000291.1:0-3960 GCA_039811845.1 Micropruina sp. | reverse complement strand
TGTCGAGAGCGAGGGTGTCGGCCATGCCGGCCTCGTCGACGATCACCAAGGTGTCCGGGCCGATCCGGTTGATCCAGGCCGGCGGATCACCGTGATCGAGGTGCCAGGCGAGCTTGGCGAGGGTGTCGGCTCGGGCGTCGATCTGCTCACCCAACCCTGCCGCGGCGACCGCTGAGGGTGCGAGGCCGATGACGGTGCCGCCGCTGGTGGTCCAGGCGCGGGCGAGGGCTTGCATGGCGGTGGTCTTCCCGGCGCCGGCGGGGGCGATCGCCAGCTGGATGCGGGCTCCGGAGGTTGTCATCTCCTTGACCAGGGCGATCTGTCCGGCGTTCAACTCGACCCCGTTCGCGGCCGTTTCCAGCAGGGCGAGATCGACGGCGCTGGCGGGGACTGTGCGGCCGTCGCGGCGTCCGGCGTTGGTCACGATGCGTTGTTCGGCGGCGAGGATTCCGGTCGAGGTGAACAGCCGGGAATCGGCGACCGTGTAGACGGATTGGCCGTCCGCACGACGCAACGGCGACGGTTCGCTGATGCCATCGTTCGGTGGGCTGAGCGGCACCGAGTACCGGTCCAGCACCAGGCCGGTGAGGTAGTCGGTGGCTGCCGGGATGCGGTCGGCGGGGAGGTTCTGGCCGCGGACCTGGCGTAGCGCTTCGGCGTGCACGTGCCAGATCTGCCACGCGGATCGGTCCCGCTCTACACGAGCCACTACGCGTCGAGCGGCGTCCTCGAACCAGGCCGTCGTCACCAGATTCTGCTCAGGACGGGTGGGGTGCAGGGCCTCATGGATCATCGCTCTGATGGCGTTCTCGTCGCCGAGGACGTGGGCGGCTTGGGTGCGCCAGGCGGCGCGCTGCTCGGCCAGGCTCCGCGGTTCGTGCTTGGCCTCCCTGGTCTCCAACGTCGCCTGCTGGGCCAGCGCGATCGCCTCCACCGGCGTCGGAGGACGCCCGTGATCGGCCTGGAACTGGGCGGCAAGCTCGCCCTGACGAGCGACGATCCGGTGCCGCCGCGACGACCATCGATCCAGCAGCGCCGGGCTGACGCCGACGATCTCCCGTACCGGACGCTTCCGCGGATCAGGCTGCGGACGGGCCTCGAACCGCACCCCCAACGCGGCGGTCAGGTGGGCTTCCAGGGCCGTGTTGTAGGTCTCGGAGGCGGCCGTGATCGCCTTGTGCAGCACCCGGCTATCGATCGACAACCAGCGACCGTCCGCGAGGGTCTGGACTTTGTTCGCCACTGCCACGTGCGTATGCAGATCCGGATCGCCGGCACGGCTATCGCGGTGCACGAAGGCGGTGCCGATGAGGCCGCGGACATCGACCTGCCGGACGCCGTTCGCCCCGGTCCGGGTGAACAGGGCGCGCCGCTCGATGAACCGCAACGCGTCCCCGACCGCAGCGTGGTGGGCCTGTTCGATCACCGCCGCAATCGCCGGCTCTGCGAGCGCCCACAGGGTGGAGGTGGACTTCACCGGCGAGAACGTGAGGTCGAACCCGGCCACCGCGGTGGTCTGCTGCCTCGACAACCGGGCAATGTGTGCGGCCAGTTCCCGCTGATCCAGCGGCGCCCTGCCGAAGTCGCGACGGAAGAACTCCCGGCCGACCTCGGTGCGGATCTGTGCCCGCTCGGCGATGCTGATCGCTGCGTCACGCGGACGGCCGGCTGCCTTGTTGAGTGCCGCGAACCTGCGCGCAACCTCGACCCGAAACGGACTGACATCGTCGCGATACACCTTGAACGGCTGCCCCAACCGAACCGCCGCAAGGACGTCCGCCTCGGTCGCCCCTGCCCGCGCCGCGGCCGCCTTTCCGCGTTCGTCGGCGAGCGGATGATGCCCCGACCCGAACAACGACTGCATCTGCTCCGCGGTCACCGGATCGCCGGCGTTCAGGCCGTCGATGCCGGCCATGCCTGAGCCCACCCACCGGCCCGGAACCTCGCCCTTCTCCGTGTAGTAGGACGCCAGCCCGGTGTGACCCTTCTCCGTCGAATCCATCGCGGCCACCTGCCGGGTCAGGTAGTCATAGCCCGACCCGGCAGTGATCCGATGCAACGACATCGTCATACCTCCCTAGGCGATGCCTCAGGGGGATCGGGACGGCGGCTTCGAGGCCGTCAGCCGGGGATGGTTGCCGACGCGCGTCTGACTACGGGGGACGCCGCAATGCCGAAGGTGTGTGGCACTTCTGATGGGGTGAGGTTCGGGCCAGAGGGAGCCAGGACATCGGTTCCGGACGAGACCTGGGTGCAGTCGCAGATCGCCGCGCGCCGCCCGGGTGGCAATCGAATTGGTCGGCAGCACCACGCGCCGGCGCAATCTGTGGAGAATGTCAGTGGCTCCAGCCAGACTGTGAGCAGTGGTGTCAGAGCGTTCCGTGGCATCAGGACGAAAGGGAAGTTCAGGGGTGATAGAACTAGCGCCCACCTCCGCGCTGGATGTGCTTTCGCAGCTTCATGTGCAGTTGGACTCCCACTTCCGGGATCTTCACCAAGAGCGGCGAGCCGTCGCCGCACCGGTGTTCGCTCTGGAGCACGGTCTGTCCGACGATGAGCTTGACCGTCTGAGAACGAGCGTTCGGTTCGCGGTCGCACGCGGGTTTGGCAGTCACTACTGGCTACGCACCTGGCTGCCCTTCGTCGTGTATGCGGCTGAGGCCGGTTACGACTACCTCGGCAGTGACTTCTGGCCTTCATTCGAGAAGACGACTCCGGGGTGGGCAACCTACGGAAATCGCGGCCGCATACGCGGCTGGTTCACCAACTTCAGCACCGAGTACGGCGGCGCCGTGCCCGAGGGAGCGTTCGCCGAGTACTTCACGATCATCGCATGGCCCATCACCCATGCGGTTCTGCCTGTCTACCTACAGCGCAGCCTTGCTCAGTTGCTTTACGACTTCCGCACGGGACTCACCGCTCGTCTGCTGGAGCAACCCGATGAGCTTGGCAGGCACCTGGCGACCCGCGCCTGGAACTACACAGAACGCTTCAGGATCTTCTGCACAAACACTTCTCTGCTGGGGCATGTCGCGGTTGCGCTGCTGTCCGGTGAGAACGAGCCGACGCCCTACCTGACTGCGCCGACTCTATCGCGGATTGTCGAAGGACTCTCTGAGGAGCAGCAGGCTCGTCGTTGGCTGACATCCGCCCAGGCATCGGCGAGTCGTGTGCGTGGCTTCCGGTCGTTTGGATCGCCAGGAACAGCCGGAACGAGCGTCAAGCGCCTACCTCGGGCCACCGACCCTCGCCTCTTCTTGCGACATGAGGGTATGTGGAACGCCTACGCGGAGTTGCCCAATCTAGCAGTGCTCGCTACGGGGCTCCCGGAGGTCTATAGCCAACTGCGGGCGTCACGAGCCTCGGTGAATGGTGGCGCCCGCTCCATCATGCCAAGCGCCCTTCTCTACCCAGGCCAAGAAGTGTGCTTCGCGCAGTGGCCCCGACCGGATCGACCGTTCCTGCAACTCGACCGTGGCGATGAAGAGACGAACCGAATCCTCTCGACCCGGTGCATCATGACCAAGGGCCCGCGGTGGCTGTTCCGGCGCCAGGGCCCGGGCCTGGCGATCGAGGTCAAGGGGAAGTTCGTCCGCCCTGGCCACCGATACGTGCTCATCGAGGCCGATGTCCGCGACGGCCTGCCGGTGCCCTGGTGCACCGAGACTGCCATCGGAGTACAGGGGGTGAAAGCCTACGAGTTCACCGTGCCGTCGCGCCTAAGCGAGCGGGAGGAGGGGGATCTTGTTGCAGCCGACCTCGCGGTCGTCTCGCACGTGGCGATTCGGCCGGTGGGCATCGTCGCCAGCGCTTGGGACGGCGAGGGCGAGGTCGAGTGGCTGGCAGGCGAGCCAGCCATGCTGGGCATTCGCTCCGATCTGGTGCCTCGGAGGGCCGGGATCGTGGCCGACGGCGCAGTCGACTTCCTGGAGTGGACACCAGGCGAGCCGGAACTGCTAT
>JBDHZN010000290.1:0-3977 GCA_039811845.1 Micropruina sp. | reverse complement strand
GCTCCCCCTGGTGCTGGACGCCGACGCGCTGCGCTTCCTGCCGCCCGGCGAACTGGGGGAGCGGGTGCTGCTCACCCCGCACGCCGGTGAACTGGCCCGGCTGCTGGAGATCGAGCGCGCCGCGGTGAGCGCCGACCCGCTCGCGGCCGTCCGTGCCGCCGCGACCCGGTTCGGCGCGACGGTGCTGCTCAAGGGCGCCACCCAGTACGTCTGCGGGCCCGACGGCCGGGTCGGCATCGCCGTCCCAGGCCCGCACTGGACGGCCCAGGCCGGCTCTGGTGACGTGCTGGCCGGCATCTGCGGCACCCTGCTCGCCGCCGGGCTGCCGCCGGCGAAGGCGGCCCTGGCCGGAGCCTCGATCCAGGCACTGACCGCGGCGTCCGCTCCCGGACCGTACCCGCCCCAGGAGCTCGCCGTCCGGCTCCCCGGCGTGGTCGCCGGGCTGTGTGCTCCGACATCCAGGCCCCGCCCGTCCTCCAGGCCCCGCCCGTCATCCCGGACTTGATCCGGGATCCCGGCCGCCGGAGATCCCGGCGTTCGCCGGGATGTGACCTTCTGGCTGTGACCTAGTGTCGTCACAGTCGTCATCCCGGACGTGAATCGGGATCCCCGGGTGCTCGCCCCGACTGGCCGGATGGCGGGCCGAGGATCGTTCTTGCCGGTGCGAGGTGACAGAATCCCTTCTGGCGCCTGTTGCGTGCCGGACATCCGTCGACGAGGAGAACCTTGATGGAACAGACCCTGGTGATCGTGCTGATCGTCGCCGTGGTGGCCATTGCGACCATGTACCTGGTGCGCAGGCGCCAGTCGGCTTCCCCGCAGGCCCCGACCGAGACCGCCAAGGCGCAACCAGTCCCGCCGGCGCCCGCCCCACCCGCCGCCGACACCCTCGCCGAGCCGGCCGCCGAGTCCGCGCCCGTCGAGCAGGCTGCGATCGACGACGAGAACGCCATCCTGAAGCTGCGCGCCATCGAACTGCAGGGCACCGCCAGCAGCAAGGACGACGCGATTCGTGAGGCCGGGGGCCTGTTGGTCGCGACCGGTGCGGTCGACGACAGCTACATCGACTCGATGTTCGAGCGGGAGCGTTCGGTGTCCACCTACATGGGCAACCTGCTGGCGATTCCGCACGGCACCAACGAGGGCATGACGAAGATCCGGAGGTCCGCGATCTCGGTCGTCCGCTACCCGAACGGGCTGGAGTGGAACGGCAACCCGGTGAAGTTCGTGATCGGTATCGCCGGTGCCGACGGCCAGCATCTGGAACTGCTGGGCCGGATCGCCGAGGTCTTCCTCGACGAGTCGAAGGTCGCCCAGCTCGAGCAGGCGGTCACCCCCGAGCAGGTCTGGCGCACCCTGGTCAAGGTCAACAACTGAGCTAGTGCGGCGTCCGGCCGGCCGCCGCACGGAGCATCGGCCGCTGGGTCCGGTACCAGTCCCGGGTGCGGTCCGCACGCTGTTCGACGATGGCCCAGTAATCCACGAAGCCTTCGATGCCCGCGTCCGAGCCGTCTTCGACGACTTGGTAGAGCCAGTCGTGGTTGGCGCTGACCGCGTCGAGGAACTCGTCGGCATCGAAGTCGCCGCCGTAGGCGTCCAGGAAGATGCCCAGTCGTTCCGCGCCGCGGCCGTGTCGCGGGTCGTCGATGTATTCGTCGGCCCGCAGCGGTGCCCACAGTCGGGCGGCGGCCGCGACGTCCCAGATCGGACGGCCGGGCCCGGCCAGGTCGAAGTCGATCAGTGCCACCGCCACCTGGTCGCGGAACACCACGTTGGCCAGGTTCGGGTCGGAATGGCAGGCCAGCGCACCGCGGAACTCCTCGGGCGGCGGACGCGACCAGCGCCAGGGTGCCAGGTCGAAATCGGCGACCGCCTCGTGATAGCGGCGCAGCAGCCGGGCCACGCTACGCAGCGTGTCATCGCTGAACATCCACGGCGCGTAGGGCGGCACGACGGCGTCGCCCGGAATGAAGCTGAGCACCTCACGGCCCTGCTCGTCCATGCCGAGGAACCGGGGCGCTCCGTCGAAGCCCACCTCGTCCAGGTAGGTCAGCAGCGCGTGCACGCTGGCTGCGTGCGGTCCGGGTGGTCGATGGACGGCGTCGCCGCGCCGCATGATCAGCCCGCGGTTGGCGGTGCCGCCGACCAGCACCACCTCGTCCGGGCGATCGGTGCCACCGCCGGTGCCGGTCACGGGCGGGCCGGTTCGTCGCGGCTGAGCAGAGCTTCGGCGAGCGCGGAGTGGGTCACCAGCATGGTGACCAGCCCGCTGCGCAGCGCGGCCAGCACCGCGGGGTACTTCTCGCTTCCGTAGGGGATGGCGATCCGGTGGGACGCCGCCCGCAGTTGGGCCGCCTCGACGGCGATCATCCGGTCGTTGAACGGGGTGTGCAGCGGTTCGCCGTCGGCGGCGAGGCAGATGCCCGCCATCTCGGCGCAGACGCCGGCCTGAGCCAATGCCGTCCGTTCCGGCGGCGTGGCCGCCTGGTAGAGCGTCGACAGCCCGGGCGCCCAGCGGCCGATGCCGGCCACCGCGACGTCAGCGGAGGAGGCCTTGCCGAAGGCCCGGACGATTTCCGGCTGGCGTCGCAGCGCGCGGGCGGTCGCGGCGTCCGGAACCAGGAACGGTGCGAAGTACAAGTAGGCGGGGCCGCGGCAGACCCGGGCCAGGTCGCGGACCACGTCCACCGCGGTCTCGTCGTCGATCGAACCGGACGGATCCTGCGGCCGCGGCAGCACCCCGGTGAGCTGGACGACGGAGGCCTGCGGCAGCCGCCGCACCTGGCGCACCATGGACTGGACGCAGCGGGCCCAGGCCAGTCCGATCAGGTCGCCGGCGCTGACCACCTCGCCGAGCAGGTCGGCCGCGGCCCGTCCGAGCGCGGCCCGGAGCAGTGCCGGATCGCCCTCGGCGCAGTCGACCACCACCGCGTGCTCCAGTCCGAACCGCTCCCGTAGCCGGATCGACCGGTCCAGGTCGATCGCGCCGGACTGCTGGATCTCGATCCGCACCACACCTTCCTGCCTGGCGACCTGCAGCAACCGGGCGACGCGGAACCGGCTGAGCCGGAACTCGTCGGCGATCTCCACCTTGGTGCGTTCGTCGAGGTAGTACCGGTGCGCGATCTCGGCGGCGAGAACGAGCTCGGCAGGGCCTTTGAAGCCGGCCCCGGTGCGCTGGCTGGGTTCGCTCATTTGAGCCATGACGGTATCAGAACGCTGTTGTCTGTTGACAGGCCGGAGTGCCGGAGGCATCCTCCGTGCCGTGGGCACTGTGCAGATGAGTGTTCAGTGCCTCATTGTGCGTGCCGGGCGGGTCGGGGTGTAGCCCTCCCCCCGCCAGCGGTCTAGGGTTCTCAGATCACGTGCGCGGGACCTCTTCAAGCAGTGTCGCAGGGGCTCCCCGGGCAGAACTAAGGAGACATATATGTCGACCACAACAGCCGCGCCGAGAACCTCGGTGCGGGTTCACATCCAAAAATTCGGGACATTCCTGTCCGGCATGATCATGCCCAACA
Organism: Micropruina sp.; assembly: GCA_039811845.1. Taxonomy (GTDB): domain Bacteria; phylum Actinomycetota; class Actinomycetes; order Propionibacteriales; family Propionibacteriaceae; genus Micropruina. The sequence continues at coordinate 459 of JBDHZN010000290.1, read as the reverse complement.
TCCCGGCGCTGATCGCCTGGGGCATCCTGACGATGTTCTTCATCCCCGCCGGTTTCACGCCGAACGAGAGCATCGCGACGATCGTCGGGCCGATGATCCACTACCTGCTGCCGATCATCATCGCCGTCACCGGCGGAACCATGGTCTACGGCGCCCGCGGTGCCGTCGTGGCCGGCATCGGCACCATCGGTGCGATCGCCGGCTCGGACTACCTGATCGCGCAGGAGAACATCCGACTGCTCGAAGTGTGGCTCGCGCAGGGCAACGCCGAGGATGCGTTCAAGGAACTGGGCCAGGTGCACATGTTCATCGGCGCCATGATCATGGCGCCGTTGGCCGCCTACTCGATGAAGTGGCTGGACGGCCTGTGGGAGAACAAGATCAAGGCCGGCCTGGAGATGCTGGTCAACATGTTCTCGGCCGGTATCTGGGGCTTCTTCCTGCTGATCATCGGCTTCT
>JBDHZN010000289.1:0-4007 GCA_039811845.1 Micropruina sp. | reverse complement strand
CACCGCCGCATCGACCCGGTCGATCTCCAGGACGTCGCCGACTGCAACCTTGTGCTGGCGGCCGCCACTGCGCACGATCGCGTACACGCCTGACCCACTCTCTTCGATCTCAATGAATGCATTGCCCATTCGGACGGGCGGGCCGGACGAACCGACACTGCCAACGAGCCCACGGGGCACCGAGGATCAAGAATAGGTGGCCAGCCGGAACAGGGTCAAACCGAACGGCGGCGCGGCGCCCGGCCGGCATCGAAATCGACCGGGCGTCGTGAGCCGATCGCCCTCGGCGTCGAGGGCTGCTCGGCAAGCCTCAGTCGGACGCGGCCTCGACGATGCTGGCGCCGTTGGCCGCCCGCTGCACAGCGGCGCACCCTTCCTTGGCTCCGGCCAGGCTGGTGTACGCCTGCCCGGTGGCGACCACCTCACCGTTGCCGGCCTTGAGCCGGAACCGGAACTTGCCGGCCGCGTCCTGGTAGACCTCGAATTTCCCTGCCATCGGTGCTCCCTTGCGCAGCAATGTCGAACGGCCATCGTCCGTTGTCATCGTAGAACCGGGCTCCGCGTACGGCTAGTGGTGCGTCTCTCGATTGGGTTGCTACGTGGCGGGGTCGCTTGCCGACAATGGGTGACCGGCGAGGGTGATTGCGGCAGGATGCTGCGGGTGAGCGATTTGGTCTTCGTCCCGCGTCCCGACGGCGAGTTGCCGGTGCGCCGATGGCTGCCGGCCTCCGGTACCGGTCCGGGCGTGCTGGTGCTGCAGGAGATCTTCGGGGTGAGTCCCTACATCGGGCAGCGCTGTGCCGATCTGGCCGCAGCCGGCTACGTGGTCTACGCGCCCGAGCTGTACTTCCGGCTCGGACCGCCAAGCTTCGACGAAGAGGCTGCTGACTACGTGCAGCAGGGCATCGCCGCCTCCCAGCAGCTCGACTGGGAGCAGACCACCGGGGATGCCTCGGCGGCCCTCGACGCCCTGCGTGCCGCACCGGAGGTGACTGGGAAGGTGGCGGTGCTGGGCTTCTGCTTCGGCGGCGGCCTCGGCTTCCAAGTGGCCGCCCTGAACTCCCCCGACGCCCTGGTCTCCTACTACGGCTCGGCCATCCCCGGCCTGCTCGATCTCGCTTCTGGAGTGCGCTGCCCGAGCCTGCATCACTGGGGGCTGGGCGACAGCTTCTTCCCGCCCGAGGTCGTCGACCGGGTGCGCGCCGCACTCACCAGCGAGCGCGTGAGGTTCCACACCTATCCGGACGCCGAGCACGCCTTCGACAATCCGCACCCGATGTTCTTCCACGCCGAGGCGTCCGCGCTGGCCTGGACGCGCACTCTCACGTTCCTCGCCGAGCAACTCGGGGAGAGCTGACCGCGAGCCGTCACCACTGGGGCGGGCCGGATCGCCGGTCGTCGCGTCCGGAGTTGTCGCGCCGCTCACGGTCGTCGCGCGGACGAGGTTCGCTGAGATCCCTGAACCGGTCGGCCAGCCAGTCGCGGGCCTGGCCGAGCCCGCGGCCGAGGTCGGAGAAGACCCGGCCCAGGCTCTCGTCGAGCCGGGAGAACTCCTCGGTGTAGTGCCGGGCGGCGGCGGACGCCTCGGTCGAGATACTGGCGTTGGCGTCGTCCTCACGCCGCGGATAGTGGCCGTCGAGCACCGCCTGATAGCTGCCCGATTTGACCCACCGATCTAGTTCACCGGCCCGCACGACCGCGAACGGGTGCGTCTGGGTTTCGACAATCAGTGCCCGCAGCAGCAGGTCGCGGACGTCGTCGTTGGCGTGGTATTCGTCTGCCTGGGCCAGGAACACCTCCGGGTCGAGTTCATCGATCCGTCCACCCGAGGCCATCTTCATATGGGCACGCAGTGCCACCTGCGGTTGCTGATCGGCCAGCAGGCCGGCCCGATCGGCCGACAATTCCGACTTGCGCTGCCATTCCAGCAGCGCCGCCATCACAGCCCGGACGCCGAGCGCGCCCAGCGGTATCGCGAACAGGGTCGTCGACAGCGCCAGCAATGCGGCCAGCAGGGTGCGATAGACCGCATGCCCGCTCAGCACGTGCCCCAATTCGTGGCCCAGCACGAACCGCAGCTCGTCGTCGTCCATCACCTCGAGCAGACCCGAGTTGAGCACGATCACCGGCTTGTCCAGACCGATCGTCATGGCGTTGATGGTCGGATCGGCCCGAATGAACAGTTCGGGCAGCACACCCGCCTCCAGTACCTCGCCGGCCTCGCGGTACAGCCGGTACACCCGCGCGAACTGACGCTCGTCGGCTCGTACCGCTGAGCCGAGCAGCAACATGCGCACTGCCCGCTCATTGAGGAATCCGGACAGTTGCTTCAGGATCACGTCGAAACCACGCAACTTGCGCAACGCCACCAGGGCGCCGCGATCGGCCGGATGTTCCCAGGCCCGGGAACTGATGGAAGGCAATGGAATGCGCGTCGGCTCGCTCATGAACTCCAGTCTGCCCTGCCCCGGTCAGGCCTGACGCGATAGGTTCTGACTACACCTAATCCGGTGAGCAGCGATTTTTCGCGCTGCGCGGTATCACGGGGGCACATGCTGTCTCCTGACGCATGTGGGAACAGGGACGCTGATGGCTGCATCGGATGTGACGGGCCGCCCGGGCGCGACGGAGGAAGTCTCCGTCTGGGTCAGGGCCACCGCGTGCTTCGAGCGCTGGCAGGGCGGCGAGTCGGCCGCCCTGGATGAACTCGTCCGGCTGATGACGCCCGTGCTGTGGCACACCGTGCGGGCCTACGGGTTGAGCCAGGCGGCGGCGGAGGACGCCGTGCAGAGCACCTGGCTGGCCCTCGTCCGCAACGGGCACCAGGTGGCGCAAGCGGCCGCGATCGGCGGCTGGCTGCTCACCACGGCTCGTCGCGCGGCTTGGCGCACCAAGACCTCGGACGGCAAGGCCACCGCGGTCGAGGACACCCAGCTGGCGGCCGGACTTCCGCCGACGGCGGCGGCCGAGACCAGCGCCTTGGAGGATCTGGCCGGTGCGGCGCTGTGGAAGCACGTCCGGACGCTGGACGCGCGGTGCCAGCGACTGCTGCGCATCGTGGCCTTCGACGACCGTCCCGACTATGCGGGTCTTGCTCAGAACCTGGGCATGCCCATCGGCAGTATCGGCCCAACCCGGCGCCGCTGCCTCGACAAACTGCGCAGCTCGCTGGAGAAAGGTGGCCAACTGTGAATGCCGAGGACCGTGACCCCCTGTTGGTCGCCATCAACCGGATGTATTCCGAACTCGATCCCCCGCCGGCCGGTTTGACCGAACGGGTCCTGGCGGCGCTGGCCGTCGACGACCTCGACCTGGAATACGAGTTGCTCACTATGGTGCACCGCTCCCAGCAACTCGCCGGCGTCCGCGGCGGCGACGACCAGAAACTGGTGCTCGAGTTCACCGCCGTCGGAATGACCGTGATGCTGCGAATCAGCCCCGTGGACGCCGGACACCGCCGGATCGACGGCTGGGTGACCCGCACCGCGGACGGCACCGGCGGCGAGGCGACAGAGCTCACCGCGTCCCTGTGGCAGGAGCAGGCCACCTACACCGCCCAGGTCGGCTCTCACGGCCGGTTTGAGTTCGCCGGAGTGCCGCGCGGACTGACCCGCCTCGACCTGCTGGCCACCGCCGACAGCGCCTTCCGCACCACGCTGTTCGAAATCTGACCATCGACCGAAGGACCCCCGTGAGCGACTACACCGCCCCCTCCGACGATCGCCCCGACGAGCCGCGCGGGCCGAAGCGTCCGAAGCGCGACTGGATGGACCGTGACCCGGTGGTCCCGCCGCGATCCCTGATCGAACCGCTCTCGGGCCGGGTCCTTGACCCCGGCACGGCGATGCAGGTGGAGGGGGTCACGCCGAGGCCCACCGTCTACGTGGGAACCTCGCTGTTGGTGGCCATCGACCGGCTGGACGATGTGCTGCCGATCCTGGAGAAGGTCGGTGGGCTCAAGGGTTGGACGGTCCGGGTCGACGAGACCTTCGATTCACCCCGCGTCT
>JBDHZN010000288.1:0-4011 GCA_039811845.1 Micropruina sp. | reverse complement strand
TTGGCGTCCGCAGGGTTCACCGACATCGCGTCGAAGCCCTACTGGAACTGGATGACCGTCGTGAAGGGCACCGCCTGAGCGGTGGCCTGCACGGCCAGTGATGTGAGGCGTGCGGCCAGCGCCCGGGGGCGTGTGTCGTCCGGGGGAGCGGGTTGGCGAGTGGCGCGTGGTGAGCGGTGAGCAGTGTGCAGCAACCGGCGACCGGCAACTGGCAACTGTCAAGTGGCGCTGGCCAGTGGCGAGCAGCACGTGGTGTCCAAGCATCGGCAACCGGCACGCTGCAGGTGGCCGGTGCCGAGCGGCGCGAATCAGTGGAAGGTCCCGTTGTTGTTGCTGCCTGTCGTTGTTGTCGCTGCCCGTAGTGAGTTCCTGCTGCCCGTAGTGAGTTCCTGCTGCCCATAGTGAGCTCCTGCTGCCCATAGTGAGCTCCTGCTGCCCGTCGTTCTTGTTGCTGCCGGTCCGTTGTTGTTGCTGCCCGTCGTTCTTGTCGCTGGCTCTATAGCTCCGGCATCGGGAACGATCGGCAGCAGGAACTCACTATGGGCAGCAACGACGCCTCCCTGGGGCTCGTGCGGGCGCAGGAGCAGCAGCAGGAACTCAGGAAGGGCAGCCTGAAGACACGAAGCGCAGCTGGAGCTCACGAAGCGCAGCAGGAACTCACTATGGGCAGCAACGACGCCTCCTTGCGGCTCGTGCGGGCGCAGGAGCAGCAGCAGGAACTCAGGAAGGGCAGCCTGAAGACACGAAGCGCAGCTGGAGCTCACGAAGCGCAGCAGGAACTCACAAATGGCAGCAACGACGCCTCCCTGGGGCTCGTGCGGGCGCACCAAGCGCAGCCGGAACTCCGCGACGGCTGCCGGGCGTCACGCAGTGCGCCGACGGCGTCCGATCACGCTGCAACACCGCGGTAACACGGACGCGGTGCCGGGCTGGCTACGATGCACGGGTGACGATCAAGGCCGCGCTGACCCACACCACCAGCTACACGTTCGCCGAGCCGGTGAAGGTGTACCCCCACACGGTGCGGCTGCGACCCGCCCCTCATTCCCGGACGCCGATCGAGGCCTACTCCCTCGACGTCGAGCCGAAGAACCACTTCATCAACTGGCAGCAGGATCCGTTCGGCAACTACCTGGCCCGGCTGGTGTTCAACGAGCCCGTCCAGGAGCTGAAGTTCACCGTCGGCCTCATCGCCGACATGACGGTGATCAACCCGTTCGACTTCTTCGTCGAGGACTGGGCGCGCACCTACCCGTTCACCTACCCCGACGAGCTGCGCGCCGACCTGGAGCCCTACCTGCGCCCCGTCGACGAGGCCGGCCCGGGGTCGGGCCCGGGCGACGTGGTGCGCGACTGGATCGAGGACAACAACCTGTTGTTCGACGTGGCCAGCACCCGCGAGCCGGTCGGCATCGTCGACTACCTGGTCGAGATCAACAGCCTGGTGAACCGATCGGTGAACTACAGCGTCCGCATGGAGGTCGGCGTCCAGACCCCCGACCACACGCTGACCAGCCAGTGGGGCTCGTGCCGTGACAGCGCGTGGCTGCTGGTCTCGGTGCTGCGGCAGCTCGGGCTGGCGGCCCGGTTCGTGTCGGGCTACCTGATCCAGCTCACCTCCGACATCGCGCCGGTCGACGGCCCGTCCGGGCCGACGGCCGACTTCACCGACCTGCACGCCTGGGCTGAAGTGTTCATCCCGGGTGCGGGGTGGGTCGGTCTGGACGCCACGTCCGGCCTGTTCGCCGGCGAGGGTCACATTCCGCTCGCCTGCACCCCGCACCCGAGCTCGGCTGCCCCGATCGAGGGCGCCACCGCGCCGGTCGAGGTGACGTTCGGCTTCAGCAACGAGGTGCACCGCATCTTCGAGGATCCGCGCGTCACGCTGCCGTACTCCGAGACGCAGTGGCAGCAGGTCGACGCTCTCGGCGCGCACGTGGACACGCTGCTCGCCGACGGCGACGTGCGGCTCACGATGGGCGGCGAGCCGACGTTCGTGTCGGTCGACAACAACGCCTCCCCGCAGTGGAACGGCGCCGCCGACGGCGAGCAGAAGCGCGAGTTGGCGTCCCAGCTGGCAGACCGGCTGAAGGCGCGGCTCGCACCGAACGGCCTGCTGCACCACGGCCAGGGCAAGTGGTACCCCGGCGAGCCGCTGCCGCGCTGGCAGATCAAGATGAGCTGGCGCCACGACGGCGAGCCGATCTGGCGCGACGAGTCGCTGCAGGGACGCCCCTGGTCGCAGCCCGACATGGTGCCCGGTTCCGAGGACGCCGCAGGTAAGGTCCGCTCGGTGGCGTTGGCCATCGCGTCGCGCATCGGCGTCCCGGCGAACTGCTGCCAGCCCGCGTGGAACGACCCGTTCGACGTGCTGTGGAACGAAGCCCGCCAGCCGGCGGGCGAGCCACCCACCGACGATCTGACGCCCGATGACACGGCCGACGCCGCGTCCCGCCGTGATGCCGTGAAGGAGCGCGACCTGTCCGCGACCCGCCCGCAGGCCTGGGTGGTGCCCATGTTCGAGGTCGACGGCGGGTGGGGCACGGCCAAGTGGCGCGTCCGGCGCGAGCGGCTGTTCCTGACGGGAGGCACGTCGGCGGCCGGCTACCGGTTGCCGCTCAGCTCGATCGCCTGGACGCCGCAGCCCGACTTCGTCGAGCGCGACGCCTTGGCGGAGCTCGGCGACCTGCCGACCGACCTGCCCAAGCCGTTCGGCACGGCCGCGACCCTGCAGGACATCGAGGTGTCGCCGCGCACCGCCCTGTGCGTTGAGGAGCGCGATGGCCACCTGTACGTGTTTCTGCCGCCGCTGACCCGCCTGGAATCGGCACTCGAACTGGTGTCGGCGATCGAGGCTGCCGCCGCGTGGGCGCAGGTCCCGGTGATCCTGGAGGGCTACTCGCTGCCCGGCGACCCGCGCGTCGAGTCACTGTCGGTGACCCCCGACCCGGGCGTCATCGAGGTCAACGTGCAGCCCACCTCGACCTGGGAAGCACTGCGCGACACCACCGAGGCGCTCTATGAGGACGCCCGCCAGACCCACCTGACCACCGAGAAGTTCGACCTCGACGGCACCCACACCGGCACCGGCGGCGGCAACCACTTCACCATCGGCGGCGCGTCGGTGAAGGACAGCCCGCTGCTGCGGCGTCCGGACCTGCTGCGCAGCCTCGTCACCTACTGGCAGCACCATCCGGCGCTCAGCTACGTGTTCTCGGGCCGCTTCATCGGCCCGACCAGCCAGGCACCGCGGGTCGACGAGGGACGCTTCGAGCGGCTCTACGAGATGGAGATCGCGTTCGCCGAACTCGACCGGGTCCTCGCCGAAGACGCCGATTCGGACGCTGACGCCGACGACGTGTTCGCCAAGCGCGCCTGGGCCGCCGACGGCTTGCTGCGCAACCTGCTCACCGACCTGACCGGCAACACGCACCGCAGCGAGTTCTGCATCGACAAGCTGTTCAGCCGCGACTCCGAACGCGGCAAGCTGGGCCTGCTCGAGATGCGCGGCTTCGAGATGCCGCCGCACGCCCGCATGTCGCTGGTGCAGGCGTTGCTGGTGCGCTGTCTGATCGCGAAGTTCTGGGCGGAGCCGTACGAGGCCGACCTGATCCGGTGGGGGACGCGGCTGCACGACCGCTTCCTGCTGGGGGCCTGGGCGGCCGCCGACCTTCAGGAGGTCGTCGACGATGTCAACCGCTTCCTGGACGGCACCGGCGACGACGTGCCGCAGTTCGACGCCGCCTGGTTCGCCCCCTTCTTCGAGTTCCGGTTCCCGCGGCTGGGCGAGGCTACGTTGGGCGGCGTCCACGTCGAGCTGCGCCAGGCCATCGAGCCGTGGCACGTGCTCGGCGAGGAGGCGACGTCGACCGGCACGGCCCGCTATGTCGACAGTTCGGTCGAGCGGGTGCAGGTGAGCGCGACCGGGCTGGTCCCCGAGCGGCATCTGCTCACCTGCAACGGCGTCCCGATTCCGCTGGCGCCGATCGGCACCGGGGACGCCGTGGTGGG
>JBDHZN010000287.1:0-4031 GCA_039811845.1 Micropruina sp. | reverse complement strand
TATCTGTATGAAGCAACCGTATACCCCCAGTGGGTATTCCGCAAACCCTTGGTAGCCCCCAGCTGGAAGTCCAGCGGTCGTATCCGCCCCGGACGTCAGGAAAGCACTGATCATCGTTGGTTGAGCTACGTCGAGACCTCTTTGGCAACGGGGGGTTTCGACAAGCTCAACCCGCAAGCGTCGACAAGCTCAACCCGCAAGCGTCGACAAGCTCAACCCGCAGGCGTCGACAAGCTCAACCCGCAGGCGTCGACAAGCTCAACCAGTGAAACGCCGCATTGCTCGGTGCTTCACTGGCGGAGCTTCGTGACGGCTACCGCCGGCGTTCACCCCATGTCACGGGGTCGGGAGCCCAGCACGCCAACTGCTCGTCGCGCTCGGTGATCAGCCTGGCGGCTCGCAGGCGTGCGAGTACCTCGCGCCGCACGTCCCGGACGCGCGTCCCGGGCTGCTGCAGCGCATCGGGGCCGGCGCTCGACCACCAGCGGTCGAGCGCGTCGAAGACTTCGGGTGCATCCCGCTGGTCGATGAGGTCGCCGGTGACTCGCGCGAGGCCGGTCTGACGTCCGGAGCGGTCGGCTCGGTAGGCGTAGCCGCACAGGATGAGTGCGGCCAATCCGGCACATCCGAGCAGAGCGAGGCCTGCGATGGCCGGCAGTGCCGCGAAGGTGCTGACCTCGCTCCACCGGAAGGCGAACACAGCCGCGGCGGCCAGCAGCCACAGGCAACCGAAAGCGAGATGGATCACCGCCGGCACGCGTGATCCCCACAGCGACCCGTTGGCGCGACGCGGTTCGAGCCAGCACAACAGCGTCACCGCGACAACGGCGAGCAGACCGGACGGCAGCATCGCGTCCTGCACGGCGAGTGGGCTGGTGCGCGGGGTGGTCAGCAGCGCCACCGCGACCACGCCGGCGAAGAGGGCTACTCCCAGCGCCACCCGGTGCATAGTCGTCGAGGTGAGCACCCGTGGGGCGGTGGGGTCCCGGCGGTCGTTCACCGCCGCGACCGCTGCGGCCCGGGCCCGCTCGTGTGCCGCCCGAGTGTGCGGATCGGAAGCCATCACAGCGACCCGCCACGAGTCCTCGACGGCGGTCTTCGCATCGCGGTAGTCGGCATCGAACAGGATGAGGTCGATCCGGCCGAGCGTGCGCTCGTCCATTCCCGTCACCGAAGGGTGCTGTGCTCCGGCCACGGTGCACCAGCTACCTCGTGATCACCGAGCGAGCGGGCTCGTGTCGGCCGTTCATCCGAGACAGGACCACCCAGGCCACCAGGCCGGCGGCCCCCAGCAGCATGGCGAGAATCGGCTGCGTGCCCTGCTGGATTCCTTGGCCGTAGGCCACGACACCGAACAACAACAGCCCGCTACTCGTCATGCCCCAACCCCACAGCGCGAGCGCGCAGATGAGTCGGCGGGCCCAGTCGCTCTGCCACTCTGCGTTCATGCTTTCAGTCTCCGTCCGGGAGGGACGAGGGTCAATAGGCAGCCCCGGCTGGGCTGATTCCGTCCACACAGCGACCTAGGGTGGACGGATGACACAGCACACTCTTCGGGTCGCGGACGTCGACCTTCCCGATTGGCGCTGGATCCTGTCGGCGCTGCGCACGCACTTCCAGACCGACGGGTTCACCGCCGGTGCACTTTTCGTCGCCGACGTCGCCCAGATCGCCGACGAGCTGAACCATCACCCGGACGTCGCACTGCGCTACGGCGAGGTGATCTTCACGCTGAGCAGCCACGATGTGAGTGGGGTGACCGAACGCGATGTGCAGCTGGCCGAGAGGATCAGCGGCCTCGCCGCCAAGCGTGGATTCGTCGCCCACCCGGAACGAGCCCAGACCTTGGAGCTCGCCCTGGATACCCCGGCGTATGACGTGGTCCGCCCGTTCTGGGCGGCCGTCCTGGGGTTGGACGACGACGGCGGAGATGAAGTCGTCGACCGCGCAGGCCTCCTGCCGGCGTTGTGGTTCCAGGGCACCGACTCGACGGCGGCCGACCGACAGCGGTTCCACCTCGACATCACGGTTCCTCCGGAGGTCGCGACAGCGCGCATCAATGCGGCTCTGGCCGCCGGTGGCACCCTGGTCTCCGACGATGAGGCGCCCTCGTTCGTCGTTCTCGCCGATGCGGACGGCAACAAGGCCTGCGTGTGCACCGCGCTCGGCCGGGACTAGCGAAGCTAGCGTCACCGGTCAAGGGGACGGACCCGCGTACCGAACTCCCCGAAGGAGGCTGGCTGCCTAGCCGGCGTGGAGCGCCACCTCTGAAGGAGCGTCGCACGCCGTGGTGAACTGCCGGTTCCAGCGCATCAACGGCAGGCCTTCGCGATGGACGCTGCCGCGGGTGACGTCCCCGACGATCAGCGACTGGTGATGCACGGGAGTCACCGACGAGAAGCGGCACCAGAGGCTGACCAGGGCGTCCGGCAGCCACAGCGGACCCTCCGGCGACGTTTCGGCACCGGCCGCAATCAGAGCGGCCAGGCGCTCATCGCGTGTCGTCGACCCGGTGAGCCGCTCCACCAGCGGCAGGTGTTCCACGGCCAGCACCGAGACGGCCCACGGCACGCCGCGCATGATGGCCGGCAGTCCGATCCGGTGCTGTCCGACCGCGACGGCGAGGCTGAATGGCTCCACAGAGGCAGTGAGCACGGAGGCGGCGATGAAGAACTGGTCCACGTCGTCGTCGCGGACGGTCACCAGGGTGACGCCGCTTCCGTAGAGGGCGAAGCCGTCGTAGAGCGACGAGTTGCTGCTGGTCACGGGCAAGACAAATCCTCTCGTGGGTTCCTCACGCTAGAACCTTCAGTCGACTTGAGGTCAAGTGCGTCTCGCTGGGTGGTGTCGGCGGTCGTCATGTCTGCGTCGATGGCTCAGTCCAGGGGGAGGCCCTCAAGGCGTCGCGGTCCCGCCCCGGTGGCGGCGAGCGCGTCGTCCGGATTGAGCAGCCGGCACGCCTTCATCGACAGGCAACCGCAGCCGATGCAGCCGGTCAGTTCGTATTCCAGCCGTTCCAGCCGTTGACGGCGCTCTTCGAGCTGTCGCTTCCACGCTTGGGACGCCCGTTGCCAATCCTCCTGACTAGGCATTCGATCCAGCGGCAGACTGGTGAAGGCCTCGCGGACGTCGTCCAACGGGATGCCGAGGTTCTTCGCCACCGAGATCAGCGAGACCCGGCGCAGCATGTGCCGGCGGAATCGCCGCTGGTTGCCGGCAGTGCGCGTCGAGGCGATCAGTCCGAGTTCTTCGTAGTAGCGCAGCGCCGAGACTGCGACCCCGGTGCGACGGCTCATCTCGCCGATGCTCAGCAGCTCACCCGGCTCGTGGTGACCCTCCATCAAGCCTCCGATCGGGCATACCTCAAGTTCTCTTGAGATTCTAGCTGCGTAGTCCGAGAGGCTCCCTGGTCTCGCGTTGCGAGCTCAGTTCTCGCGCGCCGCGCAGCAGCCGTCCGTGCAGTGGCCCTCCGGCTCTCGCTCGCCGGTGAGGACGATGACGGGCGCTGCGCAGCAGGCGTCACCTCGCCAGGCTTCGATGCCCTCGCGGACGGCGAACGCGGCGATGACCAGGGCCGCGGCCGAGTCGGCCCATGTCCAACCGAACAGGCCGTTGAGCAGCAGGCCGATGAACAGGGCTGCCGACAGGTAGGTGCAGATGAGCGTCTGTTTCGAGTCGGCGACCGCGGAGGCGGAGCCGAGTTCGCGGCCGGTGCGCCGTTCGAACCAGCTGAGGAAAGGCATCACCAGCAGGCTGAGCGCGGCCAGCACGATGCCCACGGGGGAGTGCTCCGGCTCACGCATCCCGGCCAGCGAGAGCAGGGCGTCCACCGACACGTAGGCGGCGAGGCCGAAGAACGAGACCGCGATCACCCGCAGAGCGACCTTCTCGCGCCTTTCGGGATCGGACGCCGAGAACTGCCAGGCGACGGCTGCGCCCGACAGCACTTCGACGATCGAGTCGAGGCCGAATCCGACCAGCGCCGCCGACGAGGCCATGCCGCCGGCGACCAGCGCGATGATCGCTTCCAC
>JBDHZN010000286.1:0-4034 GCA_039811845.1 Micropruina sp. | reverse complement strand
GGGTCGATCGCCGGCAGGTCGGCCAGGTTCGGCACCGCCCACGGCTCGGCGCCGTTGCCCAGGTAGCCGTCCGAGAGCAGGATCACCGGCGTCCGGTAGGTGAGCGCGATCCGGGTCGCCTCCAGCGCGGTGTCGAAGCAGTCGCCGGGGGACTGGGCGGCGATCACCGGCAGCGGTGCCTCGCCGTGGCGTCCGTAGATCGCCTGGAACAGGTCGGCCTGCTCGGTCTTGGTCGGCAGGCCGGTCGCCGGTCCGGCGCGCTGCACGTCGCAGATCACCAGCGGCAGCTCGAGCATCACGGCCAGCGAGATGGTCTCCATCTTGAGCGCCATGCCCGGCCCGGACGTGCTGGTCACGCCCAGCGCGCCCGCGTACGAGGCGCCCAGCGCGGCACCGACGGCGGCGATCTCGTCTTCGGCCTGGAAGGTGATCACGCCGTGGTCCTTGGCCCGGGACAGCAGATGCAACACATCGGAGGCCGGGGTGATCGGGTAGGCGCCCAGGAACAGCTGCAGGCCGGCCTTGGCGGCACCGGCCATCAGCCCGTAGGCGAGCGCGGTGTTGCCGGTGATCTGCCGGTAGGTGCCGGCGGGCGTCGGCGCCGCCGCCACCTGGTAGCGGACGGTGAACACCTCGGTGGTCTCGCCGTAGGCATGGCCGGCCCGGAACGCGGCCATGTTGGCGTCGCGGATCTCGGGCTTGCTGGCGAATTTGCGGGCCAGGAAGTCGAGGGTGCCCTGCTCGGGACGGCTGTACAGCCAGGTCAGCAGGCCCAGCGCGAACATGTTCTTGGTGCGTGCGGCGTCCTTACGACCCAGCCCGAAGGGGGCCACGGCAGCGACTGCGAGACCAGTCAGGTCGATCGCATGCACCTCGTAGGCGTCGAGGCTGCCGTCCTCCAGCGGGTTGGTGGTGTAGCCGACCTTGGCCAGGTTCCGGTTGCTGAAGTCGGCGGTGTCGGCCAGGATCACCGCGCCGCGCGGCAGGTCGTGCAGGTTGGCCTTCAGTGCGGCCGGGTTCATCACCACCAGCACGTCCGGCCGGTCGCCGGGGGTGCGGATGTCGAAGTCGGCGAAGTGCACCTGGAAGCTGGACACGCCCGCCACGGTGCCGGCTGGCGCCCGGATCTCGGCCGGGAAGTTGGGCAGGGTGGAGAAGTCGTTGCCCAGCTGAGCTGTGTCGGAGGTGAACCGGTCGCCGGTCAGCTGCATGCCATCTCCGGAGTCTCCGGCGAATCGGATGACCACCCGATCGACGCTGCGAACCTCGCTCATGCGGGTTGCGCCCTCCTTTTGTTGTGACAATCCAAGCCAGCTTAATGGCTTGTCCAGCAGCTCAGTCATTGACAGCTTTCGAGTGGGACGAGTGGGAGATCCGAGGGTTGACCGGGATGACGAGGGAATGCTCAGTCATTCACGGCCCTCGGGTGGGATGCGGTCAGGGGTTCGGCCAGGGCGGTGCGCCAGCGGTCGACGATGGTCTCCACCAGCAGCGGATGGACGCCGATCGGCTCGCTCACCACGTCGGCGCCGGCCTCGGCGAGTTGCTCGCTGAACCGGCCCGGAGCCAGCAGGTACGACGCGATCGCGATCCGGCGGTGGCCGGCCGCGCGCAGCTCGGCCACCGCCTCGGGCACGGTCGGCGAGGACGCTGTGACGAAGCCTGCCAGGGCCGGACGGTCCACGGCCCTGGAAAGCTCCCGTGCCACGGCACGCACCTCGGCGACCGCCCGGGGACGCAACGACCCCGCCCCGGCGAGCACCACCGCATCGAAGTCGCCGACCGCGTCCAGGCGTTCCAGGACGGCGGGCAGCACGTCGGCACCGACCAGCGGGGTGGCGGTGGCCAGCCCGCCGGCGGCAGTGATCGCCGCCGGAATGTCGGAGGTGACGTGGTAGCCGCCGGTCAGGAATGCCGGCACCACGATCGCCTCGCCCAGTTCGCGCAACGTGTCCGTCAGCGTGGGGGTGTGGATGTCCACCCAGCCGAGCCGGACGTCCGCACCGCTGGCCGTGGCGACCGCTTCAGCGAGCTCCATCGAAACCCGGGTACCCAGCGCCGAGCGGGTGCCGTGCACCGCCAGCACCAGCGGCGGCTCAGATGAGGACCAGGTCATCAGATCGACCAGTCCAGAGTCGCGGCGTCGAACTCTTCAGCGCTCAGCCCGGCCCGGATCATGCCGGCCGCCAGCGTGCTGCCCATCTGCGCGTCGACCAGCAGGAACGCACCGGTGCGACGGGACGCCGAATAGTTCTCGGCCACGATCGGGGCGGCCAGCCGAATGCTGACCCGGCCGATGTCGTTCAGGGTCAGCGCCTCGGCCTCGACCGGGGTCAGGGTGTCCAGGTCGAGCCGGCCCCTGATCTCCTTCACGATGCCCTGCACGGTGCGGGTGGTGTGCTTGAGCAGCACCTTCGACCCCGGACGCAGCGCCCGGTCGGAGAGCCAGCAGACCAGCCCGTCGACGTCCTGGGTGGGCGTCGGAGCATCGGCGGCCGAGGCGATCAGCTCACCGCGGGTGATGTCCACCTCGTCGGCCAGCCGCAGTGTTACCGACATCGGCGCGAACGCCTCGTCGAGCTCTTCGCCTGCGGCGTCGATGCCGACCACGGTGGTGGTCCGGCCCAGCGGCAGCACGCTCACCTGATCGCCGACCCGCACCACACCGGACGCGATCTGCCCGGCGTAGCCGCGGTACTCGACGTGCTTGGGGTCGCGGGCGGCGGCCTGCGGACGGATGGTCAGCTGCACCGGGAAGCGGAACGGCTCGTCTTCGACCGTGGTGCCGGACGGCAGCTCCTCCAGCAGTTCCAGCAGGCTGGGACCGTCGTACCAGGGGGTCTGTTCGGAGCGCTCCACGATGTTGTCGCCGAGCAGCGCAGACACCGGCACGCAGCGGACGTCCTCAATACCCAGCCCGGCGGCCACCTCGGCGATCTCGGCGGCGACGGTCGCGAACCGGTCGGCGTCGAAGTCGACCAGGTCGATCTTGTTCACCGCGAACACCAGGTGCGGCACCCGCAGCAGAGCCGCGACGGCGAGATGCCGGCGGGTCTGCTCGAGCACGCCCTTGCGGACGTCGACCAGCAGCACCAGCACATCGGCGGTGGACGAACCGGTCACCGTGTTGCGGGTGTACTGGACGTGCCCGGGGCAGTCGGCCAGCACGAAGGTACGCTTGGCGGTGGCGAAGTAGCGGTAGGCGACGTCGATGGTGATGCCTTGCTCACGCTCGGCGCGCAGGCCGTCGGTGAGCAGCGCCAGGTCGACGATGCCGAGGCCCTTCTCCTTGCTGACCCGCTCGACGGCGGCCAGCTGATCGGACAGCACCGACTTCGAATCGTGCAACAGCCGTCCGACCAGGGTGGACTTGCCGTCGTCGACGCTGCCCGCGGTGGCCATCCGCAGCAGCGTGCCGTTGGTCGAGCTTGTCGCGTTCTCGTTGGTCGAGCTTGTCGAGACCCGTGCCGCCTCGTTGGTCGAGCTTGTCGAGACCTGCTTGCTTGCCAGAACTGCGCTGCTCATCAGAAGTAGCCTTCCTTCTTGCGGTCCTCCATGGCGGCCTCGGTGAGCCGGTCGTCGGCGCGGGTGGCGCCGCGTTCGGTGATCCGGGTGGCGGCCACCTCAGCCAGCACCGCGGCCACGTCGGCGGCGTCCGATTCGACGGCGCCGGTACACGACATGTCACCGACCGTGCGGTACCGGACGGTCTTGGTCACCACCTGCTCGGACGGCTTCGGCTGGGAGAACTCGCCGAGCGCCAGCCACATGCCGTCGCGGCTGAACACCTCGCGTTCGTGCGCGTAGTAGAGGGCCGGCAACTCGACGTTCTCGGCCTCGATGTATCGCCAGACGTCCAGCTCGGTCCAGTTGCTCAGCGGGAACACCCGGACGTGCTCGCCGGGCCGGTGCCGCGGGTTGTACAGATTCCACAGCTCGGGGCGCTGGTTGCGCGGATCCCACTGGCCGAACTCGTCGCGCAGGCTGACCACCCGCTCCTTGGCGCGCGCCTTCTCCTCGTCGCGGCGTCCGCC
>JBDHZN010000285.1:0-4040 GCA_039811845.1 Micropruina sp. | reverse complement strand
TCCGCGAGCATGCCCCGGGCGCACGGGTGCTGCGCACCACCCAGTTCCATGAGTTTCCCGGTCAGGTACTGCAGCGGGCGCTGGCCGGACGGGCGCCGTCCGGGACCGTGGAGATCATGGACGTGCCGACCCAGCCGGTGGATTCCGTCGAGGTGGCGCGGGCGCTGGTCGAGATCGCCACCGATCCTGACGCGGGGGATCGCCAGCTCGCCGGGCCGCGTAGTGAGCGGCTGGTCGACCTCGTCCGTGGGCTGGTCGCTCATGATGGTCTGGACCTGACGGTCGTGCCCGGGGCTGCGGCGGCGAGCATGGCCGGGGGATCGATGCTGCCAGGCCCGGACGTGACCATCGCCGGGGTGGACTGGCGCACCTGGCTGGGCCACCGAGGCGGCCGCTCCTGACCGGTCGCCACCCCGCCGTCGTGGACGGTAGAGGCAGCCGCAGCCAGGCTGGATGCGCCAAGGCCGCCGCGCCCACCGGAAGACCGGAACTCGGACGCGGCGACCTTGGACTACACAGGCCGGACTGAGCTACTCGGAATGGACGACCGCGTGGCCGCCGAACTGACCGCGCAGCGCCGAGACCATCTGCAGACTCGGGCTGTTCTGCTGCCGGGAGGTGAACCGGGCGTACAACGCGGCCGCCAGCACCGGCATCGGGACCGCGTTGTCGATCGACTCGTGCAGGGTCCAGCGGCCCTCGCCGGAATCGGTGGTGTAGGCGTCCACGCCGGCCAGGTCCGGAGTCTCCTCCAGCGCCTTGACCAGCAGGTCGAGCAGCCACGAGCGCACCACAGTGCCGCGCGTCCACGCCTTGAAGCAGCCGGCAACGTCGGTGACGGTGCCGTTGGTCTGCAGCAACTCCCAGCCCTCGGCGTAGGCGTGCATCAGGCCGTACTCGATGCCGTTGTGCACCATCTTGGCGTAGTGCCCGGCACCGATCCCGCCGGCGTGAACGAAGCCCTCGTCGCGCGGCCCCTCCGGGCGCAGCGCGTCGAAGATCGGCATCGCCCGGGCAACCAAGTCAGCGTCTCCGCCGACCATCAGGCCGTAGCCCTCCTGAAGCCCCCAGACACCGCCGGACACTCCGCAGTCGAGGTAACCGATGCCGCGCTCAGCGAGCAGGGCGGCGTTCGGGGCATCGTCGGTGTAGCGCGAGTTGCCGCCGTCGATCACCAGGTCGCCGGGCTCCAGCACCGCCTGCAACTCGGCCACGGTCGCCCGAGTCGGCTCACCGGCCGGCACCATCACCCAGATCGTGCGCGGCGCCTCGAGCCTGGCGACCAGTCCGGCCAGGTCGGCAACGTCGGACACCTCCGGGTTACGGTCGTATCCGATCACTTCGTGTCCGGCCGCGCGCAGCCGCCCGACCATGTTGCCACCCATCCGGCCCAGGCCGATCATTCCCATCTGCATCCCGGTCATCTCACACCACCAGGCTCAGCAGCAGCACGGAACCGAGACCGGTGACCGACATCACGGTCTCCATCAGTGACCAGGTCTTGAAGGTCTCGCCCACGGTCATCCCGAAGTACTCCTTGACCATCCAGAAGCCGGCGTCGTTGACGTGGCTGAGGAAGACGGAGCCCGAACCGATGGCGAGCACCATCAGTGCAGTGTGCGAGGGAGACAGGCCGGCGGCCAGCGGAGCCATGATGCCGCCTGCGGTGATCGTGGCCACCGTGGCCGAACCCGTCGCGAGGCGGATCAGCACCGCGACGATCCAGCCGGCCAGCAGCGGCGGCAGCGCGGCGTCCGACAGTGTCTTGGCAATCACGTCGGCGATCCCGGAATCGACCAGGGTCTGCTTGAAGCCGCCGCCGGCGGCGACGATCAGCAGGATGCCGGCGATCGGCCCGAAGGACGAGCCGACCAGGTCACCGACCTTCTCGCGGGTCTGTGAGAGCAGGAAGCCGAGTAGGAACATCGCCGCTACCGTCGTTATGAACAGCGCGATCAGCGGGGTGCCGATGAAGACGACTGCCTGACCGAAACCGGTCTGGTCCTGCTTGAGCATCTCGACCAGGGTGCGGGCGAGCATCAGCACGACCGGTAGCAGGACGATGGTGAGCGCGGCGGCGAAGCTGGGCCGCTTGGCGTCCGCGGCCGGTCCGTCGCCGCCGAGGAAATCCTCACGGGCCTGGATCGGAACCCATTTGGCCATCATCTTGCCCAGGATCGGGCCGGAGATGATCACGCAGGGGATGGCGACCAACAGCCCGAAACCGAGGGTGAGACCCAGGTTGGCACCCAGGGCGTCGATGGCGATCAGCGGGCCGGGGTGTGGAGGCACCAGCCCATGCAAGGCCGAGAGGCCGGCCAGGGCCGGGATGCCGAGCAGTACGACGGGCAGCTTGGCGCGCTTGGCGGCGAACATCACCACGGGCAGCAGGATGACCACACCGACCTCGAAGAACAGCGGGATGCCGACGACGAAGGCGATCAGGGCCATCGCCCAGGGCAGCCGTTGCGTCGGTGTCTTGGACATGATCGTGTCGACGATCACGTCCGCGCCGCCGGACGAGATCAGCAGGGTGCCGATGATCGCGCCCAGGGTGATCAGCAGGCCGACGCCGGCGACGGTCGAGCCGAGGCCGGTGGTGAAGCTGTCGAACAGGTCGGTGTAGGGGACGCCGGCCGCGACCGCCATCACCCCGGCGCCCACCATCAGCGACAGGAATGGGTGGACTTTCAGCCAGACGATGAGCAGCACGATGGCGGCGATGCCACCGAGTGCCGCCAGGATCAACTGGGTAGTCATGGAAGAACCTCCGTTGGGTTACTCGTGGATGGGTGATTACAGGGGGCCGCCGGGGGCTCGGCACTTAGCCCGAGCCATGACAGGCGGTCTTCATTGATCGGCGCGGTGCTCTCGACCCTCGCCCTCAGATGTGTACAAGTCATCCTTGACCTCTCCCTAAGCATCTCCAACTGCTTAGGGAGAGTACTCTAATGTAGAAAAAGAGTCTTAATCAAGAGGTTAGATCCTCTTAATGAGGTGAGAGGTGGTTCGTGGCGGGCGACAGGTATGCTTAGTGGGCAGTCGACCCCGAAGGACCAACGTGACCACGACCGACGCCGGGATGCCGCTGAGGCACCATGCCATCGCCCGGGAACTCGGCATCGAGATCATCGACGGGGAGTGGGCGGAGGGGCGCAGCCGCACGCTGGAGGAGATCCAGTCCGGCTTCAACGTCTCGCGCACGGTGGCTCGGGAAGTGTCCAGGCAACTGGAGGCCATGGGGTTGGTGCGTACTCGCCGGCGGCTGGGCCTGGTCGCCCAACCGATCGGCGAATGGAGCGCGCTCGATGCGACCCTGATCGACTGGCGGCTGCACTCCTCCCAGCGGGAGGACCAGATCTACTCGCTCACCCAGCTCCGCCTTGCGGTCGAGCCCGCGGCCGCGGAGAGCGCCGCCCGGTTCGCGTCCATCCACACCCGGGCGTCCCTGTTACCGCTGGCCTTCGAAATGCGCCGCACGGGCGAGGCGGGGGAGCTGTTCGAGTTCCTGAAGTATGACATCGAGTTCCACGCCACCCTGCTGAAGAACTGCGGCAACGAGCTGTTCGCCTCGCTCAGCGGGCTGGTGGCGGTCGTCCTGGAGGGACGAACCGGGCACGGTCTGATGCCGCTGCAGCCCAAGCCCGAGGCGCTCGACGGCCACGAAGCCGTCGCCGAGGCCGTCTTCCGCGGCGATCCGGCTGGTGCCCGCGCGGCGATGGACGGCATCCTGCAAGAGGTGCGCGAGGCCTTCTGGGAAGCCGAAGAGGCGCGCATTGCCCGGGCGACCAGTCACTGACCAAGCTCCTGACGACGGGCCGCCTTCGGTGAGAGGCTGAGCGGATTCGCAACCGCGGTACCGCAACGGGGCGGGCCGGTGCACCCGTCGGTGCGCACTCGAGGTGGAGCGGACTGAACGAGGAGCAGAGCATGAACGAAGTAGTCATCGGCGTCGATGGCGGAACGACCGCGGTCAAGGCAGTCGCGTTCGCCCTCGACGGGTCGATCGTGGCGACCCATCACGAAGCGGTGCCGGTCGA
>JBDHZN010000284.1:0-4072 GCA_039811845.1 Micropruina sp. | reverse complement strand
AGGCTAGTCCCATGACCGACTTCGACCCGACGATGCCCGACGAGTCCGAGCAGCTCGACCAGTTGCAGGCCGATGATTCGCTGATCGACCGCGGCGTCGCGGACGTGCTCGACGAGGGCTACGTCGCGCCCGAGAAGTGGTCGCCGGCGCAGGGTTATGGCAATACCCGGGCCGAGATGCGGCATGGCGAGACCCTCGACCAGCGGATCACCCAGGAGGTGCCCGACTTCGCTGCGCAGGACGGCACCTGGAAGGACGACCCGGACGAGCGGCGCGAGGTCGGCAAGCGACGTGCCGGACGCCTGGTCGATGCCGATGGCGGTGCGGGGGAGACCGACGAAGAGCCGGAAAGCATCGGGCATGACGTGGGTTTCGCGGGCGGCGCGGCCAGTGCCGAAGAGGCCGCGATGCACATCATCGACGACTACGAGGACGATGACGACGACTGAGCTGTATCCGGCTGTCGAGCCTTACCTGAGCGGACGCCTCGAGGTCGGTGACGGAAACAGCCTGTACTGGGAGGAGTCCGGCAACCCGGACGGCAAGCCGGTGGTGTTCGTGCACGGCGGTCCCGGTGGCGGATGTGGCCCGCTGCACCGACGGTTCTTCGACCCGGCCCGCTACCGGATCGTGCTCTACGACCAGCGCGGTTGTGGCCGCAGCACCCCGCACGCCAGCGCACCGGACGCCGACCTGTCCAGCAACACCACTTGGCATCTGGTGGACGATCTGGAGCGCCTGCGGCTGGATCGTGGGATCGAGCGCTGGCAGGTGTTCGGCGGATCGTGGGGCAGCGCGCTGGCGCTCGCCTACGCCCAGGCTCATCCGGGCGTCGTCACGGAGCTGGTGCTGCGCGGCATCTTCACGCTGCGCCGCAGCGAGCTGGACTGGTACTACAACGGCGGTGCCGCGAACCTGGCGCCGCAGTGGTGGGAACGGTTCGAGGCGCCGCTGCTCAGAGCCTTCGGCGAGTTGCCGGCCGGCTTCGACCGGATCGCCGGCTACCACGACTTGTTGTTCGACGCCGACCCTGCGGTGCATCGTCCGGCCGGGGTGGCGTGGACGACGTGGGAGGCGGCGACGTCCACCCTGGAGTTCTCCCAGGCGCTGGTCGACGACTTCTCCGACCCGGATTTCGCGCTCGCCTTCGCGCGGATCGAGAACCACTGCTTCGTCAACGCCGGCTGGTTCGACGAGGGCCAGCTGATCGCCGGCGTGGACGCCATCCGGTCGATTCCGGCGGTGATCGTGCAGGGCCGCTACGACCTGCCCTGTCCGGCGGTGACCGCTTGGGACCTGCATCGCGCCTGGCCGGAGGCCGATTTCCGGCTCGTCCAGGCCGGTCACGCCGCCACCGAGCCGGCGATCGCCGCCGAGCTGGTCGCCGCGACCGATACTTTCGCCCGACGGAGCTGAGCAGGCCACTGTTCGGCCCGAATCCTCCCTCGGGGTGTAGTGACCTTCGTGGCGCTGACTAGCCTCGACAGCACCCGATCGAAGGAGATTCCGATGACCAACGATCCCCACAACGGCGGCGACATCTCGTCCGGCTTCGGCGACTCAACGGTGACCGGCCCGGTCTCCGATGAGAAGGCCGAGCAGATGAAGCAGCGCGAGGCCGAGAAGGACTCGTCCAGCTCCGACGACACTCAGGACTCGCCCCCCAACGAGTAGCCCGCACCCTCTGGTGACCGGAAGAACCGTCCCCACGGTCGCCGGGGACGGTTCTTCCGGTCATCGGGGACGGTTCTCTCGGTCACCGACAACCTCGATAGCCTTCCTCGGTGACCCGCACCGCCGACACCGAGATCAGGACGCTCACAGTCGAGTTGCGCCGTGCGCGGTTGGCGGTGTCGGTGCTGTTCGTGCTGGCCGGCGCGGTGATGGGCGGCTGGGCGGGCCGCATTCCGTCGGTTCGTGACCAGTTGGGCGTCTCGAACGGCGAGTGGGGTCTGATCGTTCTGGCCGCGCCGGTCGGTGTCCTGGCGTCGCTGCTCGTGCTGTCCCGCGTGATCGACCGGACGGGGGCGCGGACGCCGTCCGTCGCGGGTGCGGTCGGCATGCTGGTGCTGGTGCCGATCGCGGCGCTGGCCACAGAGCCCTGGCTGCTGATCGTCTGTCTGCTGGTGCTCGGCCTGGCGCAGGGACTGCTGTTCGGCCCGATGAACGCGCTCGCGGTCGAGGTGGAGCGTGGCTACGGCCGCAGCATCATTTCGTCCTTCCACTTCTGGTACAGCGGCGGGCAGTTCCTGGGTGGTCTGCTCGGCGTGGCGGCCGGAATGCTGCAGTTCTCCGCGGCACTGCAGTTGGCCGCGTCCAGCCTGCTGCTCGCGGCGCTGTTCCTGGTTACCCTGCGTTTCCTCCCCGACACACACCGGGCCGGCCCCGCCGACCCGGTGCTGCCTGATTCACCGGAGGCGGCCCCGGCGCGCTCCGGCGTCCGGACCTGGACGCCGCAGTTGTTACTGCTCGCCGCGATCGCCCTGCTGACCTCCGTCAACGAGGGGGGTGCCGTGCAGTGGAGCGCGTTGTACAGCGTGGAACTCGGCGGCGGCGTCGCGCTCGGGTCGCTGACCCTGGTCTGCTACTCGCTGGCCATCGCGGCGGCCCGTCTGGTCGGTGACCAGGTGGTCGAAACGATCGGACGCCGCCGCTTCCTGCAGCTGTCGGCTGCGATCTCGGTGCTCGGATTGGGCATCGGCCTGCTCACCGGCACGGTCGCCGGTGCGCTGATCGGCTTCGCCTGCCTCGGCGTCGGGAGCGGCTGCATCGTGCCCACCGTGATGACCCTGGCCGGCAACCAACCCGAGCTGCCTTCGGCCACCGCGGTGGCGTTGATCAGCATCGGGCAGTGGCCGGCGTTCCTGCTCGGCCCGCCGATCATCGGCGGACTGGCCGAGTTGTTCGGGCTCCGCGCGGCGCTGGCGGTGGTCGTGTTGAGCGCGGCGGTGATCATCGTCCTGGCGAGTTTCGTCCGGGAGCGGGCGGTCGCCGGAGCCGGCTGATCCGTCACCCGGAAGCTGGCCGCCGGTCGAGGGCGTCGAGACTCTGATGGTTTCGACAAGCTCAACCAGCGATGAACGGGGACGGTTCTTCTTCGTTCGAAATCCGCACGCAGCGGGGACGGTTCTTCAGGGCATCTCGACGATGCGGTCCGCCCGCGCGCGGGCGGCTGCCACCCGCAGGGCATTCGCCTCGTCCACGGTGTGCACCCACTGCTCGGCGTGCTCGTGACTGTCGCCGTGACCGAGTCGGCGGTGCACCAGGCGGAGGCGCCGCTCGACATCGTCCACCTGCAGGTACCAGACCTCGTCGAGTTCGGGCCGGACGGCGTCCCAGCCGTGCTCGTCGAACAGCAGATAGTTGCCCTCAGTCACCACCAGCGGGATGTCGGGCTCGATCAGGACGGCGCTGCCGATCGACTCCTCCAGGTCACGGTCGAAGCGCGGTGCGTACAGCGGTTGCTGCTGCTCCCGCAACCGGCGCAGCAGGGTGACGTAGCCGTCCACGTCGAAGGTGTCCGGGGCGCCCTTGCGGTCACGACGTCCGAGCCGGATCAACTCGGCATTCGCCAGGTGGAAGCCGTCCATCCCGGCGACGACCATCCGGTCGCCGACCCGTTCGGCCAGCACCGCCGACAGGGTCGACTTGCCCGCGCCGGGCGGGCCGACCAGGCCCAGCAGTCGGCGCTCGCCCGAGGCGGCAAGCGCGGACGCCCGGTCGACGGCGTCGGCGAGGGTCAGGAACGGCGGGGTGCTCGGCATGGGGACAAGCATGACCCACGCGGCGAGGTTCCGCTCTCGCTGGCCGAGCTTGCCGAGACCCCTGGCGGTTTGGAGCTCGATCCACGAGGGCGGCGGACAGACTCACCCGGTGCGGCGAGGCGTGTCACAGCGGCGGGCTAGGATTCTTCCGTCCGATTCGAGGAGGAAGATGCGAAACGCCGACAGTGAACCGTCCGAGCCCACCGGGGTGCGCCGGATCACCGTTCCGCCGTCGGTCGACATGGTGAATGTGCTGGGCCCGCGCGACGAGTTCCTGGACATCCTCGAGCGCGAGCTTTCGGCGGACG
>JBDHZN010000283.1:0-4165 GCA_039811845.1 Micropruina sp. | reverse complement strand
CGATTCCGTCCAGATACAGGCCAACGGCGTCCTTGCCATCGATTCCGTCAGTGCTCCGGATGCGGTGCGCAGTCGAGATCATGTGTGTCCTTTCGCTCCGTCATCAGTACAACGCAGCGCCAGCGACGATGTTTCCGTTGACGGCCCCCAATGAACCCTGAGCGCAGCCCCGAGAGGCAAACCAAGACCGTAGTCGTACCTGGACGCCGACCGCGGAGGCTACCGACCTCGGATCCGGTCGCGCCGGTGTCGTCTTCCAGGATGCCACGCGCGGTCGACGGGCCACCTCCGAGGTCTCGACAAGCTCGACCAACGGGTCTCGACCAACGAGAAGTCAGTCCACCTGGTCGATGATCCAGGCCAGCTCGAAGGCCAGGTCGCGCCAGGCCTGGTAGCGACCCGACACGCCGCCGTGACCGGCCACCAGTTCGGTGCGCAACAGGATCGGCCGGGCCTCGTCCGCGATCACCGTGCGGCGCAGCTGGGCCACCCATTTGGCAGGCTCGGTGACCTCGACCCGGGTGTCGTTGAGGCTGGTGGTGGCGAGCACGGACGGATAGTGCGCCGCCCGCACGTTCTCGTACGGCGTGTAGCCCTTCATGCAGCGGTACACCTCGGGATCGTGCAGCGGGTCGCCCCACTCCTCCCACTCGGTGACGGTCAGCGGCAGTTCCGGATTGAGGATGGTGGTCAGCGCGTCGACGAACGGCACGTCGGCATGGACGGCGCGGAAGGCGTCCGGGGCCAGGTTGACCGCGGCGCCCATGGTCAGGCCGCCGGCCGAGCCACCCTGCGCGACCAGCCGGTCGGGGCTGGTCCAGCCGGATTCGGCCAGCTGCCGGGCGGCCGCGACGAAGTCGCTGAACGTGTTCGGCTTGGCCAGCAGCCGACCCTGTTCGTACCAGGCCCGACCCAGCTCGCCGCCGCCGCGGACGTGCGCGATCGCCCACACGAAACCCCGGTCGAGCAGGCTCAGCCGGGGGATCGAGAACCACGGACTCAGCGAATGCTCGTAGGCGCCGTAGCCGTAGAGCAGGGCGGGGGCGCTGCCGTCGGGCACGACGTCCGCGCGATGGACGATCGACAGCGGCACCCGGGTGCCGTCCGGCGCGATGGCCCACTCCCGGCGCTGCACGTAACGGCTGGCGTCGTAGGCGCCGTGCACCGGATGGTCGAGCACCTCGCTCTGCTTCAGGGTGCGGCGGGCGCCGGTGTCCAGCCGGTACTCGTCCAGCCGGCGCGGGCTGACCAGCGATTCGTGCACCAGCCGGATCCGGTCGGTGGCCGGATCGTCGGCCGACAACGCGCCGGCGCTATACAGCGGCTCGTCGAAGGTGATCGGCGCAGGTTCGCCCCAGCCGCCGTCCGGGGTGCGCGCGATGACTTCGATCAGCGGCAGCCCGTCGCGGCGGGAGCTGAGCACCAGGTAGTCGGCATAGGCCTGCACCCCGAGCATCCGGACACCCGGACGCTGCGGCACCAGCGGCTGCCAGGCATCGACATCGGACGCCGTGAACGGAGCCCGGGCCAGCTGGAACTCGGAGGCGGCCTCGTTGTGCACGATGTAGAGGGCATCGGTGCCGACCTCGACGCTGTACTCCAGGCCGTCGCGGCGTGGCGCCACCACCCGGGCACCTGCGGTCGGGTCTGCCACCTCCAGCAGCCGGTACTCGCCGGACTGCTTACTCTCGGCCGCCAGCAGCACCCGGGTGCGGTCGCGCGATTCGTCCACGCCCACCCAGAACCGCTCGTCCGGCTCATGCCAGAGCAGGACGTCGTCGGCGCTGCCGTCCAGGGTGTGCAGCCACACCCGGTCGGGACGCCAGGCCGGGTCGACAGTCAGGTAGACCAGTCGGTCGTCGCCGCACCAACAACCACCGCCGGCCACATCGACGTCCGGGGTGGCCAGCTCGGTGCGGGTGTCCAGTTCAATCACCCGCAGCCGGTACCGCTCGTCACCGGTCAGGTCCTCGCTCCAGGCCAGCCGCGTCCCGTCCGGCGACACGTCGCACAGGCCCAACGCGAAGAAGCTCCGGCCGTGGGCGAGTTCGTTCTCGTCGAGCACCACCTGCTCGTCCGCCGGTGCCTCGGTGACATCGGGAATCTGTTCCGGGTCGTCCGCGGCCAGCCGGCAGTGGATCGGGTAGTCGAGGCCTTCGACCGAGCGGCTGTAGTACCACCAGGTGGAGCCGTCGCTGTGCCGGACGAAGTCGGGCACCGTCAGGTCGGTCTGCTTGGTGCGGGCCAGGATGTCGCCGTACAGCTCTTCGCGCAGTGCCTCCAGATGGGCCGTCTGAGCCACTGTGTAGGCGTTCTCGGCGGCCAGATGGGCCAAGAACTCCTCGGAGTGCTTATCGCTCATCCAGGCGAAGTCGTCAACGAAGTCATCACCGTGATGGCTCCGGACGACGGGACGCGCCGGCGGGCGCGGGGGCTGCGGCATGGCGACCACCCTAGTGCCGCCCGCTTCGGGCGTTCTCGGTGGACTGTGGGGCGATCAATAGCACACGTCGCGGCGTCCGGGTTTGGAATGTGACGGGCGGCGTGCCAGAATGGCTCAGGCGCTGGCCATTGACAACCCCCGGTTGTCGTGTGCCCAAAACCAAGAATCCGAGAGGCTACTTGTGTCACCACGCTCCACTGCCGCAGCCAGATCTGAAACCGTACCCGTTGAGGCGGCGGCTCCTCGCCGCCGGCGCGCTTCGACCGCATCGACGACGTCCGGCCGCGCACGCAAACCCAAGGCCGTCGCGGCCGCGACCGAAGCGGTCCCCACCGTCGAGGACGTGCTTGCCGCGCCCACAACCGTCGACGTCAAATTCGCCCGCGAGGGCGATGACGTCGTGCTGACGGTCGGTGGCAAGCGCCGTTCCCTCGACGAGGTCGACGACTCCACCTTCGAAGAGGCCAAAGAGGCCGTCGTCGAGAAGGAACTCACCGAAGACGAAGGCTTCATCGTCTCCGACGCCGATGACGCCGATGAGCCCGAGCAGCAGGTGCTGGTCGCCGGTGCCACCGCCGACCCGGTCAAGGACTACCTCAAGCAGATCGGCAAGGTCGCGCTGCTGAACGCCGAGCAGGAGGTCACGCTCGCCAAGCGGATCGAGGCCGGCCTGTTCGCCGAAGAGTCGATGACCTCGGGGCGCGACGTCCCGGCCGCCGACCTCGACGACTACGAGTGGATCGTGCTCGATGGGCGGCGCGCCAAGAACCACCTGTTGGAGGCCAACCTGCGCCTGGTCGTCTCGTTGGCCAAGCGTTACACCGGCCGCGGCATGCTCTTCCTCGACCTGATCCAGGAGGGCAACCTTGGCCTGATCCGGGCTGTCGAGAAGTTCGACTACACCAAGGGCTACAAGTTCTCCACCTACGCCACCTGGTGGATCAAGCAGGCGATCACCCGCGCCATGGCCGACCAGGCCCGCACCATCCGCATTCCGGTGCACATGGTCGAGGTGATCAACAAGCTCGCCCGCGTGCAGCGCCAGATGCTGCAGGACCTCGGCCGCGAACCCACCCCGGAAGAGCTGGCCAAGGAACTCGACATGACCCCCGAGAAGGTCGTCGAGGTGCAGAAGTACGGCCGCGAGCCGATCTCGCTGCACACCCCGCTGGGCGAGGACGGCGATTCCGAGTTCGGTGACCTGATCGAGGACTCCGAGGCGGTCGTCCCGGCCGAGGCGGTCAACTTCACCCTGCTGCAGGAGCAGCTGCACGACGTGCTCGACACCTTGAGTGAGCGTGAGGCGGGCGTGGTCTCGATGCGCTTCGGGCTCACCGACGGCCAGCCCAAGACGCTGGACGAGATCGGCAAGGTCTACGGCGTCACCCGCGAGCGGATCCGGCAGATCGAGTCCAAGACGATGAGCAAGCTGCGGCACCCGTCCCGCTCGCAGGTCCTGCGCGACTACCTGGACTGAGTCAGCCAGCCCGAGCGCCCGTCACCCTCCCACGGGGGTGCCGGGCGCTTCGCGTTGTTGAGCTTGTCGAAGCCCTCGAGTGCGCAGACAACTCGACCGGCGATTGGTGCGTTGATCAGCGCCTCTCTAGGACCCTGCTGAACAACGGGCGTGTGGCGCCTTGATTTGGCGTGGGGCGGGCGGAACGCCGCCAATGGCCGTCGAGCGGCGAGTTTGAGTCAGCACTCGTGAGTGCGACAACGGGG
>JBDHZN010000282.1:0-4230 GCA_039811845.1 Micropruina sp. | reverse complement strand
CCGAGGTGCGGCCCTCGATCGTCGCGACCATCAGCATGGTCTCGCCGTCGCCGGTCATCGCCTCGACAGTCGTTTCGACGCCGGCGCCCAGGTTCGGCAGTCCGGGGAATACGTCGGCCGGCAGGCCGGGAGTGTTCGACGGTGGACGTGGCGGCTCGCCCGTGCAGGCCGTCAGCACCAGCAACGCCAGCACCATGATCAACCACCGGGAACGCCTCATGCCGACAAGCTAGAGCGAAAATTGCCCGATGCCCGGAATTATCTTTCAACCTGTGGATAACTCCGGCACGAGAGATCCCGGGTCGAGCCCGGGATGACCGGCTGACGCAAGGTTGGAATCTCGCTGGTCCGGTGACCTCACGGCTCGACCAGGCAACCTCCGGGTTCGGACGGCGTGGCCTGGTGAACGTCCGGTACGGGCAAACCGCGCGACCCGGACGCCTCACGCACCGCATGCGCGATGGACGCGGCGTCCTCACTGCGGACCAGCGCGATGGCGCTGCCGCCGAAGCCGCCGCCGGTCATCCGGGCACCGAGGGCGCCGGCCGCCCGCGCGGCGGTCACCACCACGTCCAGTTCGAGGCAGCTGACCTCGTAGTCGTCGCGCAGCGACTCGTGCGAGGCGTTCATCAGCTCGCCGGCGGCGGTCCAGTCACCGGCTTCGGCGACCGTCACGAACTCGGTCACCCGCGCGATCTCGGTCACCACATGACGGACGCGGCGGCGCACTTCCTCGTCGTCGAGCTGCGCCAGCGCCGCGTCCAGATCGGTGACCTCACGCAGCGTCACGACGCCCAGGGTGCGGGCGGCCGATTCGCAGGCGGCACGGCGGGCGCCGTACTGGCCGTCGGCCAGTGAGTGGCTGGCCCGGGTGTCGATCACCAGCAACTCCAGGCCGGCGGAGGCCAGATCGAAGCCCACCTGTTCAACCGAGCCGTCGCGGCAGTCGAGCAGCAGCGCGTGTCCGGCGGTGGTGCGCAGCGAGGCCGCCTGGTCCATGCCGCCGGTCGGCGCGCCGGCGACTTCGTTCTCGGCCAGCACGCAGAGCGTGGCCAGCCGGGCTCGCGCGTCATCGTCGGTGTCGAGTCGTTGTCCGGCCAGCTGGGCCAGCGCCAGGCCGACGGCGCACTCCACCGCCGCGGACGACGACAGTCCGGCACCCAGCGGCACGCACGAGGCGACGGCCAGGTCGAATCCGGGCACCTCGAAGCCCACCTCGCGCAGGGCCCAGGCTGGCCCGCCGCAGTAGGCCACCCAGCCCGACACCTTGCCGGGAGCGAGCTCGGCGACCTCGCCCTCCCACACCTCATCGCCGATGTCGGTGGTCATCCGGACCCGGCCGTCCGACCGGGCGGAGACGGCCACATAGGTGCGGTGCGGCAGCGCGATAGGCAGGCACAGCCCGCCGTTGTAATCGGTGTGCTCGCCGATCAGATTCACCCGCCCCGGCGAGGCCCAGACGCCGTCCGGCTCGGCGTCGTACGCCGTCCGGAACAACTCTCGTGCCGTCCGGACGCCGACCTCACTCGGCCAAGCCTGCTGCCACTCGCTCATCGGACTCCTCTTCGTCAGTCTCCGTCGACCGCGTCGGTCAGGTACAGAATGGCGCCTCTCCCCCTGAGTAGGGGAGTTCTCACCGATCTTGACCATCGACGCAGCCATCCTCGCCGCACTCACCGCGCGTGCCGAAGCCGAGGGTATTGCACGCGCTCTGAGGCCATCCGGGCCGCGGTGCGCGAGTGGACGACTCACGCTGCTTGAGCTTCGCCCGTCCGCTCGTGAGCACTCACAGGTCGAGGTTCGGCTCTACTGAGCTGACGATCTTGTGCTTCGCGCGTGCGTACTGGATTTCGCGACGAGTCGCGGATCCGACATAACCACCTTCGCTCACAACGCGGATCTCATCGGCGAGATCTATCCGTCGAAGGTGCAGGTCGCCCAGTGCAGCACGCCTCGATGGAGTCAGTTCCTCGCTGATCGGCTCGGGGCCGAGCACGATGACGCCGCAAGCGGTCAGTCGCCTCCGTTCCGACTCGAACAGGTGCAGGAAGCGTAGGGAGCCGCAGAGGCATACCACCGTGGGTCGGCCGACATCGGGTTCGCTCACGACTCCAGTTTGTCCGAGGAAGAGTGGCGGACGGCTCTCCCACGCGAAGGCTCAAGAGCGCAGCTCGCGCACGGAATCCCGCAGTTGTATCGGCATCGGCACCAGCAGATTCTGCGGGTCGATCGAATCGCTGAGTGCCATCTCCATCGCCCGGCGTCCCATCTCCTCGTACGGCAGCAGCGCGGTGGTCAGTGCCGGACGCAGATGTGCGGCGATCACGTCGTCGTCGAACGACACCACCGAAACGTCGTCCGGAATGCGCACCCCGCGCAACTGCATGGCCTGGTAGGCGCCGAAGGCGAGCCGGTCATTGAGGCAGATCAGCCCGGTGAACTCCGCGCCCGAATCGAGCAGTTCGTTCATGCCTTCGAATCCGACGTCCGGATCCCACCGACGGGCCCGGTAGCCGGTGACCCGCAGCCCGCGCTCGGCGATCACCTCGTCGATGCCCGCGAACCGGGCTCCGATGGTCACCGTCTCGCCCCAGTCCGGTTCCCGATTCGGGTCGTAGCCGATGATGGCGATGTCGGTGTGCCCCGCGTCGGCCAGCACCGAGGCGATCTGCCGGCCGGCCTCGTGTTCGGCGGGCAGCACCGTGGGGTGCTGCTCATCGCTCGCCCCGTTCACCATGATCACCGGTACGTCGGAGGGGACCGGCGGCACATGGATCCGCCGTGCCTGCATGAAGCCGAGGATCAGTGCCGACGGCTGGCGGTCGAGCATGGTGAGCAGTGCGCGTTCGGTGCGGGCCGCATCGTTGCCGGTCTCGGCGATCAGCACCGTGTGCTCCCGCGCGTCGGCCTCCTGCAGCAGGCCGAGGATCATCGCCGAGGCGAAGCGGGTGGTGGTGACGTCGGCGGAGAGGAAGGCCACGGTTCGGGTCGAGCCCAGCCGCAGGCTGCGCGCGGTGTGGTTGGGACGGTAGTTCAGCTCCTCGGCCGCCGCCCGGATCCGGGCGGCGGCGGTTGCGGAGAGCCGGGTGCCGGGCCGGTTGTTGAGCACCAGGCTGGCGGACGCCGTCGAGACACCGGCGCGGGCGGCAACGTCGGCGAGTGTGACGCGCTTCCTCATCCCAGGCTCCCTCGCTTAGGGCATGGATGCTAGCGCCAGGTCCAAGTAGGGGCGAAAAGCGCCTTCCGAAACTTGGCCTCAGAAAGTCGGCCGAGCGGCTGCAAAATCGTTGACGCACGAGTGCTAAAACGATTAGCATCGCGCCACACTCGGGTCCCGATCAGCGGTCGTCGCTGCCTGTGACCCAAGCAGAAGGAGCAGCAGAGTGGCTGACATCACACGAAGAGCAATGCTCGCGACGTTGGGCCTCGGTGCGATCGGGACGGTGGTCTCGTGGCCGCGGCTCACCGCTCAGGACATCCCCGGCCGAGGGCAGAGCGCCCTCACCATTGCGCTCTTCGGAACCGAGCAGGACGCCCAACAGCGCCAGGGGCTGATCGCCGGCTTCCAGAAGAAAAATCCCGACATCCCGGTTCGGATCGTGGCGATCCAGGGCCAGGACTGGAGCGAGTATTTCGCCAAGATTCTCACCATGATCGCGGCCGGCACCCCGCCGGATGTGGTCACCGTCGCCACCGAGGGCACCCAGTTGTTCGCCTCTCGGATGGCCTATCCGCTCGATGAGTTCGTGCAACGCGACGCCGCCGAGATGCAGGAATATTTCGACGACGTCCATCCCTCGTTGATCGAATCGTTCTTCTACAAGGGCAGCCTGTTCCAGCTGCCGGACAACTTCAACGCGGCGAATGTCTTCTACAACACCTCCGCGCTGCAACGTGCCGGCCTCGAGCGGCCCAACGACAGCTGGACGGTCGACGACTTCTTCACCGTCGCCCGGAAGATGAAGTCCAGCGGCCAGGGCAGCTTCCTGCCCTACTTCTGGAACAACCGGCTGTGGGGCGGCGTCGTGCCGTGGCTGTATGTCAACAAGACCAGCTTCCTCACCGAGGAGAAGGCGCCCGGCGGCGACTGGTTCTGGAAGAAGTTCTATCCCAACGAGACGCCACGCGGTGGCGGCTACCTCTGGGAGAACGCGGACGCCCTCAGCGACGCCACCGTGGAGAGCTTCTCGGTGCTGCAGCGACTGGTCAGCGAAGGTCTGGCGGCCAACC
>JBDHZN010000281.1:0-4250 GCA_039811845.1 Micropruina sp. | reverse complement strand
GACCAGGGCGGTGTCCTTCATGACGCCGGCCTCGATCATCTCGTGGATCAGGTCGTTGCCCTCACGGGTCCGCTCCCCCACGCCGGCGAACACCGAGGTGCCACCGAAGTTGTGGGCGATGCGGTAGATCATCTCCTGGATGAGCACCGTCTTACCCACGCCGGCGCCACCGAACAGGCCGATCTTGCCGCCGGCCACGTAGGGGGTCAGCAGGTCGAGCACCTTGATGCCGGTCTCGAGCATCTCGGTCTTCGGCTCGAGCGCGTCGAACTTCGGGGCGGCACGGTGGATCGGCCAGCGTTCGTTGATCTCGACGGTCACGGTGTCTTCGTTGAGGCAGGTGCCGGTCACGTCCCACACCCGGCCCTTGGTGACGTCGCCCACCGGCACCGAGATCGGGCCGCCGGTGTCGACGACCCGGGCGCCGCGTCGCATGCCGTCGGTCGGCTTCAGCGAAATCGCGCGCACCATGTTGTCGCCCACGTGCAGGGCGACCTCGGCGTAGATGGTGCGGGTCTGCTCACCGGCCTCGATGTCGATCAGCAGGGCGTTGTAGATGTCGGGCATCTGGTCGGCGGGGAACTCCACGTCGACGACCGGGCCGATCACCCGGGCCACCCGGCCGATGGCGCCCTCGGCGCCTTCGGTGGCGGTGTTGCTGTCCAGTGTCACGGTCATTGATCCACTCTCGTCTCGTGCCCTAGTCCTGGGCGGCCGCATCGGCGAGCGCACCCGCGCCACCGACGATTTCACTGATTTCCTGGGTGATCTCCGCCTGGCGGGCCTGGTTGGCCTCACGGGTCAGGCGCTCGATCAGCTGCTTGGCGTTGTCGGTGGCCGACTTCATGGCGCGCTGCTGGCTGGCCAGCTGGGACGCCGTCGACTGCAGCAGGTAGAACCACACCCGGCTGCGGACGTACATCGGCAGCAGCGTGTCCAGCACCGTCTCGGGGTCGGGCTCGAACTCGTACAACGGCAGCAGTTCGCCTTCGCCGGGCTCGTGCACGCCCTCCACGATCTCCATCGGGAGCAGGCGACGGGCCCGCACCTCCTGGTTGATCATCGAGTTCATCCGGGTGTAGACGCCGTAGATCGCGTCGACGCCGCCCTCTTCATAGGGACGCAGGAAGTCGTCGATCAGCGCGTCCGCGATCTCCTGAGCCTTGTCGAAGGTCGGCGCATCGGAGATGCCCTCCCATGACCGCCGGATCGGCAGATTGCGGAACTTCATGTAGGCGATGCCCTTGCGGCCCACCGCGTACCGGACGACCTCGACGCCCTCGCGCTCCAGCCGCTCGCGCAGCCGGGCCGCGGTCTTGATCGCGTTCGCCGAATAGGCGCCGTTCATGCCCCGGTCGGAGGTGATCACCAGCATCGCCGCCCGACGGACCTTCGGCCGCGCCTCGGTCAACGGATGCGGATCATGCGAATAGGTCGACACCGCCGACACCGCACGGATCAGCTCGGTGATGAACGGCTCGCCCGCCTGGGCGGCCCGCTGTGCCTTGATGATCCGGGAGGCCGCGATCAACTCCATCGCCCGGGTGATCTTCTGAGTGGCTGCAACCGACTTTCGGCGCTGTCGCAGCTCACGCAAGCTCGCAGGCATCGGTCAGTCCTTCTTGGTCTGGATCGTCTCCACACCGATCTCGGAGTCGGACAACGGCTTCTGCCCGCGCTCCTCGGCAGCCACCCGTTCGCCACCGGAGGTACGGAACTGCTGCTTGAAGTCGGCGATCGCCTTGGCCACCGCGTTGGCGGTGTCGTCGTCCCAGCCGCCGGTCTCGGCGATGGTGGTGAGGATGTCGGTGTTGCGCCGCAGGTATTCGAGCAGCTCGCTCTCGAACCGCAGCACGTCGCTGACCGGAACATCGTCGAAGTGACCGTTGGTGCCCGCCCAGACGCTGACCACCTGGTCCTCGACCGGGAACGGCGAGTATTGCGGCTGCCGCAGCAGCTCGGTGAGCCGTGCACCGCGCTCCAACTGGCGGCGCGAGGTGGCGTCCAGGTCGGAGGCGAACATCGCGAAGGCCTGCATGTCGCGGTACTGCGCCAGGCCGATCTTCAGCGTGCCGGACACCTTCTTCATCGCCTTGACCTGGGCGTCGCCGCCGACTCGGGAGACCGAGATGCCGACGTCGATGGCCGGACGCTGGTTGGCGTTGAACAGGTCGGACTGCAGGAAGATCTGGCCGTCGGTGATCGAGATCACGTTGGTCGGAATGTAGGCCGAAACGTCGTTGGCCTTGGTCTCGATCACCGGCAGGCCGGTCATCGAGCCGGCGCCCAGCTCGTCGGACAGCTTGGCGCAGCGCTCCAGCAGGCGGGAGTGCAGGTAGAACACGTCACCGGGGTAGGCCTCGCGGCCCGGCGGACGACGCAGCAGCAGCGACATCGCGCGGTAGGCCTCGGCCTGCTTGGTCAGGTCGTCGAAGACGATCAGCACGTGCTTGCCGTTGTACATCCAGTGCTGGCCGATGGCCGAGCCGGTGTACGGCGCGATGTACTTGAAGCCGGCCGGATCGGACGCCGGAGCGTGCACGATCGTGGTGTACTCCATCGCGCCGGCGTCCTCGAGCACCCGCTTGAGGGCCGCGATGGTGGAGCCCTTCTGGCCGATCGCCACGTAGATGCAGCGCACCTGCTTGCTCGGGTCGCCGGTCTCCCAGAACGCCTTCTGGTTGATGATCGTGTCGATCGCGATCGCGGTCTTGCCGGTCTTGCGGTCGCCGATGATCAGCTGGCGCTGGCCCCGGCCGATCGGGGTCATCGAGTCGATCGCCTTGATGCCGGTCTGCAGCGGCTCGGAGACGCTCTGCCGGTCCATCACGCCGGCGGCCTGCAGCTCGAGGGCACGCCGGCCCTCAATGCCGTTGAGCTCGCCGAGCCCGTCGATCGGGTTGCCCATCGCGTCGACGACCCGGCCCAGGTAGCCGTCGCCGACCGGCACGGACAGGATGTCGCCGGTGCGCTTGACAGTCTGGCCCTCTTCGATGCCCTCGGAGTCGCCCAACACGACGGCACCGATCTCACGGACGTCGAGGTTCAGCGCGATGCCCTTGGTGCCGTTCTCGAACTCCAGCAACTCATTGGCCATGGCCGACGGCAGGCCCTCCACCTTGGCGATGCCGTCGCCGGAGACCACGACGGTGCCCAGCTCTTCGCGGCTCGCTGCCTCGGTGGAGAAGTTCGTCACGAACTTCTCCAGGGCTTCTCGGATCTCGTCGGGACGAATTGTCAGTTCCGCCATTATTGGTCCTTGTCCTGTGTTCGTTGCTGGGGGATATGTCAATCAGCCGAGCTGTTGGTGCGCGTCATGGAGCCGGCCGGCGACGGTGCCATCGATGATCTCGTCGCCCACGGTGACCTGGACGCCGCCGATCACATCCGGGTCGACGACCACCTGCAGGCTGATGTCACGGCCGAGCTGACGTCCGAGGACGGACGCGAGCCGGTCGTGCTGCTCCTGGGTGAGCGGACGGGCCACCAGTACGTGCGCCAGTGCCCGCTGCCGCAGCGCGGCGGCCAGGGTGAGGTAGCTGCCGACGGTCAGCTCGAAGCTGTTCGACCGCGCGGCCACCGCACGCTTGGCAAGGAAGGTGGTCACGGCGTCGGCGCGGCCACGCAGCAGGTCGTCGACCAGTTGTTGACGCGCGTCCAGCGGCGCCGACCGGTCGCTGATCGCCGCCCGGAGCGCCGGGTCGGCCGCGACCAGCCGTTCGAAGCGGAACAGTTCGTCCTCGACGGCGTCCAGGGTGCCGGCGAGTTGAGCGCTACTCAGCGCCGCACGGATGCCCTGGCGTTCCAAGGAGGCCGCCAGCGCAGACGGGCTACCCGAGCGCTGCCCGACCGCGGCGTGCAGCACCGTGCGAGCAGCTTCGGAGAGCCGGGAACCGAACAGCGCCTGCAGCAGGCTCTCCCGCGCCTCGGGCTCGGCACCCGGGTCGGTCAGCGCTCGCCGCAGCGCGGGCTGCCGGTCGAGCAGATCCACCAGGGCGAACAGCTCTTCGGAGAGGTCCGGCGTGACCTGGACCGAGTCCAGAACCCGGTCCAGCTCGCTCAGCCGTTCCTGCTGGATGCTGCTCATACCCGCTCCGCGTCGGATGCCTCAAGGTCGGCGATGAACCGATCGACCGTGCGCCGGGCACGCTCGTCGTCGTCCAGCGACTCGCCGACGATCTTGCCGGCCAGGTTGGTCGCCAGCCCGCCGATCTCGCCGCGGAGCTGCTGGACGGCCTGCACCCGCTCGG
>JBDHZN010000280.1:0-4288 GCA_039811845.1 Micropruina sp. | reverse complement strand
GCGGCCACGGTCGGACCGAAGTCGACGGCCGCGGCGGGCACGGTGAACGTCAGCCAGCCGGCGGCGACCGCCACGGTCAGCAGCAGCGTCGCCAGCGCCAGCAGTGCGAACAAGGTCTGGATGAGGCGGGTCAGGCTGGTCCGTTCGCGGGTTTGTTCCGCGGCCGCGAACGCGGTCAGCGCCGCCGCACCGAGCCCGTTGGCGAGCGCCCACAGGCCGATGTCGACCAGGCTCGATCCGCTCAGCGCGGCGATCAGCGCACCCAGCACGGCGGCCAGCACGCCGGCGGCGGCAGTGGCCAGCCGGAGCCGTCCGGACAGCAGCCGGGAGCGTTCGATCGGGGCGTCCATCAGCCAGAAACCCTCGGCGGCCGACACCAGCACCGGACCGAACAACCGGGCCACGGCGAGGGTCAGTCCGAGCAGCGCGAACCAGGTCGCCCACGGCACCAGGGTGCGCGCCGAGACACAGCTGTCAGCGGCGCAGTTGGCCATCGTCGACTGCGCCTGGAGCACCAGGTTGGTCAGCATCGCACCGACCAGCAGAATGCTGAAGACGGCGACGTAGGCGTCCTGGATGGCTTCCATGATCGAGCGGGTGGCGCGGCCATGGCGCCACTGCTTCATGGCGTCGTGCAGTTCGCGCTCGTCGACCGGTTCGGACGGCGCGTCCGGCAGGAACCAGAAGGTGCGCTCAGGTTCGGGTACGGCGGCCGCGGCCTCCTGTTTCGATGCGGCGGTCGCCGCACCGGAGCGGATCAGCTTGCGGGATTTCTTGCTCACGCGCTGACCTCGTCGGCCACGTCCGCGCCGATCCGGACGACGCGGGTGGCCACCACGTCGACCAGCTTCGGTTCGTGGCTGGCCAGCACGATCGCCAGGCCACGGGCCCGCTCTGCGGCCAGCCGGGCGGCCAGCCAGTCGACGCCCTCGACGTCGAGACGCTGCTCGGGCTCGTCGAGCACCAACAACTGACGGGGCCGGACGAAGGCGGTGGCCAGCGCCAGCCGGCGCCGCTGACCTGACGACAGGGTGCCGGGCAGCTGTCCGGACTGCGGCACCAGCTGCACCTCGTGCAACACCTCGTCGACCGCCGTCTCGGGGTCGGGCACGCCGTGCGCACGGGCCAGCAGGTCGAGATGTTCGACCACCGACAGGTCGGGGAAGAAGTCCAGGTCGTCGATGACGGTGGCCAGCGCGCGTCGCACCTCGGGGTTCGTCTCGCTCATCCGGATGCCGTTCACCTCGACCGTGCCCTCGTCGGGGGTGTCGGCACCGACCAGGCAGCGCAGGATGGTGGACTTGCCGGCACCGTTGCGGCCGGTCAGCGCGATCGCCTCGCCCTCGCGGACCTCAAGGTTGAAATTGTCCACGATGACGACCGGACCGAAAGCTTTGCGGAGTCCGGCCACCTTGAGCACTGTGCTGCGTTTGGCCATAGCCAGGATTCTCTCTCACAATCCAAGCCCGGCCCGAATCGTCCGCAGTGTCAGTGGGGCGTGGCAGGCTATGGGCCGTGGGTGAACCGAGAGGGGCGAAGGCGACGCTGGCCAAGCGCCGGGCCGATGTGGCCGAGATGTTCGACGGCGTGGCGGCCCGGTACGACCTGGTGAACGACGTGCTCACCGGCGGGTTGGATCACCGCTGGCGGCGCGCGGCGGTGGCCGCGGTGGCGCCGCAGCCGGGTGAGCGAATTCTCGACCTGGCAGCCGGCACCGGTACCTCGTCCAAACCGTTCGCCGACGCCGGCGCGCTGGTGGTGCCGGCCGATCTGAGCCTCGGCATGCTGCAGGTCGGCAAGCAGCGTCAACCCGAGCTGGCTTTCGTGAACGCCGACGCGTTGGCGCTGCCGTTCGCCGACGGCGCGTTCGACGCGGTGACCATCTCGTTCGGGTTGCGCAACGTCGAAGACACCGCGGCTGCGGTCACCGAGCTGCGCCGGGTGACCCGTCCGGGCGGCCGGGTGGTGATCTGTGAGTTCTCCACACCGACCGAGGGCTGGCTGCGGCTCGCCTATCACGGGGTGGCACTGCGGGTGTTGCCCCTGGTCGCGCGGCTGACGGCGTCCAATCCGGTGGCGTATGAGTACCTGGCCGAGTCGATCCGGGC
Organism: Micropruina sp.; assembly: GCA_039811845.1. Taxonomy (GTDB): domain Bacteria; phylum Actinomycetota; class Actinomycetes; order Propionibacteriales; family Propionibacteriaceae; genus Micropruina. The sequence continues at coordinate 2,180 of JBDHZN010000280.1, read as the reverse complement.
CTGGCCGACCCAGCCGGTGCTCGCCGACACGATGGCGGCGGCCGGTTGGCGCGACGTCGAATGGCAGAACCTGAGCGGGGGCATCGTCGCGCTGCACCGCGGCCGCGCCTGATGTTCGCGCTGGACGCCTACGCCGCCCGCAGCTGTCCGGTCAAGACGCACAACGCCTTCCACCCCGGCATGAGCCTGCCGCCGGCGGACGAGGGCCTGCGCGAGGTGTTCCACGGCGGCATCGCCTTCCAGGCCGAGGTGGTCACGCAACTGCTGTCCGGCTTCGACGGCTCGGTGTTCGACGGACGAGGCCTGACCGAGCGGTCGAGCGCCGAGCAGGAGCGGGCGGCGCTGGACGCGATGGCGTCCGGGATCGATGTGCTGATCGGACCACTGTTGCCCCGCGATCTGGTGGCGCATCGCAGCGGACGTCCCGATCTGCTGCTGCGCGATCCGGCGGGCGGCTACCACCCGGCCGAGATCAAATCGCATCGGGTCAGCGACCCGCGCGGCGGCGGTTCGACGCTGACCTGGTCGGCGTTGTCCGATCCTTTGCGGCGTCAGGTTCTGGAAGGGCATCGATTCCGCTACACCTGGCGGCTGAACGACCTGCTGCAACTCGCCCACTACCGGCGGATGCTGGAGACCATCGGGCACGCCGCGCCGCTGCCACTGGCGGCGGTTGTCGGGAGCGATGACCTGCCCGCGCTTGGGCGGGTCTTGTCATGGGTGGACCTGGACGCCGCGCTACTGCCGCCCAGTCCGCGAGCGTCGTCCGCGGTCGCTGCGGCTGCTCCCGAGTCGCTGGTGGAGTCGAGCGAGCTGGTCGGGCCGAGCGAGCCGTCCGGGACGATCGAACGGGTGTCGGCGCTGGCCCGGTATGACGTGGAGCACGCTTTCCGGGTCGAGATCGCGCTGGTCGCCGCCTCGCTCGAACCGCACGATCCGCCGGTGCTGCTGCCGGTGGCGAATCGCGAATGCGGCTGGTGCCAGTGGTGGGACGTCTGCCGTCCCCAGTTGGATGACGACGACCTCAGCCTGCGGATCTCGAAGTCGCCGCTGGACGTGTACGAGATCGGGGTGCTGCGGGATCTCGGCGTGGCGACCGTCGCCGAGTTGGCGGCCACCGATCTGGATGCGCTGCTGCCCGACTATCTGCCGCGAGTCACCCACCGGGTGGGCGCCGAGGATCGGCTGCGGCTGGCCTGGCGGCGTTCGGTGCTGATGGCCCGCGGGGTGGACTTCGACCGGGTGACGCAGGGCCCGATCGAGGTGCCGTCCGCGACGTTGGAGATCGACCTGGACATCGAGACCTCGTCCGATGACCGGGTGTACCTGTGGGGCTTCGGGGTCAGCGACTCACGCGACGGCAGCCACTACTACCGGCACTTCAGCGCGTTTCAGCCGCTCGACGATGCGACCGAGCAGGCGTTGGCGATCGCGGCGCTGAGCTGGCTGCGCAACCTGGTGGACGGCGTCGACACCTTCGTCTACCACTACTCCGACTACGAGGTGGTGCGGCTACAGCGGCTGGCGACGGCGAGCGGCGACGATGTTCTGGCCTGGGCAATCGACTGGGCCCGGCAGCATTTCGTCGACCTGTTCACCGCGATCCGGACGCACTTCTTCGGCACCCAAGGCCTGGGCCTGAAGGTGGTCGCAACCCGTGCCGCCGGCTTCCGCTGGCGTGACGAGAGCCCCGGCGGTCTGAACAGCCAGGCCTGGTTCGACGAATCCGTCAGCGGCGCCACCGCCGAGGTGCGGGCCGCCGCCCGGCAACGCGTCCTGGAATACAACGAGGACGATGTCGAGGCCACCTGGCACGTCCGCCGCTGGTTGCGCACGCTGAGCTGAACCCGGTACGGAGGGACGGTTCTTTTCGTTCCATTTGCGGGCCGGGAGCGGTACGAAAAGAACCGTCCCCGCGTTCCAGACTGCGTACCGAAGTGACCAAAGGAACCGTCCCCGGTGACCAAAGGAACCGTCCCCGAGGTCACCGTGCTGCTATCGACTGGCGACGGTTCCGGGGCCGGTTCGTTGCTCGAAGACGAGGTGGGTCTCGGTCTGACGGACGCCGCGGTGGACGGTGATGTGCCGCAGCACGATGTCGCGGAGTTCGGCGGCGTCCGCGACGGCGACGTGCACCAGGAAGTCGGAGCTGCCGGCCAGGTGGAACACCTGCAGCACCT
>JBDHZN010000279.1:0-4295 GCA_039811845.1 Micropruina sp. | reverse complement strand
TGCGGGGCCGCACCACCTTCGCCTCGGAGGCCTGAGAAGCTTCACCACCGCTGATCGAGCTTGTCGAGATCCTTCCGAGGGGTCTCGACAAGCTCGACCAACCAGCGACGAAAGGTGAACTTCTCGCAAACTCCATTTGTGTTCCGTCGATGGTGGCTAGCGTGGAGGCCATGTCAGCAACCCTCCCCGAACTCACCGAATCCGAGCTCGCCGGCATCGATGCGTGGTGGCGTGCCAACAACTACCTGACCGTCGGGCAGATCTACCTGATGGGCAATCCGCTGCTGCGTGAGCCGCTCGCCCCCGAGCACATCAAGCCGCGACTGCTCGGCCACTGGGGCACCAGCCCGGGCTTGGCGTTCGTCTACGCCCACGTCTCTCGGCTGATCCGGCACACCGGCCAGGACTGCCTCTACATCACCGGCCCCGGACACGGCGGCCCGGCACTCGTCGGCGCCTCGTACCTCGAGGGCACCTACACCGACGCGTTCCCGAGGATCACCCAGGACACCGAGGGCATGCTGCGGTTCTTCCGCCAGTTCTCCGCGCCCGGCGGCATCCCCAGCCACGTCTCGGTCACCACGCCCGGCTCGATCCACGAGGGTGGCGAACTCGGCTATGCGCTGATCCACGCCTTCGGCTCGGTCTTCGACAACCCCGACCTGCTCACCATCGCCATGGTCGGCGACGGCGAAGCCGAGACCGGCCCGCTCGAGGGCTCCTGGAAGGGCATCTCGTTCGTCAACCCGGCCCACGACGGTGCCGTGCTTCCCGTGCTGCACCTCAACGGCGGCAAGATCGCCGCACCCACCGTGCTGTCCCGCAAACCGCGCGAAGAGGTGCGCGAGCTGTTCGAGGGCCACGGCTACGAGGTGATCGAGGTCGAGGGCCACGACCAGCCCGGCATCCACTACCGATTCGCCGAGGCGCTCGGCCGCGCGTACGCGTCCATCAAGGAGATCCAGCGCAAGGCCCGCGCCGGTGAGGCCGAGCCGGGACGCCCGCGCTGGCCGATGATCGTGCTGCGCACCCCGAAGGGCTGGACGGGCCCGCACATCGTCGACGGCCAGCTGGTGGAGGGCACCTGGCGTGCCCACCAGGTGCCGCTGTCGGGGGTGAAGACCAATCTCGACCACCTGATGCAACTCGAGGAGTGGCTGCGGTCGTACCGTCCCGAGGAGCTGTTCGACGACAGCGGGCATCCGGTCGAGTTGGTGCGCAGCGCCAACCCTGACAAGCCCAAGTCGATGTCCGGGACGCCGTACGCCAATGGCGGCCTGCTGACGGTGCCGCTCGACCTGCCCGACTTCCGCGAGCTGGCCGTCCCGGTCGAGCAGCGCGCCACCGAGAAGCTCGAGTCGACCCGCAAGCTGGGCGAGTTCATGCGCGAGGCGTACCGCCGCAACCCGGACAACTTCCGGCTGTTCTGCCCCGACGAAACCAACTCCAACCGGCTCGGCGCCGTCTTCGAGGCGTCCGACCGGGCCTGGATGGAGGAGGTGAACGAGAACGACGTCAAACTCGGTCCGGACGGCCGGGTGATGGAGGTGCTCAGCGAGCACAACTGCCACGGTTGGCTGGAGGCCTACAACCTGACCGGACGGCACGGCCTGTTCGCCACCTACGAGGCCTTCGCGATGGTGTCGGCCAGCCAGACCATCCAGCATGGCAAGTGGCTGCAGGAGGCGTCCCATCTGCCGTGGCGCGCCGACGTTCCGAGCCTGAACATCCTGGTCAGCTCGACCGCCTGGCGCAACGACCACAACGGCTTCAGCCACCAGGGCCCGGGCCTGATCCAGGTGGTGCTGAACGGCGGCTCGGAGCATTCCCGGATCTACCTGCCGCCGGACGCCAACTGCCTGCTGAGCGTCGCCGATCACTGCTTCCGCAGCAAGAACTACGTGAACCTGATCGTCCAGGACAAGCAGCCGCAACCGCAGTGGCTGACCATGGACGAGGCTGTCGAGCACTGCACCCGCGGCGCCTCGATCTGGGAATGGGCCGGCACCGCTGAGGACGCTGCCGAGCCGGACATCGTGATGGCCTGTGCCGGCGACATCATGACGATGGAGACGGTGGCCGCCGCCGAGCTGATCAAGAAGCACCTGCCGGACATCCGGCTGCGGGTGGTGAACGTCGTCGACCTGATGACGCTGAAGCGGCCCAAGGACCACCCGCACGGCATGAGCGAGCTCTATTTCAACGAGCTGTTCACCGACAACCGCGACGTGATCTTCGCCTTCCACGGCTACCCGGGCGCCATCCATCAGCTGGTGCACGGACGCCCGGACGCCGACCGCTTCAGGGTCCGCGGCTTCATCGAGCAGGGCACCACCACGACGCCGTTCGACATGGTGGTGCGCAACCGGGCCTCGCGCTACCACCTGGTGATGGACGTGCTGAACAACATGAAGGTGACCCGCCGCGGATCCAGTGATCTGATGCGGTTCTGCCAGGCCCAACTGGCGCGGCACGAGGCCTACATCGTGGAACACCTCGAAGACATGCCGGAAGTGCGGGACTGGGAACTGGGGGAGGCGTCCGAAAGGCAGTAGGGTCATCCCTATGGCGCAGTACGGGCACCTGACCACCCTTGATGCGACGGAGTGTCGGCTGTTGCTGGCCACCCGCAATTTCGGCCGTGTCGGCTGGAACTCGCCGTCCGGTGTGCAGATTCTGCCCGTCAGCTACGGCCTGGTCGACGACCTGATCGTCTTCCGTACCGCGGCCGGCTCGCCGCTGGCACAGCTGGTCCACGCGGTCGAGGTCTCCTTCCAGGTCGACGACCTGGACGCCGAGACCGAGACCGGGTGGAGCGTGCTGGTGCACGGCATGTCGGGCGCGCCGGTGGTGACGCTGCCCGAGGAGATGCCCGACCCGTGGGCGCCCGGCGACCGGCCGATCGTGATCGGCGTACTGCCCGATCACTACGCGGGACGTTCGATCGCCAAGCTCTGAAGGAGGAGGCGAGATGCCGAAGCCCTACGCCGGTCCGCCCCCCATCCTGGTCGGCTATGACGCGTCCGACGACGCGGTGCGGGCGTTGGAGTACGCGGCCCGAATCGCAGCGGCCACCAAAACGATGCTGCACCTGGTGTACGTGGCCGACGACACGGTGGTGAGCAGTCCCTGGGGCGTGGTGTTCGATGCCGCCGCGGTGCAGGCGACGGCCCGCAAGCTGCTCGCCGAGGCGGCCGCCACCGCCCATTCGCTCGGTGCTGCCAAGAAGCGGATCCGGATCAAGGTCGCGATCGGCACGCCGGTCGGGGTGCTCACCCAGCTGAGCCAGAACTGTTCGATGGTCGTGGTCGGACGCCGCGCGCACACCAGCCGGAACCGTCCGTTCTCCGGATCGACCTCGGTCGGTCTAGCGGGCGCGGTGCGTTGCCCGCTGGTGGTGGTCGCCGACGTCCCCACCCAGCAGGATGCCCCGATCGGGGTGGCGCTCGACGCCGACGGCCCCGGCGCCCTCGCGCTGGAATGGGCGCTCAGCAATCCGTTGTTCGCCGGCCGTCCGGTGAAGGTGGTCAGCGTCTGCCGCGCGCCGCAGAGCCGGATCTTCTGGCTGAACGTCAGCCAGGACCAGGTGGACGCCGCGATCGAGAGCGCCGAAGCCCATCAGGCGGCCCAGGTCGAGCAGGTGGTCGCCCGGCACACCGAGCTCCCCGGGATCACCACCGAGGTCCGTTACGGCTCGCCGGTCGATGAGCTGGCCTCGTTCAGCGAAACCGTCTCGGTGCTGGTCATCGAGGCCGACGTCCGGTTCCCCACCTATTCGGTGGGCAGCGTGGCACGGGGCCTGATGACCTTCGCCAACTGCCCGGTGATCCTGGTCAAATAGCCCCGGTGCGGAGATGCTCGTCACCCGGAAGCGGTTGGCGTATTAGGCTGGGCGCCCGTGTCCGGGGAGCAGTTGAAGTTGGCAGTCGACGCCGCGCTGCCGATCGCTGCCTGGGCCGACGACATCGTCGCCGCCATCCGCGACAACCAGGTGGTGATCGTGGCCGGCGAGACCGGCTCGGGCAAGACCACCCAGTTGCCCAAGCTCTGCCTGGCCGCCGGACGGGAACGCGTCGGGCACACCCAGCCGCGTCGCATCGCCGCCCGTAGCCTGGCCGAACGGATCGCCGAAGAGATCGGGACGCCGCTGGGCGAGGTGGTCGGCTATCAGGTGAGGTTCACCGCCAAGACCAGCCGGCAGACCAAGGTCAAGGTGATGACCGACGGCATCCTGCTCGCCGAGATCGGCCACGACCGCGACCTGCGCCGCTACGACACCCTGATCATCGACGAGG
>JBDHZN010000278.1:0-4323 GCA_039811845.1 Micropruina sp. | reverse complement strand
CGCCACCGACTCCGCATCCCACAAGTCACGCTGATCCTGCGAACGACCCTGCACACCACAAGCCTCGCCCACCACGCCCGCCACCCACCGCAGGCGCGCCATTAATCAGCAGGGTCCTAGTCAGCGCACGACATCTCGACAAGTTCGACCCAACGATGGCCCAAATCCGACCAGCGGTGGCCAGAGGTTTCTGCGTCCGTCGGACCGGCGACTCCAGATCGGCAGCGCAGGAGGCACCTTGATGAGTTCGGCCAGAGGCGGAACGAAAAGAACCGTCCCCGCGTTCCACCTGGCCCCGACAGGATTGACCAACGGGGCGCAAAGTTCAGCGGCGCACCTGGATGCTGCGGGCGTTCTGCCTGGTGGCCCACCAGGCGAGTGCGACGAGCAGTTCGGGATCGGTGACGTTCGTGGTCAGCCACTCGCCCTCGACGCGGGCTCGCAGGTCGCCGTCCGACCACTCGCCGCGTCCGGTGAACACCTCGGCGGGCGCGGGCCGTCCGGCCAGCAGGTCGCTGATCCGGTGCAACTCCGGCTCGCCGGCAATCCGGGCGCGCAAGGCCAGATCGTCCAGCAACGCCGTGGGTGCCGAGCGCGGATCTCGTCCCAGCGACACCGTCACTCGCCGGGCTGCCAGCACCGTCCCCGGCGTCACCACATGCGTGCGTCCGTGCCGGTCCTCGAGGGTGAGCGGATCCAGCGAGAGCACGAAACCGATCAGATCCGTCGCGGGCTCGGTGAGCCGCAAACTGACCCGTTCGCCGGGCCGGAGCGGGGGCCGCAGACGGTCCAAAGCGTCCATGGGCACCCTCTCTGTTCCTAGCCGTGCACGCTAGAGTGTTCCACGATTCAACGAGGTTCGGAGAGGATCGAGATGACGTACATCATCACGCAGCCCTGTGTCGATGTGAAGGACCTGGCTTGCGTGGAGGAATGTCCCGTGGATTGCATCTACGAGGGCAACCGAATGTTGTACATCCAACCCGACGAATGTGTCGACTGTGGCGCCTGTGAGCCGGTCTGTCCGGTGGAGGCCATCTACTACGAGGACGACGTCCCGTCGGACCAGAAGGTCTTCTACGACGTCAACGTGCAGTTCTTCGACACCGTAGGATCTCCTGGCGGCGCCGCGAAGATGGGCCCGATCGACGCCGACCATCCGGTCGTGACCGCGCTGCCGCCGCAGGGCGAGTGAAGCTCCGCGACCGCAGCCTGCCGGACTTCCCCTGGGACTCCCTGGCGGGCGCCAAGGCCTGCGCCCTGGCGCACCCCGACGGGATCGTCGACCTTTCGGTCGGCACGCCCGTCGACCCCACCCCCGAGGTGGGACGACGAGCGCTTGCCGAAGCGTCCGACGCCCCCGGGTATCCCACGGTGTGGGGGACGCCGGCGCTGCGGGCCGCGATCCGTGGCTATCTCGCCGACCGGTGGGGCAGCCTGCCGATCGCGGACGAGGGTGTGCTGCCGGTCATCGGCACCAAGGAGATCGTGGCCGCGCTGCCGCATCTGCTCGGCCTGGGTGCCGGCGACACCATCGTCATTCCGCGGATCGCCTACCCGACCTACGAGGTGGGTGGGCGGCTCGCCGGCGCCGAAGTGGTGCCCTGCGACGACCCCGGGCAGATCGCCGACCTGCGGCCCGGTCTGGTCTGGATCAACTCGCCGGCCAACCCGCACGGCGAGATCCTTCCGGCCGACCAACTGGCCGCCTGGGTGCGGTACTGCCGCGAACGTGGGGCCGTGCTGGCCTCCGACGAGTGTTACGGCGAGTTCGGCTGGGACGCCGAGCCGATCTCGGTGCTGCATCCGGATGTGAACCAAGGTTCGCTGGAGGGGTTGCTGGCCGTGCACTCGCTGTCCAAGCGCTCCAATGTGGCGGGCTACCGCGCCGGCTTCCTGGCCGGGGACGCCGAACTGGTCAGCGGACTGCGCGAACTCCGCAAGCACGCCGGCGGCATCGTGCCGGCACCCGTCCAGGCGGCCATGGTGGCGCTGCTCGGTGACCACGACCATGTGGTCGAACAGCGGGAGCGGTACCGTCGGCGGCGCGCGCTGCTGCGGCCCGCGCTGGAGGCGTCCGGTTTCCGGGTGGTGCACTCGGAGGGTTCGCTCTATCTGTGGTGCACCCGGGGTGAATCGGGCCGGGCAAGCGTCGATTGGCTCGCCGAGCGAGGCATCCTGGTCGCCCCCGGTGACTTCTACGGGCCTGAGTCGGGCGACTTCGTCCGGGTCGGGCTGACGGCGTCCGACGAGCGGATCGCTGCCGCGGCGGTGCGCCTCACCGCTGGCTGAGGTCTCGCGCTGGGGACCGAGAGGGAGATCCCGGGGCGGGCCCGGGATGACGGTTGAGCGTGGGAGTCCGTTGTGGCGACGGCATGGGTCTCGACAAGCTCGACCAACGGAGTCGGGTCTCGACAAGATCGACCAACGGTAGGGCTCGACCGGCAGCTGGCTACGCCTTGAAGCCGATGGTCACGCTGCGTCCGCCGCCGATTCCCGACCAGGACGCCAGGGTGCGTGAGCTGTGCACCCAATCGCTGCCGCCGACACTGACCCGGGCCACGCCGAACTGAGCGACATGGGCGATTGCCAGGTTCGCCGACGCCCAGGCGATGTTCTCGCCTCTGGCGGCCACCACGACGTTGGCGTCGGTGGCGCGCACCTCGACCTTCGACTTCAGCGCCTTGCGGAGCAGGGCGGCGGTACCGGCAGGATCGGCCTCGCCCGGCTTGTCGAGGGTGCAACTGAACCCGCCCGGAGTGTTCCCGGTCAGCACCGAGGACAGCACCCGCGCCTTGCTGACGTGTTTGCGGTAGGCGTCGGGATGGCCGGAACGCTGTACCGCCTGCGCCACATCGTTGACGTCGCCGGTGCGCCAGTTCTTGACCCGGACCAGGGCGTCGTAGAACTTGCCGGCGGAGTAGTACGGGTCCATGATCTGCTTCACCGTGCCCCAGCCCTTACTGGGTCGCTGCTGGAACAGTCCGATCGAGTCGGCGTGGCCGTAGTCGAGGTTGCGAATGCCCGACTCCTGATAGGCGGTGGCCAGCGCGATCGACACCGCCCGGGCGGGCAGGTCGCGGTTCAGCGCCACCGAGGTGATGATCGTGGCGTTCACCGCCTGCTCGGGTGTCAGCGTGACGTTCGCACCGTCGGCGCTCGCTCGGCACTGGTCGTCCATCGGCAGCGGCTGTTTGGTCGCGTTCGACCAGATCACCGCACCGCCCCACAGCACGCCGCCGACGACCGCCAGCAGGGCTATCGCCACGAGGGCGATGCGAGACCAGCGGGGGCGCATCAGTTCGCGTGCAGAGCGGCGTTCAACTCGAAAGTGCTGCCGGCCTTCGGGCGCACCTGGACGGCGCCGGTCAGTGAGTTGCGCAGGAACAGCAGGCCCGATTGCCCGGACAGTTCACGCGCCTTGACCACGATGCCGTCGGGCAGGGTGACCTTGGTGCCGGCGGTCACGTACAGCCCCGCCTCGATGGTGCAGTCGTCACCGAGCGAGATGCCCAGCCCCGACTCGGCGCCCAGCAGGCAGCGTTCGCCGATCGTCACCATCTCTTTGCCGCCGCCCGACAGCGTGCCCATGATGGACGCTCCGCCGCCGATGTCGCTGCCGTCACCGACGATCACGCCGGCCGAGATCCGGCCCTCGACCATCGAGGCGCCGAGTGTGCCGGCGTTGAAGTTCACAAACCCCTCGTGCATCACCGTCGTACCGGACGCCAGATGCGCACCCAGCCGCACCCGGTCGGCGTCCGCGATCCGTACCCCCGACGGCACCACGTAGTCGACCATTCGAGGGAATTTGTCGACACCGAAGACGGTGAGCTGCCCCCGGCCTAGGCGCAGCGCGGCCCGTACCTGCTCGAAACCCTCCACCGCGCAGGGACCGGCCGAGGTCCAGACCACGTTGGGCAGGGCGCCGAAGATGCCGTCCAGATTCAACTCACGGGGCCGGACCAGGCGGGCGCTCAGCAGGTGCAGCCGCAGGTAGGCGTCCGGGGTGGACGCCGGAGCGGCGTCGAGGTCGATCTCGACCAGCACGGTCTCGGTGCGGACGCCGCGCTCGGCGTCGTCGGTCTGCGCCGCCGTCAACTGTTCCGGGGCGGCGGTACCTGCGGAGGAACCGAGCTGCGGGTCGGGAAACCAGGTGTCGAGAACCTGTCCGGAGGAGTGGATGGAGGCCAGGCCCCAGCCCCAGGCTGAGCGGGTGTCGGTCATGGCGGCAAGCCTAGCGGGGTCCTCCGAGAGGCCCGGACGGCACCGCTACGCTCAGCCCATGACCCTCGATGCCCGCGGCGACCTGGTCGCGCTGTT
>JBDHZN010000277.1:0-4334 GCA_039811845.1 Micropruina sp. | reverse complement strand
GTGGCCCGGGCGGATTCACCCGCCGCCGCAAGACCGAGGACGGTCCGATCGACGAGGTGATCGACACCGACACCTTCGAGTACCGGCCGCGGCGGACGCCGTCCGACCCGGCGCTGCAGGCCCGCGGCCTTCGTGCGGTGTGCGAGACCGATTCGCCGGCCGGACGATACGCGTGGACGGTGCTGCGCGAGTTCGTCGACTACTGCTGCCTCACCGCGCCGCAGATCGCCGACCACGTCGGCCTGATCGACGACGCGATGAAGCTCGGCTACGCCTGGCAGGCGGGTCCGTTCGAACTCGCCGACGCGGTGGGTGTGGACTGGCTGGTCGAACGCTTCGAGGCCGAAGGACGGCCGGTGCCCACTTTGCTGCGGCAAGCGGTGCAGGCCGGCGGGTTCCGGCCCCGTCCCGGTGCGGTGCTGGCCACCGACGGGTCGGTGGCCGAACTGCCGCCCGGTCCGCTGACCGTCGCGCAAGCGTCCGGGGTGTTGGCCGAGAACGAGTCGGCGGCGCTGGTCGACCTCGGTGACGGGGTGGCCTGCTTGACCCTGCGGACCAAGATGAACGTCTGCGAGCCCGGCGTCTTCGAGATCATCCAACGGGCACTCGAACTGGGGGAGGGCGGCGCCTTCACCGCCCTGGTGATCGGCACCGACCATCCGCGCGCCTTCTCGGCGGGTGCCAACCTCAACGTCTTCGCGTCGCTGGTCGAGCGCAACGATCCGCACGAACTGCGCCACTTCACCGAGTTGGGACAGGGTTCGTTCGCACGGCTGCGGGCGGCGTCCTTCCCGGTCGTGGCGGCGGCCCGCGGGCTGGCGCTGGGCGGCGGCTGCGAGTTGATGTTGGCCGCGCATCATGTGGTGGCCGGTGCCGAGCTGTATGCCGGCTTCCCGGAACGCAAAGTGGGCCTGATCCCGGCTTGGGGCGGCGTCACCCGCACCCTGATCCGGGCAACACTACGTGGTTTACCGGACGCCGCGGCGCGCGCGTTCGCCCTGGCATCGACTTCCGCGATCAGCGGCTCGGCGTTCGAGGCGCAGGCCGAGGGGCTGCTGCTGCCGTCCGACGAGATCGTGATGAACGGCGCCCGGGTGCTCGAGCGAGCCAAGGCCTCCGCGTTGGAACTGGTCGGACGGCCGCGGCGTCCGGAACCCGAACGGTTCGCGCTACACAGCCCGCGCCTGGAACCCCTCGATGCCTCGTGGTCGGACGCCTCGCCCACCGATCAGCGGATCGTCGGCGCGCTGGCGGCCATGCTCACCGGAGACGAACCGGTGACCGAGGCCGAGTTGCTGCGCCGCGAGATTGAGGTCGCCCTGGAACTCGTGGTGTTGCCGGCCAATCAGGACCGGATGCGGCACATGCTGGCCACGAACAAACCGCTGGAGAACTGAAACCGATCGTCGGTCGAGTTTGTCGAGACCCAAGCCCAGCTGCGACCGGTGCCCACACACCATGCTGCGTCGCCACCGTCGTCCTACGTCAGCGGGCGAGGTCGGCGTCACCGCGAGCACGATCGACACACACCATGCTGCGACCCCACCGTCGTCCCACGTGGTCATCCCGGCGAACGCCGGGATCTCCTCACCGCGTCACCCGCCGCCGACTACCCGAGTTATCCACAGGACGATCCACAGATCGGGGATAACTACATCGCTGTGATTCCGCGGACTCTGAGCGATCCTCCGCCCACCCCAGGCCAACCCCGCCAGCCAAGGGGACAATGGGACCAGCGTTGGATCAAGGAGGATGCTGATGCGTGTGACGAGGGTGATCGCCGACATCCCGGTGTCGGACATCGACGGGGCCAGAGCCTTCTACACCGACTACCTCGGTCTGAGCGAGGAGGAGTTCAATCTGGGGTGGGTGGCCCGCTTCACCTCACCGGAGACCGGGGCCAACGTCCAGATCCTGACCCGTGACGAAACGGCGCCGGAACTTCCGGTGGCGTCGATCATGGTGGACGACGTGGAGGCCGCATTCGAGGCCGCGGAACAGCACGGGTATCAGATCGTTCACCCGTTGAGCACCGAAACGTGGGGCGTCACTCGCTTCTTCGTCCGTGCTCCTGACGGGAGCGTGTTCAACGTGGTTCAAGAGCGGCAGTAGTCGGCAGACGCGCAAAGAACCCGTGACAGGTCTTTCCTGCCAAGGATCATCGTGATCCCGTCAGCACGGACCAGCTACGTCACAGACCCCGCTCGTCGACAACGTCGGCGATAGCTGCCACTTCCCGCCGCAGGACGGCCAGGGCCTGATCGGTTTGTGCCTTCCAGGTGGTGAGGTGTTCCGGCGAATCCCACCCGGTCTCGTAGTGGAAGTGCTGTTGCCAGCACTCGGTGAGCAGCCGCAACCGCTCGGTCAACTCTGCTGACAGCCCGTAGTCGGCCGGTTCCATCGTCGGCCCGCCCTCGGCACCGTTCTCCCACAGTGGCCATTGCTGGCCGTACTCGAACATGAAGCGAATTGTCCTGGCCACCCGTCGATCCTCCCAGGTTGCGAATACGAATAGTGGAGTCGCTCTGAGTGGACGACTTCCCTGGGCCGAGATTGTGGAGACCATTCGAGGCCCGCAAGCCCGGGTCGCGATCAGCGATGAACGACGACGGTGGAAAGGTCACGCAGTCGCCAGAAGGGCCCGAGCGCGACAGGTAGCGCCGACGCGAGGCAGCCGATCACCCCGATCCATAGGGTGGGGACGGTTCCGATCGCGGACCCCACCCACCCGGCGAGAAGAGCCGCGACGGGCATGATGCCCCAGACGAAGAACCGAACGGACGCGTTCGTCCGTCCGAGGAGGTCTGCGGGTGTGATGCGTTGCCGGAACGTCACCTGGGTGATGTTGTAGACGAGAGCATTGAAGTTCGCGATCATTCCCTGTGCCGCGAGGAGCCAGAAGGCCATATCGGACGGAAGAAGTACCGCCAACGGGACGAGCACCGTGGCCAGCGCGGATCCGCATGCCGCAAGCGGAATCAGGCGAGCCTCTCCGAACCGTTTGGCGAGTTTCGGTGTCGAGGCCGCCCCGAGTAGTCCGCCCACGGCCATCACGGTGAGCAATAGCCCCATGCGGGCTGGCGAGAAGCCCAGGGTTCTGAGGACGAAGATCGGCATCAGGGTGAAGATCAGTGTCGTTGACAGGTTCGCGATCCCGGAGGTCACGACTATTCGCCGCAGCATCGGCTCGCCGAGCGTCCAGCGCAAGCCTTCGGAAATCTCCCGGTGAAGGGGCGGGCGGTGGTGCCGTGGCCTGAACACCTCGTGATCGCGGGTGGTCAGCAATGCCGCCAGCGAGATCAGATAGGTGGTGGCTGTCACGAGAATGGCGAGCGGCGCTGTGATGAGCCCGATCAGCCAGCCCGCGACCGCCGGGCCGCTCAATCCTGCGATCTGCTGAGTCGATTCCAGCTTTCCATTCGCCTCGGCGATCTGCTCTCCGGGGACCAAAGCCGGCACGATGCTCTGATACGAGACGTCGAAGAAGACAGTGGCCGTGCCCTGGATCAGGGCGATCAGGTACAAATGCCACAGCTCCAGCAGACCGGTGATATGCAGCACCGGGATCGTTCCCAGAGCTATCGCGCGAACACCGTCGGCGATGATCATCACTCGGCGTTTGCGCATTCGGTCGATCCACGCGCCGGCGGGGAGGCCGACCAGAAGGAACGCCGCCAAGCCTGATGCGTTGAGGTAGCCGACCTGGACTTCGTTCGCCTGCAGCATCAGCACCGCGAGGACCGGTAGCGCCAACTTGGTGATTTGTGCGCCGTACTGGCTGGCCGCCTGGCCGCTCCAGAACCTGAGGAAGTTTCGATCGAGCCAAAGGCCTGTGGTGGAAGCTGGGGCCATGTCCCAGTCTGGCCCAGGGCTGCGGTTGGCTCAAAAGGGACGCGCCACCACGATCGTGGTGACATCACTGTCACTGCGGATGCCCTTAGGTTGCCTTGAGTACCTTCTTCAGCGCCACGGCGAACCGGTCGGCCTCCAGTGAGGGGCCGAGATGGTTACCGGGGACGTCGATGAGTGGGACGTCCAGGGCATCCGCGAGCGCCTGGGCGGTGCGGCGAGCCAGCTGCCCGTGGCTGAGTTCGCCGGCGCACACGCTCAGTGGCAGTCGCCGGATCGCGTCGAACGGTGGATCGTAGAAGACACTGGGGCCGGCCATTCGACCCAGGAAATAGCGATTCCGTTCCAGCTCCGCGTCCGACAACTCGGGCAGTGGCGTGTGGGTCGGTGGCTGTTCACCCTCCGGCGTGGCGTGCCCGGCGCCGGTGAGGTCGAGGAACTCCTGAGCACCCGCCTGAGGATCGGTCAAGGCGTTCTGGAAGGCG
>JBDHZN010000276.1:0-4346 GCA_039811845.1 Micropruina sp. | reverse complement strand
CTGACCACCGCCTTCGGTGTCTGCGGGAACATCGTGTCGTTGATGCAGGTCGCGAACAATGCCACCGCACCGGCCGGGACGCTCATCCGTCCTCCTTTGATGGGTTCGACCTCCGTCGACCCCGGCGAAGGCTCTCCTGCCCAGTCTGGCCCATCCGCGCGCCGGCGACCAGCGATCGGCTCAAACAGCGCGAACCTCAGGTCATTCCCGAGGCACGATCCAGTGCGCCCGGAACTCGGGTTCGATCTCGGCGACGTGGTCGAAGTCCGAGTCGTGATGCACCACGATCACCTGCTGGCTCCGGCCGGAGTGCACCAGCGCGGTCGCGGCGATCTGCAGGTCGCTGACGCCGACCGCCCGCCCCTTGCCGGCCGCGAACAACCGGCGCTGCAGGTCGAGCGCCCGGTCCGCCACCTCGGACACCGGGGGCAGGAAGACCTTCGCCCGGGCGTTCAAGTCGAGGATGGTGGCGTGGTCCGAAGCCGACCGGGCCGAGTAGCCCTCCTCGAGCAACTGCGGCAGGCAACTGGCAAGCACCCCCGAGTCGAGCAGAGCCCCGACTGCCGCCGCAACCTCAGCGGAGCGGCTGATCCGCTGAGTGGCCGAGTTGTCGAGCAGGTAGAGCACCCTCACCGCTGGGCCCCGCCGGTGACCTCCGGGTCGTTCAGATCCGCGGTGGCGCCGGTGGCAACGAAATCGAGATAGCGGACGGCGGACTGGCGGCGCAGCACCTCGCGCAACGCCAACTCGACGGCCGACTTCTTGGTGGAGACACCAAGCGCGCGCATCGCCTGCGCGAGCAGGACGTCATCGATGTCGATCAGCGTCTTCGTCATCGGCCGACCTCCCTATATATACACGTCTCGAACTCAGTATATATAGAGACCGCCGGTCAGACCAGGTCGACCGGAACCCGTACCCCTGTGGTGTGCGACAGGTCGGCGGTGCACAGCGCGAAGGCGACACCGGCGACGTAGGCGGCCGGAGCCATGGGCGAGGCCTCGATGCCGTTCACCCTGATGCCGTGCCGGCCGAGCTCCGCCGCCGGCGCCGCGAGCTCTGCCGCGCCCACGTACACGATGTCGCCGCCCAGGCCCTGGCCGACGAGCACAGCGGCGGCAGCGCCCGGTTCCAGGTTCCCGCCGGCGGCGTCGACCACGATGTCGAGGCCGCCGAAGCCGAGCACGGCAGCGTCTACGGCGGCCCGCAGTTGCTCGGCGTTCGTCGCGTCACAGCCGACCCCAATGGCGACATCGGTGCCGCCGAGCCGGGCAGCCACAGCCTGGGCCGCGTCGGCGTCCGGGTCGGCGAGGACGACACAGGCACCCTCGGCCGCGAACCGCTCCGCGATCGCCGCGCCGGCGTCCGACGCGCCGCCGGCGATCAACGCGACCCGGGCCGCCAGCGGCTTCGGCTTGGGCAGCCGCTGCAGCTTGGCCTCTTCCAGCGCCCAGTATTCGATCCGGAACTTCTCGCGCTCGGGGACCGGGGCGTAGGTGGAGAGCGCCTCGGCGCCGCGCATCACGTTGATGGTGTTGGTGTAGAACGCGCCGGCCACCCGGGCGGTCTGCTTGTTGACGCCGTAGGAGAACATGCCGACGCCGGGGATCAGGATGATCAACGGATCGGCGCCGCGGATCGCCGGGCTGTCGGTATCGGCGTTGCGTTCGTAGTAGCCGGCGTAGTCGGCACGGTAGGCCGCGTGCAGCTCATGCAGCCGTTCGATGGTCTGCTCGAGAGGGGCATTCGGCGGCAGGTCGAGCAGCATCGGCTTGACCTTGGTCCGCAGGAAGTGGTCGGGGCACGAGGTGCCCAGCTCGGCCAGCGCGGGCGCCTTCTCGGACGCCAGGAAGTCCAGCGCTGCGTCGGTGTCGGTGAAGTGGCCGACCATCCGCCGGTCCTGCGAGGCGATGGCCCGCAGGGTCGGCGCCAGGGCCAGGGCGCGGGCGCGGCGTTCGGCGTCCGGGAGCGCGGTGAAGCCCTCCCGGAGGGAGCCGAACGGCTCGGCGGCGCCGTGCGTGGCGATGTAGTCGGCGGCGGTGTCGATGATCCACATCGAGTTCGCCTCGCACTCCTGCGACGTCGCGCCCCACGCGGTGATGCCGTGGCCGCCGAGGATGCAGCCCACGACGTCTGGGTGGTCGTTGGCGATGGCCGCGAGGTCGAGGCCGAGCTGGAAGCCGGGACGCCGCCACGGCACCCATCGCACCGTGTCCCCGAAGATCCGCCGGGTCAGCTCCTCGCCGTCGGCGGCGGTCGCGAGCGCGAGGCCGGCGTCCGGGTGCAGGTGGTCGACGTGCGGGGCGTCCACCAGGCCGTGCATCGTGGTGTCGATGGACGGCGCCGCGCCGCCCTTGCCGTGCAGGCAGTAGTCGAAGGCGGCGACCATCTCGTCCTCGCGTTCGACGCCCGGATAGACGTCGGTCAGGGCACGCATCCGGTCGAGCCGCAACACCGCCAGCCCGGCCGGCGCCAGCGTGCCGAGATCGCCGCCGGAACCCTTCACCCAGAGCAGCTCGATGGACCGCCCGGTCGCCGGGTCCGCGGCCGTCCCCTTCGCCGAGGTGTTGCCCCCGCCGTAGTTGGTGGTGCGCGGGTCAGCCCCCAGCCGATGCGAGCGGGCGATCAGCTGTTCCACGGCAGGGTTGGTCATCGGGCATGAATACCACAGCCCCGACCTGGCAGGCTGTCTCTCAACCAGATCATTGTTCGAGGGAGAACCGATGACCGACCTGCCATTCCGCGACCCGGGCCTGACCATCGACGAACGGGTCGACGACCTGCTCGGCCGGCTGAGCCTGGAAGAGAAGGCCGGGCAGGTCACCCAGTACTTCTACTTCGACAAGGCGGCGGTCGAAGAGGTGCTGACCAGGGGCGATGCCGGCTCGGTGCTGTTCGTCCGCGACCCCGCGACCGCGAACCGCCTACAGCGGCTGGCGATCGAGGGCAGCCGGTTCGGCATTCCGCTGCTGTTCGGCTTCGACGTCATCCACGGCCTCCGGACGATCTTCCCGGTGCCGATCGCACAGGCGGCGTCCTGGGATCCGGACACGATCGCCGCGGGTGAGGCGGTCGCGGCCCGCGAGGCCCGCGCCGTCGGCATCCACTGGGCATTCGCACCGATGGTCGACGTCGCCCGCGACCCCCGCTGGGGCCGCATCGTCGAGGGTGCCGGAGAGGACCCGGTGCTGGGCGGCGCGGTGGCCGCCGCCCACGTCCGCGGTTTCCAGGGCGACTTCGGCGCCGAGTCGATCCTGGCCGGCCCGAAGCACTTCGCCGGCTACGGCGCCGCCCGCGGCGGCCGTGACTACGAGGATTCCGAGATCTCCGACTCGGAGCTGTGGAACGTCTACCTGCCGCCGTTCCGGGCCGCCGTCGAGGCGGGCGCCGCGAACATCATGAGCGCCTACATGGACCTCAACGGCGTCCCGGCCTCCGGCAATCGCTGGCTGCTGACCGACGTGCTGCGCGGCGAGTTCGGCTTCGACGGCTTCGTGGTCTCGGACGCCAACGCCGTCCGTTCGCTGGTCACCCAGCACTTCGCCCGCGACCTGGCCGACGCCGGCGCGCGGGCCATGAACGCCGGCCTCGACCTCGAGATGACGATGGAGGATCCGGCCTATGCGCACCTGACGGACGCCGTGGCGCAGGGCCTGGTCAGCGAAGCCACGATCGACGAGGCGGTCCGGCGGATCCTGCGGGCCAAGTTCCGGCTCGGCCTGTTCGAGAACCCGTATGTCGACGAGGCGGCCACGGCGTCCGTGCTGAGCGCCGCCGGGCATCGTGAGGTCGCCCGGGTGGCCGCCGAGCGCAGCCTGGTGTTGCTCAAGAACGACGGCGTGCTGCCGCTGGCGGCGCCCGAGTCGATCGCGGTGATCGGGCAGCTCGCCGACTCGCCGCGCGACACGCTGGGGCCCTGGGCGTTCGACTACGACGTCGACGAAACCGTCACCATCCTGGACGGCATCCGGGCGCGCGCCACCGGCGAGGTGATCTTCGCCCCCGGCGTCGGCATTCCCGAGCGACGCTACCCGTCCATGTTCGACGCCATGGACGCGGCGGTGGGCCGGACGGACCCCGACCACGACGACGAAGCCGAGATCGCCCTGGCGGTCGAGTTGGCATCGGCCAGCGAGCTGGCCGTGGTGGTGGTCGGTGAGCGGCAGAACCAGATCGGGGAACGGGCGTCCAACGACACCCTCGAGCTGCCCGGACGCCAGCTGGAACAGTTGCAGCGCATCGTCGCCACCGGCACCCCGACGGTGGTCGTGGTGATGTCCGGACGCCCGCTCGACCTGCGCTGGGCCAAGAACCGGGTGCCGGCGATCCTGCAGGCCTGGTACCCG
>JBDHZN010000275.1:0-4375 GCA_039811845.1 Micropruina sp. | reverse complement strand
CAAGACGATCGAGCAGTCGATCGCCGACACCGACGAACCTGAATACCAACTCAAGAAATCCCTGACCGCGCTCGATCTGACCGTCTTCGGGGTGGGCGTGGTGATCGGTGCCGGCATCTTCACCCTGACCGGACGCGTGGCGCACGAGATGACCGGACCCGGCATCGTGGTCAGCTTCGTGGTGGCGGCGGTCTGCTGCGCGCTGGCCGCCATGTGCTACGCCGAATTCGCCTCGACCGTCCCGGTCTCCGGCTCGGCCTACACCTTCAGCTATGCCTCGCTGGGCGAGGTCTTCGCCTGGATCATCGGCTGGGATCTGATCCTGGAGATGTTCCTCGGCGCCAGCGTGGTGGCTCAGGGATGGAGTGCCTATCTCGGCGTGCTGCTCGGCAAATTCGGCATCACGTTGCCCGAGTTCCTGGCCTATGGGGCCAGCCCATTCAGTGAGACCAAAGGCTTCGACCTGATGGCGATCCTGCTGATCGTTGCGCTCGGCGTCCTGATCACGGTGGGAATCAAGGAGTCGCTGCGGGTCAACATGGTGCTGGTCGGGGTGAAGCTGTTCATCGTCTTGTTCGTGATCGTCGCCGGACTGATGTTCGTCAATCCGGCCAACTACACCCCGTTCATTCCCGACTCGGTGCCGTCGGCGGCGTCCGAGGGCTTCAGTTGGACCCAGCCGCTGATCCAGTGGCTCACCGGCGCGGCCCCGGCCGTCTTCGGTTGGAGCGGCGTCTTCGCCGGCGCGGCCCTGGTCTTCTTCGCCTACATCGGTTTCGACGTGGTGGCGACCACCGCCGAGGAGACCCGCAATCCGCAGCGCGATCTGCCGATCGGCATCATCGCCTCGCTGATCATCTGCACCGTGCTCTACTGCGCGGTCGCGATCGTCGTCGTCGGCATGGTCAACTACGCCGACATCGACCCCAGCGCGGCGCTGGCGAACGCGTTCGCCCATCACGGGCAGGGCTGGATGGCCACGCTGATCTCGGCCGGCGCCGTCGCCGGCCTGACCACGGTGGTGCTGACGCTGATGATCGGAGCCACCCGGATCATCTTCGCGATGTCGCGGGACAACCTGCTGCCGCTCGGCCTGGCCCGGGTGCACCCCAAATTCCGGACGCCGTGGCGCATTTCGATCGTGGTCACAGTGGCCTGCCTCATCTTCGCCGGTCTCACCCCGATCGGCATGCTGGAAGAGATGGTCAACATCGGAACCCTGTCGGCGTTCATCCTGGTGTCGCTGGCGGTGGTGGTGCTGCGCCGGAAGCGTCCCGATCTGCCCCGGGCCTTCAAGGTGCCGTTCTCGCCGGTGCTGCCGATCGTTTCGGCGCTGATCTGCCTCTATCTGACGCTGAACCTGTCGTTGGAGACCTGGGTGCGGTTCCTGGTGTGGATGGCGCTGGGCTTCCTGATCTACGCCGTCTACGGCTACCGGAACGCACGGCTGGCCACCGGCAAGGCGCTGCCGCACGACATTCAGCAGGCGATGGACGAGGGCGTGGTGCGGCCCGACGACCAGCGGTAGACCTCGCCCGGCTCTGCGCGTGGCCGCCGGCTCGCGACGAGTTGCTACCGGTGCGGGGGCGCGGCGAGCGCCGGGTCAGGAACCGAAGACCTGACCGTAGTGCTCGCCGGCCACCGCCTTGTTGACCAGTCCCTTGGTTCGCGGGGACGCGTCGAACGAGTACCGGGAGAAAATCACCCAGCCCGAGTCGCGCGCGGTGCCACGGTCTTCGCCCGGGGCGCCGATCAGCAGGCTGGTCGAGCCGTCCTCTTCCATGTTGTAGTCGTCGCCGACCGTGCCCAGCGTGGCCCCCAGCTGGTCGCCCTTCTCGGGGCTTCCGGGCAGTCCGTGGCCGGAGTACAGCGCGGTGTTGGGCAACCGGGAGCCGCCCAGTCCGAGCCGGGTCACCGACCCTGCCTGTCCGGTGCGGCCGATGCTCTCGCCGGGGGCGCCGATCCACAGGTTGTAGCCGCTCTCGCCTGATTCCATGTCGCCGAACGCCACCGCGGCACCGAACCGGTCGCCCCGCTCGGCCGTGCCCGGGACCCCGGCCGTGTTCTGGGTGTAGGCGCGGCTTTGTTTGAAGGCCTTCGCGCCGGCGATGTCGGTCTGCCGGAACAGATGAACCATGCCCGCATCCTTGGCCGATCCGACATCCTCGCCGGGGACGCCGACCGCGACGAAGCCGCCACCGGTGAGGCTGGCGCCGAATCGGTCGCCGGCTTCGGCGGTACCCGCCACCCCGGGGCTGTTCTGCGTCCATTCCTGCCCGGCCACCTCCAGCGTCGGGCTGGTGGATTTCAGCAGCAGCCGGACGACGGCGCCGGCGTCCTTCGCCGCACCGACATCCTTGGCCGGGACGCCGACGATGTTGCCGGCCAGCGCCGAACCGAACCCGTCACCGGCCTTCGCCGAGCCCGCCACGCCCGGGGTGGCCTGGTTGATCATGATCGGCGCCTTGTGGGCACCGGTGCTGCGGTTGAGTTCCACCAGGGCGACTGCGCCGGCGTCCTTGGCCGGGTGGTCGTAGCCGGGCGCGCCGATCATCAGCACGTCCTGCTGCTTGGCGGTGCTGGTCTCGGACAGCGTCGCGCCGAATCGGGCGCCGGGGCTGGGCGACGAGATCGGGGCATAGGTCGGCGTGCCGCTCAACCCGGACGGCGTGCCCTTGGCGATGTACACCCGGCCGGCCCCGGCGTCCGCGCCGGGAGCGCCGACGATCAGCTCGCTGCAGCCGTCACCGTCCAGATCGCTGATCAGTGCCGAACTGCCGAACTCTTCGCCGGCACTCGGAGTGAAGCCGAGCGAGGCGGCGGTCACCCGAGTCGGCGCCTTGGCACGGTCGTAGAAGATGTCGACCGCGCCTGCTTCCCCGTTGGCGTTGGGTACGCCGACCACCAGTTCAGGGGTGCCGTCGGCGTTGATGTCACCGTATGCCGGGTACTCGCATTCCAGCGGTTGCGCCATGGCTTGCGGCGCGGCTGCGGGTAACCAGCCCAGGGCGGTGATCAGAGCGACGGTCAGGACGGCTGGGGTGCGACGCATGCGGTTCTCCTTCGGTCAACTTTCCATCCTGCTCCTGACCTCGAAGGACGGCAAGGTTCGGGATTCGGCCGCTAGTGCCACCATTGACACCCGCCCTGGCGAGGGGTGTCCGATCTGATGTCTCGCAGCGTCGACAAGCGAGTCATGCCTGGTCGCATGGCGACGAAGGAAACGCAGCAAGGCGCCGCCCGAGCGTCACGCAGCGGGCGAGCGTCGGTGGCGGGGCCAGGTCCCTACGTCTTGCCGGCGGAACCTTCGAGCACCCGGATCGGGGCATGATCGTCGGATGAACCTGGCGGAGTGGGTGGGCGCGGCGTTGGCTGCCTGGTCGGGGGTGCCGGACCGGTCGGACGAGGCGTCCACGCTCTCGGAGGAGCTACGTTCGCTTCCGGGTGTTGCCCGCGTCGACGGCCGCTACAACCGCGAACCGACCATGGGCTACTCGTACAACGTCGACGTCACACTGACCGACGACGCCACTGGTGAGGATGCGCTGGACGTGGCTGAGCGGTACTACAACAGCTTCACTAGGGAATTTGCCCGGCATACCTCGCGGTTCGTCGTTCGACAAGGCGCCCACGTGCTGCGGGTCTTCAGCGATGACCGGCATCGGACCTCACCCGTCACCGAGACTGAGCGGTGGTTCCGGCTGATTCATGAGTTGCCGGGTGCGGTCGATTGGGCGGTGCACTCGGACACCACCAGGGGACCCAGCAGCATCGAAGTGGCGCTCGACCGCCCCGCACGGACGGGTGATCCGGCCCTGCTGGCGACCATGCCTGGGCTGCTCGCACGACATGCGGATGATCTGGCCGATCGACACTGGATCATTCGCTGGCGGCGGCTGCGGCTCGACCTGCTGGGTCCGCCGTATCCGGTGTCGGAGGTCTTCTCCCTGATCGGCCGTCTGGCGACGGACGGGCAATGGTCGGCCACCTACGACCCGTCGACCGACCCTGCTCTGAAGCTTACGGTCTGGGCGGAGACGCCAGACCTGATGGAAGCCACCGCCCGCGCACACCTGGCCCTACTCAGAACACTTGGATTCCCGGTCAGCTACACGGTGCGGGCCAACCTCACCTCACCAGTCGAGGTTGTCGTCGGTAGCCACCTCACCGGCGGCGACGAGTTGCAGCAACGACTCAACCGCGAATTCGGCACGGGTTGAGATTCACCCGTCCGCTGCTCGACCCTCCGTTCCGATAGCTCAAGTTCCCGGTCATCCGGGGATCCCAGCCCGCGCGCAGGCGACACCCTCACCGCTGGTCGAGCCTGTCCAGACCCTTCTGTGGTCGGGTCTTTGAGGGTCACGTCCTGCTCCGC
>JBDHZN010000274.1:0-4388 GCA_039811845.1 Micropruina sp. | reverse complement strand
CTGAAGCAGGACCCGTCGATCGCGGAACTGGTCCGCGAGGTGATCATCATGGGCGGCGCGGCCCTGGTGCCGGGCAACCTCAGCCCGGTCGGCGAGGCCAACATCTACAACGATCCCGAGGCCGCCCAGGCGGTCATGGAAGCACCCTGGCAGGTCGTGCTGGTACCCCTCGACGTCACTCTGGAGAACGCGTTCGAGGAGTCGGACCGGGAGGCGCTGGCGGCGTCCGAGTCGGCGTTGAACCGGGCGCTGGCCGACATTCTCAACCTGTACTTCGACTTCTACGTCGACGAGTACGGACGCCGGATGTGCGCCCTGCACGACCCGCTTGCCGCCGCCATCGCGGTCGGCCAGATCACCGCCACCCGCGCCCCGAACGTGCCGGTGGTCGTCGACGACACCCAGGGACCGGGACGCGGTCAGACGATCTGCGACCTGCGCAAGCAGCGCACCGGGCCGCGCGACGTCGAGGGCGCCCACGTCCGGGTGGTGCTGGACACCGACCGGCCGCTCGCCCCGGTGCTGCTGGAGCGGCTGCTCGGCTACACCGGCTGACGCGGGCTCCCTCGTCAGCCCGGGCCCGCCCGGGATCTCGTCCCGAGCGACCCACTCACCCGAACCGGCGGGTTCCCTCATCCGGGCTACCCGGATCTGGGTCGCGAGCGGCTATCGGCCCGGACCGGCATCAGAGTTGCTTCACGAGGGTGCCGTCGACGGTCTCGAAGCCGAGCTGGCGCAGGTAGTCGGTGTGCCCCGGCGTCGGGTCCTCCACGACCACGCTGGTGAAGCCGGCGTCGCGGAGCCGCCTGGCGCCCGGGCCGGTGTACAGCCAGGCGGCGATCCGCGAGTCCCGGTAGGCGGCCATCACATAGTCCACGGTGAGCCTCAGCACCGGGCCGTCGCGGCGTCCGGCCAGCACCCCCGCGGGCAGGCCGTCACGCATCAGCAGCAGCACGACGTCCTCGCCGTGCAGCGAGCCGAAGCCCGGCCAGCTGCGCCGGATGTCGTCGGCGTGCGCGCGCAGGAAGTCCTCCAGGAACGGAGCGTCCGCCTCGATCGGCACCGCGCCGATCGCCCGGTGCGGCCCGAACTCGCGGCGCAGGAACCAGATGTTCACGCCGGCCACTGCCGCGTTGGTGACGATGATCGGGACCGACGGCAGCAGCGCGCCGTAGACGACGAAGATCAGTCCTCCGGTGAGCGACAACAGCCGCAGCCGCACCACCGACGTCATGGTGAGCGACACCACGATCAGCGCCGACCCGGCGTAGCCGACCAGCTCCACCCAGTTCACCGCGGCATCCTAACGACCGCGTGCGCGCCCCGCCTCATCGTTCGCCGTACCGGCTGTACAGGCTGTTCATGAACAGCAGCCCCGGGTCGTGGCGGCGCTTCAGCGCGAAGAACTCCTCGATCCGCGGGTAGGCGCGGGTCAGGTCGTCGCGGGTGTAGTGCTGCTGGTAGGGCAGGTAGAAGGTGCCGCCCTGCGCCAGCGCGAGCCCGACCAGCGACCGGGTCAGGTCGGCCATGTCACGGTTGCCGGCGGCGGACACCTCCTGGCTCAGATAGAGCACCAGCGAGTACCGCTCACCCCGGGCGTAGTCGAGCAGCAGCGGCTCGGCATGCACCATCCGGACGGACGCGTGCAGCAGCACCGCCTGTCCGTCCTCGACCCTCGCGGCGGTCTCGCGCAGGAAGGGGACGAGGGCGTCCGGTGGCAGGAAGTACTCCTGCAGGATGTCGGTGTACTGGGGAATCTTGTGGCGCAGCAGGCCGAGATCGCTGTACACGGCCTGGCTGCGCGACACCAGGCAGGCCTCGGCCGCACGCAGCGCCTCATTGCGTGAGGTGTCGCACTGCCGCACGCGCGGCATCAGGTCGCGCTGCAGCGTCCATTTCAGCCGTTGGAACGGGCCCTGGTGGCGGGCCAGATTGAACAGCAGCCGGGCAGGCGGCGAGTCGGGCTCGTGCCGCAGTTCGGGCATCGGCTCGTCCGCGGAACCCGGGAACCGCGAGTAGGTGTAGACGATCGCCTCCTGCAGCGGCGGCGAGCCCGCGGTGGCCAGGTCCGCGGACATCAGCCGGTTCTTCTCGTCGGCCGCCAGGGCGCCCAGGACGCTCGGCAGATCGGCCGCGGGCACCACCCGCTGCTCCAGCCGGTACACCTCGTTCGGCTCGGTGGCCAACTCGGCCTGGACGATGACGCCGAACAGCCCGTAGCCGCCGATCACGGCATGGAACAGGTCGGGATCATGATCGGCATCGAGGGTGACGACCCTGCCGTCGGCCTGCATCAACCGCAGGCTGCGGACCGTGCCGGCCAGCGAACCGGTGCGGAAGTCGGCGCCGTGGGCGTTGACCGAGATGGTGCCGCCGACGCTGAGTACATCGATGCTCGGCATTCCGCTCACCGAGAGCCCGTGCCGGTGCAGCGCTTCGAGCACCTGGCGCCACAGCGCGCCGCCGCCGACCCGCACCGTCCTGGACGCCTCGTCGACGGCGATCCGGTCCATTGCGGTCAGGTCGACGATCAGCGCACCGGGCCACGACGCCTGGCCGCCCATGCTGTGCCGAGCGCCGGACAGCGACACCTTCAGGTCATGCTCGCGGGCGAACGCCAGCGCACGTCCGAGTTCGGCCTCATCGCCCGGCCGCACCACCCCGTACACCTCGGTGCGGTTCAGGCAGCTGGCGTCGTTGACGGTGCCGCGCCGCTGGGTGAGCCAGTCCGGGTGGCCGGTCGCTACGGCGGCAGCGCTCTCGGGGTTGGCGGCGAGTTGGCGCAGGATGCAGTCGCGGGGCCGCACCGCCACGCCGCCGTAGGTGTCGATCATCGCCGACCCGTACGAGATCACGAACAGGCCGCAGCAGGCGGCGCAGGCGTGCCGGATGCGGAACCGGTTTCGGTTCGGTTGCGCACCCGGCACGGCCATGATCGGCCGTTCAGGGTTTCCAGTTGGCCAGCTGCTCGGCGCTCGGGTAGGAGTTCTGGGCGCCCTCCCCGGTGGCCGCGTAGGCGCCCACCCGGACGGCGAACGCGCAGGCCGCGTCGAGGTCGTCGCCCTGGGCGAGCCGGAAGGCGAGCGCGGCCAGGAAGGCGTCCCCGCACCCGGTGGTGTCGACCGGCTTGACCTTCGGCGACGGGATCTGGGCCGAGGCGGTCCCGGCGTCGAGATCGATGATCCGGGCTCCGTCCGGGCCAAGGGTCACCACGATCGTCCTCGGACCGCTGTCGCCGAGCGCGGCGGCGGTGGACCCGATCACCCCCGCCCAGTCCCCCAGCGCGTCGAAGTCGGCCTGCCCGGTCAGGTCGGCCAGCTCGTGGTTGTTGACCAGCAGGACGTCGACCAGGTCGAGCAGGTCGGAGCCGACCTGCTGGTACGGCGAGATGTTCAGCAGCACCGTGGCGCCGCGCTCGCGGGCGTTCCGGGCGGCCGCCTTGACCGCCTCGATCGACACCTCCAGGCACAGCGTCAGCACCGCCCGCTCGTCGGCTTCGGCGAAGAACTCCGTCGCGGCGTCC
Source organism: Micropruina sp. (assembly GCA_039811845.1). Lineage (GTDB taxonomy): Bacteria > Actinomycetota > Actinomycetes > Propionibacteriales > Propionibacteriaceae > Micropruina. Next base: position 865 of record JBDHZN010000274.1, on the reverse strand, counting down.
ACATCACCGGCGGTCAGCCGTCCGTTGGCTCCCGGGCTGACGATGATGCAGTTCTCCCCCGCGTCGTCGACCGCGATCATCGCCGACCCGGTGGCGACACTGCTGAGCACCCTCACCTGACTGGTGTCGACCCCGGAATCCTGCAGGCTGGCCAGCAGCATGGCGCCGTTGCCGTCGTCGCCGACGCAGCCGAGGATGGCGACCTCACCGCCGAGCTTGCCCACCGCGGCGGCCTGGTTCGAGCTCTTCCCACCGGGCGCGATCACCAGGTCGGATCCGGTCACCGTCTCCCCGGGGCCGGGCAGCCGCGCCGTCCGCACCACCAGATCCGCGTTCAAGGAACCGACCACCAGCACGCGTCCGGACGCCATGACACCACTCCCCTTCGAGTTCGCCTGTGAGTGACGAACCTAGTGGACGCGGCTGAACCGGTCGAGGCTCGCCACCCGGGGATTGGTCGACGCATGCCGGGACCCGGGGTGAACCGGAAAGGAACCGTCCCCTGAACGGCGGGGACGGTTCCTTTCCGGTTCGGGGGACGGTTCCTTTCCGGTTCAGGGAACCGTCCCCCCGGTTCACCGAGCCGGCGCGGCGGTCAGCGGACGCCGCCGCTCACTCCCACTCGATGGTGCCGGGCGGCTTGGAGGTGATGTCGAGCACCACCCGGTTGACCTCGCGGACCTCGTTGGTGATCCGGGTGGAGATCCGTTCCAGCACGTCGTAGGGCAGCCGTCCCCAGTCGGCGGTCATGGCGTCCTCGGACGTCACCGGACGCAGCACCACGGGGTGCCCGTAGGTGCGGCCGTCGCCCTGGACGCCGACCGACCGGACGTCGGCCAGCAGCACCACCGGGAACTGCCAGATA
>JBDHZN010000273.1:0-4401 GCA_039811845.1 Micropruina sp. | reverse complement strand
GACGGCCCGGGTCAGCACCCCGGCGACCACCGACAGGTCGAGCGGCAGCTGGTCGAGCACCACGATGTCGGTGGGTCGCAACTCGTCCGGGTCGGCGGGGAAGATCCGCAGCCACCCCCAGGCCTCGGCATGGTTGAGCGGAATGTAGGTGACTGAGCCGAGGATGTCGTCCAGGGTGAGCACCTCGATGCCGGCGCCCGCCAGGTCGGACGCCACCCGCGCCGTGGTCTGCTGGGTACCGGTCTGGACGAAGGCCAGCGCCGTGCCGGGCAACTCGATCTGCTCGGCGATCTCGAGGACGGCGTCGCGCAGATCCTCCTCGGCGATGACGTCCTGGGGATAGAACTGAATGCCGAGCACCGGCGAGCGGCCGGTCAAGCTGTAGCTGTGCAGGACGCCGGCGATGTACCGCTTCGGCCCGGGAGTGAAATAGGTGAGCCGGTTGAACTCGTCCAGGCCTTCGGGGATCTGGAAGATTTCGCGTCCGAACAGGTAGTGGTATTTGGCGGCGTCCGGGGTGCTGCCGTTGCGGGTGAAGTTGCCGTTCACGAAGGCGACGTGTGGAGCAGCGGGCTCACGCCGATCGACGAAGACTTTCGCCAGGCGTCCGTTCGCGACAAGGTCCGCGGCCGGTTGCGAGATGGCCCGGAAGAGTTCCGGTGAGTCGATCCGAGAAAGGGACAACCCCAGCGCCGAGGACTCGGCAGCGGGCTCCACGGGCGGGCCGGCCAGCCGATGCAGTCGCGCCAACGGCGGCACGAGGATCTCGGGTGGCGTAGTCAGGCGAGGCAGGAATCCGTACACGACGCGCTCCTTCGGGTGTGCAGGTCACCCTAGATCGACAACGAGCCGGCACTACTCCGAGCGGGCCCACTTCGGCATGTCGCCGTAGCGCTGCGGTCTGATCAGCCGGCCGGCGGCCGAGTCGGCGATCAACTCGGCGAGCCGCTTCTGCCGAGTGACTTCGGTCTTCGCCTGCATCACCCAGCCGACGCAGACCCGTCGGTAGGACGCCGTTGCGCGTCCGTAGAAGAACGCCACCGCCGCCGGATCAGCTCGCAGGGCCGCCTCGTAGTCATCGGGCAGAGCGAGTTCACCGCCGCCTTCGTAGCTGTAAGGGACCTGATCGGGACGCCGGCGCTCGAACGCCGCGACGCCCGCTGGACGCATCTTCCCGGCCGCCGTCAGCTCACCGACCAGGGCGATGTTCACCTGGCTCCAGTTGCTGCCCGGCTTGCGCGGCGTCCAACGCTGCCGGACGGTGTCCTCGTCCAGCCGGTGCATCGAGGAGTCGATCCAACCCCAGCACAACGCGACCGGGACGGCATCCGGCCAGGTCAGCCCACGATCGGCGGCGTGCTTCTTGAACAGGCCCATCCACAACTCGGTCTCGCGATCGTGATTCTCGGCCAGCCAGGCGTCGAAGGCGTCCGGGCCGGAGAAGAACCGGGCCGGACGATCGTCGGTTCCACCGATCCAGGTCGCCATCTCGACATCATGACAGCCGCCTCCGACAAACTTCCGGTACGAGGGGACGGTTCTTTTCGTCCCAATTGGCGACCGTGGGCACCGTCCCCGGTGACCGTGGGGACGGTTCTCTTGATCACCCCGGTGGCTCGCGAGTGCCACGAGAGTCCGAGACTGCACCCCAGTGGCTCGCGAGATTACGTCCGATCCGTGGGGGTGTTGAGGCGACGGAGGCGGACCAGCCCTCATCTCGGACGTAATCTGGCGGCCATACGGAGCGCTCAGCGGGGTCGGCGATCAAGGTTCCCGGTCAGCGCCCCGACCAGCCGGGCCAGGACGCTCTCGAAGCGTGCCTCGGGGTCGGCGAACATCAGCCGTCCGGCCTGCACCATCAACGGATGGTCCTCGGCACCGAGCCGCGCGTCGCGTTCGGCAAGGTCGTAGCTGTGCGGGTCGGCCTCGCGAGCCTGCCTGACGCCCTGTTCCTCCGCCGTCCAGCCGATGGTGAAGTGCATCACGATCTGCCAGGTGTCCAGGACGTCCTCGAGACTCCGCCCGGCCTCCACCAGCGCCGCCAGCGGTCGTTCCTGCACCTGGATCAGGCTGACGTCGGTGAGCCGCCGGCCGGCGAACACCGTGGCCCCGTCTCGATGCGCGAGCATGGTCGACCGCAATGACCGGGCAGCTTCGGTGAGCCCCCGCGCCACATCTTGATCCGGCTCCTGGAACAGCGGGACGGTCGCCGTGCGCCACATGCTCGTGCCCATTTCGTCGAGCAGATCCGCCTTGTCCGAGACGTGCCAGTACAGCGCCGCCGCCTGGACGCCGAGCCGCCCCGCCACCCGGCGCATGGTGAGTCCGTCGAGGCCGTGCTCATCGAGCACCTCGAACGCCGCCGCCACGATCTGCTCGCGGGTCAATCCGCGGCCGACACCACCCGCCTTGATCATTGAACAATGTTAAGTGATACTGGCGAGGTCAGCATTTAACATCGTTCAATGGAGGTTGCAATGCGTGCAGCAGTCGTCACCGCTCCCGGTGCGGCCCCGGTCGCCGGCACGTTCGCCGAACCCGAGCTCGCGCCCGGCGCCGAACTCGTCGAGATCGTCGCGGCCGGGATCCATCCGGTCGTCCGCAGCCTGGTCTCCGGACGGCACTACGGCTCCACCGACAGCTGGCCGAAGATCCCCGGGGTGGACGCGGTCGCCCGGCGTTCCGACGGCACCCTGTGCTACACCGGCTTCACCACCGATCCCTACGGCACCTTCGCCGAACGGGCCGCCGTCCGGCTCACCCTGCCGGTGCCCGACCAGGCCGACCCGGTGGCCCTGGCCGCCGGAATGAACCCAGGAATGTCGTCCTGGCTACCGCTCACCAGCTACCTCACGAACCCCGAGCAGGCGTCCGTGCTGGTGCTCGGCGCCACCGGTAGCGCCGGACGGCTCGCCGTCCAGAACTGCGGGGCGCTGGGCGTCACGCGGGTGCTGGCCGCTGGCCGCAATCCGGACGCCCTAGCCCGGACGGCCGCACTCGGCAACTGTGCCACCGTCTCGCTGGACGCCGACGCGCTGGCCGCCGGCGCGCTGGGCGACGCGGTCGCGGAGTACCAGCCCGACCTGGTGCTGGACTTCCTCTGGGGTCCGGTGGCCGAGGTGGCGCTCACCGCGCTGGGCACCCGCGGGCTTGCCACCGTCGCCCATCCGGTGACCTACATCGAGATCGGGGCGGCGGCCGGCGCCACGGCGTCGGTACCAGCGGCGGTGCTGCGCAGCCGGTCGGTGACCATACGCGGCAGCGGGGCCGGTTCGGTCGCGCACGACGTGCTGGCCAGGGCGGCGGCGAGCTACGCCGAGTTGATCGCCTCGGGCGCCGTCCAGGTCGACGCCGTCGGCTATCCGTTGGACGACATCGCCACCGCCTGGGCGGACACCAGCACCGACCACCGAGCCGTCGTCGTGTTCTGAGTCAGCGCCCACCGCCGTCCCGGGATCCGCCCCGGGATCTCGGGACCGGACAGTCAGGCCGGTGCCGAGATCCCGGCGTCCGCCGGGATGACCAGAAGGCCAGCGGCGGAAGACGCCATGATGGTCCGATGATTCGCGCCGTCATCTTCGATCTGGGGCAGGTGCTCGCCTCGCCGCCCGACATCCACTCGCATCCGGCCGGCCTGCTCGGTGTCGCCACTGACGACTTCGCCGCCGGCTACTGGGACGGACGCCGCGATTACGACGAGGGCGCACCGGACGACGCCTACTGGGGTCCTTTCCTGACTCGGCTCGGGTTACCGGCGTCCACCGACAACGTGGCATTGCTGGCCACCACCGACGCCACGATCTGGACCCGGATCCGGCCCTCGGCCGAGCAGCTGATCGCCGACACCAAGGCGTCCGGACGGCTCACCGGCCTGCTCTCGAACGCACCCCGCGCCCTCGGCGCCGCGATCGAGGCGGCACCCTGGCGCCGGCACTTCGACCGGGTCTACGTGTCGGCATTGATCGGTGCCGCCAAGCCGCGGCGGGAGATCTACGACCACGCCGCCGCCGACCTGGGCGTGGCGCCGTCCGAGATCGCCTTCATCGACGACCGCCCGGAGAACGTCGAAGGCGCATGCAACGCCGGCTGGCGGGCGCACCTGTGGGTGGACGACGCCGACTCACGAGATTGGCTGGTCGACTGCGGCGTGCTCTAAACCTTCGTCGGTCGAGCTTGTCGAGACCCGAACTTGGTTTCGACAAAGCTCAACCAGCGGCTGCTACGCCTCACTTGCGGCTCTTGGACGGGCCAGGGGTCGGCGGCGGAACGGACGCGGGCGGCGTGGCTGTCGGCGACTTGCTGGCACTGGGTGCAGCGGACGGCGCAGGCCCCTCGGTCGCTTCCCTCGGCGGCACACACAGCTTGGCAGCGGAGCCGAAACCCTTGGTGAAGATCAGCGGT
>JBDHZN010000272.1:0-4401 GCA_039811845.1 Micropruina sp. | reverse complement strand
TCATTTCGAGGTACTCATCGAGTGGTCATGAGCGTTAGCCCACTTTCTGGTTGGGATCCGCCGGGAGTCGGCGGAGGCGCACCTGCGAGTGTATCGCCGTCGCCCTCGAATCACCCAACCGTGAGCGTGGCGAGGACATTCCCGACCGCTGCGCCGTCCAGGTTGTGCCGCAGGCCGCGTCCGATCGCCTTGGATTTCAGGGCCCGTGCGACGCAACCCGGGTGTAGGTAGACACCCCGTCCGGGCAGCTGTTGACGTTCATCGATCAGCACCGACGAGGCGCCGTCCCAGACCAGGCGGGTCAGGCTGCTCTTGTCGGCCCGGCCGCGACAGCCGGAACACATTCGCTGTGGAGCCGTCATGGGTTCAGGCTAGCGGTCGTGCCCACAGTCACAGCCGACGCACAGCCCGGCGCCAGCGCACTCCGGGGAACGCCCGGTTGAGTAGTCGACATGAACAACACACCCACGGTAAGGATCCACCGGGCAGCGCAGACCGTCGGCGCACGCACCGGAGAAGGGAGCCGCCCTTGACCACCACGATCGACTGATTCCTCTTCCCGCCCGGCCGTTCCCCCGACGGCCGGGTTCAGTCGTGTCCGGACGCCGCCCCGCAGCTCAGTGAGCCTGTCGGCTTCCGCCGGTCGAGCTTGTCGAGACCCTGGAGGACGTGGCGCCCATGAGGGGAAGAAAGGTCGGTGCCGGGCTGGGAGCGCCTCTCGGCGCGTGGCCGCTCGCAGCGGCAAGTGTTGGAGCCCGGGGCTACCTCAGCCCGACACCGATCGCCCATCATAGGCGTCAGTGGCCACAGACCAAACTGGGCCGGGCTCGGCGATGAGCCTCAGCAGGATCGGACGCGACAGCACGTGCGGCAAGTCTCCGCCCCTTGCGAAAAGCCTTCCTAGCCACTTACGGTGTCAAGCACCCTCGCAAGTCTGGAGTCTCATGAAGAGGACTTTTGCCGTTATTTGTTTTGCCCTCACCACGAGCCTATTCACGTCGGCTCCCCCGGCGATAGCGAAGCAGAACTCAGATCGACACCTCCCCCAGAGCGTGATCTGTCAAGGCTCGCCGCGAGATCCAACGGCGACCCGCAGTAGCGCCCTTCCAGGCCACACGAGAAGTACGAGCGAGTACAGCATCACGGACAAGAAGAAAATCTATATAGCTTCCAAAGGCTCTCGAATCTATGGTGATCGCGGCGTCACGCTGAGTATCTCGAAGGGCATCTCCCACACGATCAGCGGGGAGGTGACGGGCACTGTTTCTGTCGAAGCCGGCGTTCTGTTCGCCCAGGCAAGCGCCAGTCTGGCCGTAAGTGTTGGGGGATCGGTAACTACTTCGAGTAGCCACTCCGGAACATGGACGGTAACGACAAAAGTCGGCTGGCTCGAGGTTGGCACCAAGAACGGCTACTCGTTCAAATGGACGAAATTTCACTACAGGGCTCCCTGCACGAAGGTGATTGAAGGAAAGGGCACCGGGAAGGCGGTCGCAAAGAACGCCGCAGTTTACTACAAACATAGCTAGCGGCTCCTATGAACAGAGCACCGCGCATTGTGGCCACGGTCAGCGCCCTCGCAACCGTGGTCACGATGGCATCGGCTTGCACCGACGCCCCCAAGCCTCCCCCGCCGTCGGCGGTGGCCACCACGATTCAATCGGGGCTCGAACTTGATCGGTCGCTCAGAGCGGGGCAGCAACAGGGCAAGCTGACGCTGCCTCCGTTCGGGCGCCTCCTGGCCGCAACACAATCCGGCACCCCTGCGACGATCCAGGTGCAGCTTGACGGGGTTACCGGGCCGGTCATTGTCGTGTTCATCTGCGAAGGCGGCGATACCGGGCCGAACGTGAAGCTCCGCCGCGCCGGCAAGTCCCTGGTCGGCCTGCGAACCGACGGTTGTGACGCATCCAACCTGTACAGCGGCCAAAGCGAGCCCATTGGCGAAGGCGGCCCGGCCGAACTGGTCATCAGGACTTCACCCGGCACCCGCTTTGCGCTGGTGGTTGAGGAGGTTACGGATCGCTGATCAGCGCAGGTCGCCGGCGCGCCAGAGCCGGGCGCAGGCGATCAGGTCGGCGGCCATCTCCTGGAGTTTGGCCGACCGGGCCAGCGGCTCGAGGCCGCGTAGCTCCGCGCTGCCGGCGGACGTCACGTGGCAGAACGCGGCTGCCCGCTCCAGTGCCACCGCGAAGTCTCCGGTGAAGGCGCCGCGCATCAGGTCGTCGGCGACCCGCTGGACGTCCTCGGGTCGCGGCGGGTCGATGCCGGCGACCACGTGGTTGGGTTCGGTGAATCGGACGCCGGCCGCATAGCACCGCGCCACGCCAGCGGAATCGGTCCGCATCCACTCGCGCAGGAAGTACAGCCGCCACAACGCGCCGGGCAGGGTGCGGGCGGGCCGGGTCGCCCACAGATCGGCCAGCGTCGACAAGCCGATCTCGCCGACGATGTCGACCAGTCGCTCGGTCATCGCCGGATCGCCGGAGGCACGTCCGGTGTGCAGCAGCACCGCCGCGGTCTCGTGGGCGGCGTGCAACTGCGCGATCGGGTCAACGCCCTCCCCCAACGCCTCCAGCATCGCTGGGGCACGGAAAGCGGGCCTGCGGGGTCGGCTGTTGTCGGACGGCACCCGGACAGGGTAGTCGGCCGCGGGCAAACCGCCGATCGTGCCGACCGGAGCGTTCTCAGCACCGGCACAGCACCCGCCCACCTCGCTGCCAGCGGCGTCCGGCTCACTGGACTCAGCAGCAATTCGACTCGACACAAGGAGACAGATGGACATCAAGCAGAAGACCGGACTGGCCGTCGGCGCGGCGGTGATCGGCGTCGGCGCGGTACTCGGCATCGGCTACGCCGTCGCCGGAACGGGTGACCAGGCCCAACCCCAGGCCAGTCAGGCCGCGGACGGCTCCGCGCCGGACGGCGGCGGACCGGGCGGTCAAGGGCCCGGCGGCCAGAACGGCCCGGGCGGCATGAGCAACCTCGCCGCATCCCTGGCCGAGAAGCTGGGCCTCGACGAGAGCACGGTCTCCCAAGCCCTCCAGGAGGTCATGCAGGCCAACCGTCCCGACGGCAACGGCCAGGACCAGGGCACGCCGCCCAGCGCCGGTGCGCAACCCAGCCAGGGCACCCAGCCGGGCAACGGGCAGGACCGGTCCGGCCGGGACGCGACCCTCGCCAAGGCGCTCGCTGAGAAGCTCGGCGTGGACGAGTCCAAGGTCACCGCGGCCCTGGCCGAGGTTCGCTCCGAACAGCAGGCGAACCGCACCGACAACGGCGGCGCCCCCGATCCACAACCCAGCGCGAGCGCCTGATCAGGATCGGGTCTCGACAAGCTCGACCAGCGGTCCCCCTACGCTTGCGTGTCGGGGCGGATGTCGATCCGCCAGCCGGTGAGCCGGGCGGCCAGGCGGGCGTTCTGGCCCTCGCGTCCGATCGCCAGCGACAACTGGTAGTCGGGCACGATGACACGGGCGGCCCGGGCGGTGGCGTCGGTGACGATCACCTGGGACACCTTGGCCGGCGACAGGGCTTCCTTGACGAAGACGGTCGGATCCGCCGAGTAGTCGATGATGTCGATCTTCTCCTCGTTGAGCTCGTGCATCACGGCCCGCACCCGCTGGCCCATCGGACCGATGCAGGCGCCCTTGGCCGAGACGTCCGGGTTGTGCGAGAGCACAGCGATCTTGGTCCGGTGGCCGGCCTCGCGGGCGATCGCCTTGATCTCGACGACGCCCTGCTCGATCTCGGGCACCTCCATCCGGAACAGTTTCTGCACCAGGTTCGGATGGGTCCGCGAGACCACCACCTGCGGGCCGCGCAATTCACGGCGCACCGACACCACGTAGACCCGCAGCCGCTTGCCGTGGGAGTAGTCCTCGCCGGGTACCTGCTCGGCCAGCGGCATGATCGCCTCGATGCTGCCCAGGTCGACCCGGACGGTGCGCGAATCGCGGTCCTGCTGGACGACGCCGACCAGGATGTCGCCCTCGACGGCGGAGAAGTGGCCGAACTTCTGGTCGTCCTCGGCCTGCCGGATGCGCTGGTAGATGACCTGGCGGGCGGTGGTGGCGGCGACCCGTCCGAAGCCCTCGGGGGTGTCGTCGTACTCGCCGATCTTCTCGCCCTCCTCGTCCAACTCGGGCGCGAACACGGTGACGTGCCCGGTCTTCCGGTCGAGTTCGACCCGCGCCCCGGGGACGGCGCCGTCGGTCTTCTCGTAGGCGTTCAGCATCGCGTCCTCGAGCGCACCGATCAGCACGTTCATCGGGATCTCCCGGTCACGCTCCAGTGCTCGGAGGGCTTCCATATCGATGTCCATGTCACTGTCCTTCGTCGTCGATGCTGCGGTTGAGTTCCACCTGGACCACGGCGCGGGTGATCGAGTCCAGGGCGAGC
>JBDHZN010000271.1:0-4418 GCA_039811845.1 Micropruina sp. | reverse complement strand
ACTTGAGCATCAAGTGGCCCGAGGACAAGAGCCCGGTGTTCAGCCAGACCACCGTGTTCGTGCCGAAGAACCGCTCCAACCTGGCCAGTTACATGTCGGTGGTCGCCGAGGCGACCAGCCCCGACTACGGCAAGCTGCGGGTGCTGCGGATGTCCGACACCCATCAGATCGACGGCCCCGGCCAGACCTTCAACGCGATCAACACCGACCCGAAGGTTGCCGAGAAACTGCGACCGTTCCTCAACCAGGGTGCGGCCTCAGCCACCTACGGCAACCTGTTGACGTTGCCGATGGGCAACGGCCTGCTCTATGTGGCACCGATCTACACGATGCGTCAGGGCAACACCGGCTCGTACCCGGCGCTGGCCTTCGTGGTCGTCCGGTTCGGTGCGCACGTAGGCATCGGCAACACGCTGCAGCAGGCGCTCGACGAGGTCTTCGAGGGCAGCGCCGGTGCCACCACCGGTGAGCAGCCGAGTGCCTCGCCCTCGCCGTCCGGGACGGGCAGCCCCTCGCCGCAGCCGTCCGGGTCGACGCAGCCGGCCGGGCCTGCGGCCATGGCCAAGCTCGACCAGGCACAGAACGCCTTCGTCGCGGCCGACGCAGCACTCCGCAAGGGCGATCTGGCCACCTACCAGACCAAGGTGAACGAGGCCAAGGCGGCACTCGCCGACGCCCTCAAGCTGATGGGCCGCTGAGCCGGCCGGTCACCTCTCCGGCTACCCGGTATAGCCCTCCCTAACTACTTCTGCCCTCCCACATGCGGGAGGGCAGAAGTAGTTAGGGAGGGCTTTGTGTGCAGGGGGTTGGGGGCGGACGGCGTCCGGACGGGGACGTGTCGGTCGGTAGGTTGGTGGGCCGCTCGACCGGAAGGACCAGATGAACCACACCGCGCAGGCGCCGTTGCGGGCGCTGTGGGAACGGCAGCGGCGTTTCCGGCCACGCTTCATCTGGGCCGTCATCGCGTCCACGGTGAACAAGGTCGCCGACGTGTTCCCCGAACTGTTGATCGGTGCTGCGGTCGACGTGGTGGTGCGCGGCGACGCGTCCCTGGTCGGCACGCTGCTCGGCGTCGAATCGCGTCCGATGCAGTTGGTCTGGCTGGCCGTGATCAACGGCGTGGTCTGGGTGATCGAGTCGGCCTCGGAGTACATCGCCGACGTACTGTGGCGCGGGCTGGCCCAAGGGGTCGAGCACGAACTGCGGGTCGAGGCCTACGACCATGTGCAGCACCTCGACGTGGCCTGGCACGAGGCCAGGCCACAGGGCAGCACACTCGCCACCCTCAACGACGACGTCAACCAGTTGGAGCGCTTCCTCGACGTCGGGGCGCCGGCGTTGCTGCAGACCGCGCTGAACGTGCTGCTGGTCGGGGCCGTGTTCGCGGCGGCCTCGTGGCAACTGTGGCTGCTGGCGTTCCTGCCGATCCCGGTGATCGTGGTCGGTTCGCTGCTGTTCCAGCGGCGGCTCGAGCCGCTCTACGACGGCGTCCGGGCCAAGGTCGCCGACCTGTCCGGGGTGCTGGCGGCGAACCTGGCCGGAATCACCACGATCAAGGCGTTCACCGCCGAGGATCGGGAACGACGCCGGGTCGAAGAGGTGTCCGACGCCTACCGGCAGGCGAACCTGTCCGCCATCAAGCAGTCGGCGGCGTTCGTCCCGCTGGTCCGGATGGCGATCCTGGCCGGCTTCACCTGCACCTTGCTGCTTGGCGGCTGGGCCACCTTGAACGGACAGCTTGAGATCGGCCTGTACTCGGTGTTGGTGTTCATGACCCAGCGGCTGCTCTGGCCGCTGACCGAGGTTGCCGAGGTGCTCGACCTGTACCAGCGCGGACGCGCCTCGACCAGCCGCATCCTGGCGCTGCTCGACGTGCCGATCACCGTTCCCGCCGGACGCCGTTCGCTGCCGCAGCCGGTTCGTGGCCGGGTCGAGTTGCGCGGCGTCCGAGCCGGTTACGTCGATGGTCCGGACGTGCTGCGTGGCATCGACCTGGTGGTTCCGGCGGGGGAGACCCACGCCATCGTCGGGTCCACCGGTGCCGGGAAGTCCTCGCTGCTGCGGCTGGTGCTGCGCTTCGACGACCCGCGCGCCGGTGCGGTGTTGCTGGACGGCGCCGACATTCGTGATCTCGACTGGGACTCGCTGCGCGGATCGATGGGCTACGTCTCCCAGGACGTGTACCTGTTCTCGGGCAGCATCGCCGACAACATCGCCTACGGAAAGCCGGACGCCGACCGCGCCGAGATCCGGAGTGCGGCGGAGGCCGCGGCCGCCCTGGACTTCATCGATGCCCTGCCCGACGGGCTGGACAGCTGGGTCGGCGAGCGCGGAATCACCTTGTCCGGCGGACAGCGGCAGCGGCTGGCGCTGGCCCGAGCGTTGCTGCGCGACCCGGCCGTCCTGGTACTGGACGAGGCGACCAGCGCGGTGGACAACGAGACCGAAGCGGCCATCCAGCGTTCGCTGCGCGACGCCACCCAGGACCGGACGGCGATCGTGGTCGCCCACCGGCTCTCCACGGTCCGGCACGCGCACCGGATCTGGGTGCTGGACGCCGGCCGCATCGTCGAGTCAGGCACCCATGACGAACTGGTTGCCGCCGGCGGCAACTACGCCGCGCTGTGGGCGGTGCAGACCGGCGAGGCGGCCCGCACCGAGTAGGCCCCACTGTGGGTTGAGCTGGTCGAAACCCGACCAGCGGTGGTGAGCGCCGCATCATGCGAGGGGTCTCGACGTAGCTCGACCAACGGTGACAGGCGAGGCCGTCCGGGCGCTGAGAGGGCCTCGGACAGGGCAGTAATCTGATGTAGGTTAGGCTTACCTAAGCAAAGGTTCCCATGACTCTGACTTCATCTGTGCTGACCCATGCCCTCCGCCGCCCGCAGCCGCCCGCGCAGCCGCGTCCGTGGGGAATGTGGGCTGCCCTGGTGCTGTCCGCGGCCACACTGATCGGCCTGGCGGTTCCGGCCCTCGGCTGGGCTGCGGTGGCGTTCTGGGCGGTGGTGCCGGGGCTGCTGCTGGTGCGAGCGTTGCCGTCCACCGGGCTGCCGACGCTGGGCCTGGTGCCGGCGTTGAGCGCTTCGGTCACCGTGCTGCTCTCCACCGTGTCGCTGTGGGTGGGTTTGTGGCCGCCGAGACTGGTCACCGCCATCGCCGCCGGCTTGGCGGCGGGCTATTCCGCCATGTCGCGGAGCCGTCCGTCCTGGCCGGCGGTCACGCTGCCGTCCGGGCGCTGGGCGCGGGTGGCACTGGGCATGGTCGCGGTCTCACTGCTGCTCTGGCTGCTCTCGTTGCCCGGGATCGGCGGCAACCGGACGGGCGCCTTCGGTCCGCTGGTCGCCACTCCCAGCTTCGCGGTCGCGCTGCTGCTCGCGGTGCTGGCCTTCCTGGTCGCGCTGCGGTTGCGGCACGTCGGACTGCTCTGGACGACACTCGCGCTGACCTGCCTGATCGAGCGCGGCACCGCGCCGCTCACCCTGGACGCGCCGTCGGTCGACTGGGCCTATAAGCACCTCGGCGTGATCGACCTGATCACCACCACCGGCACTTTGCACCGTGGCCTCGACATCTACCAGGGCTGGCCCGGCTTCTTCGCCGCGATCGGCTGGGTGAGCGTGTCCAGCGGTGTGTCGCCGTTCGCAATCGCCTCGTGGTTCACCCTCGCGGTCACCTTCGCCGGCGTGTTCGCCATGTACATCCTCGGCAAGGCACTGCGGTTCTCGACGCCGTCCGCACTGGCCGCCGCGATGGTGGCGCTGGTGGTGAACTGGGTCGCCCAGGACTACTTCTCGCCGCAGGCACTCGGTTACGTGCTGGCGATCGTCACCGCCGCGCTGGTGGTTCGGGCCCGGACCAACCGGGTGGCCGGTGTGTTGGCGGTGGTGGTGTTCGCCGCGCTGGTGGTCAGTCATCAGCTGACCCCGTTCTGGCTGCTCGGTGCGATCGCTGTGCTGATGGTGTTCGGCCGGGTGTCGTGGCGGCTCGCCGCCGTCCTCGCCGCGGTGGCGCTGGGCCAACTGGCGGCCAATTTCGAGATCGCCAGCGCCTACGGCTTGTTCACCGGGGTGGATGTGCTGGCCAACGCCAAGACCGGCGCGGCCGCCGACCTGGGCAGTCTGGCCCTCACCGTGCACGGCGTCAGCAACCGGATCGCCACCCTGGGTCTGTGGGCGCTTGCTGCCGCGCTGTCGGTGGCCGCGTTGGTGCGGCAGCGCTGGGCGCGCTGGCGCCGCGGCCCCGGACTGGTCATCGCGGTGCTGGCCTTCTCGCCGTTCGGCATCCTGCTGGCACAGAGCTACGGCGGGGAGGCGCTGCTGCGGGTGATGCTGTACTCGATTCCCGGCTGTGCGCTGCTGGTCGGGCCGTGGCTGACCCGGCTGCTGGCCGGTGATCTGCGGCGTCGTCTCGCGGCGGGG
>JBDHZN010000270.1:0-4423 GCA_039811845.1 Micropruina sp. | reverse complement strand
ACCGAGATCGCGCTCGCGTGGTCGAGTCCGTTCTGAGGGCCGACGGCGACTTCGCTGCTGAGCCCTTTGATGGTGGAGGTGATGGGTGCGACGGTGACCTTGGTCATCGCCGCCCGCGCGGCCTCGCGGGTGAGGACGACGACCGGCCGGGTCTTGTCGAGCCGCGCCAAGCAGATCTCTCGCACGTCAATCGTCGATGTCGATGTGACGGGTGGTCCAGTCGACGAGGGCGTCCAGATCGTCGGCGGCGCCGTGCTCGCGAAGGATGACGGCGTCGCGCTCCGCGGCCTGTCGACGCATCTCGCGTTCAAGTGCGGACGTGACCAGGGCCGCACGGCTGGACGCCTTCCCCTGCGCCACCGCCGCGTCCAGGAAGGCCACCATGTCATCGGGCAGCCGAACCGCGATCTGTGTGCTCACAGGGCCAGGGTAGCCGATTGAATCCCGAATCGGGATTCAACTCGGCGCACAGCAAGCCCACAAGAAGTGCACAGCCCGCGCCAGCGCAGGCCCGAGACGATGATCGAGACAGCCGCACCCGTCCAGATCGGAACAAACATGACCACCAATCGCACCGGTCCGCCCAGCTATCAAGGGCGTCCGCTCACCCATCCAGATGAGGACCTGGTCGACCAGGGTCTCCAGTTCGACATCGGCACGCTGCTCAGCCGCCGCCGGATCTTCGGACTGGCCGGTGTCGGCGCGATTGGGCTGACCCTGGCCGCCTGCACCTCGACGACCGCCGCGTCCACGACCGCGACGGCAACCACGTCCACCGGGCTCACCGAGATTCCGGACGAGACCAACGGCCCCTATCCGGCCGACGGGACCAATGGCCCCGACATCCTGGAGCAGAGCGGGGTGGTCCGCTCGGACATCACCAGCAGCTTCGGCACCAGCACCACCAGGGCCGAAGGCGTGCCGATGACGCTGACCCTGACGATCCTCGACATGGCCGGCGGCGGCGGGGCATTCGCCGGCGTCGCCGTCTACGTCTGGCACTGCGACGCCGGCGGCAACTACTCGATGTACTCCCAAGGCCTGGAGAACGAGAACTACCTGCGCGGCGTGCAGATCGCCGACTCGTCCGGCAAGGTCACCTTCACCAGCATCTTCCCGGCCTGCTATTCCGGACGTTGGCCGCACGTGCACTTCGAGGTATACCCGGACGAGGCCGGCATCGCCGATGCCGACAAGCGGATCTGCACCTCGCAGTTGGCGTTCCCCAAGGATGTCTGCGACGTGGTCTACGCCACCGATCGGTACTCGGGCTCGCAGGCCAACCTCGCCGGTGTGAGCCTTACCACCGACAACGTCTTCGGTGAGGACGGCGCGGCCCATCAGATGGCGACCGTGACCGGCAGCGTCGACGACGGCTACCAGGTGGCGCTCACCGTCCCGATCGACACCACCACGACACCAACCGGCGGGGGTGCGCCCGGGCCGGGACGCTGACCGCGGGTTCGAGCCGTGGGGTCGTGGTCATCCCGTCCTGTGGTTGAGCGCGTGTTTGATGCCGGAGTCCGGCCGGTCTGCCGATCGGGCCCGGTGGGAGTTCTTGTCGGGTAAGCACACCCATGGTCTCGACGTGAGTCGGCGTCCGGGCTCTGCGGCAGTATCTGCGGTCGGGGTGGGCTCCACTCGGCTCGCAGGCGGTGAATCCACCGGGAAGCGATCTCGACATCGGTGACTGCTGGCGGGAAACCTGTCTCGGTTTCGTGTTATAACCCGAAATCGGTCAGTTTCCCACCATCGGCGGGCGATCTCGACATCGATGCATCCCTATCTGTGTGTCGAGGCCGGCTAGTCAGCGATCTGGTCGCCCGTTGGTCGAGCTTGTCGGTATCGGCGGGATTCGGGCTCAGTTCGACTGTTGCCGGAGCGGGGCCGTCGGAGTAGTGCTGACTCCGCCCAGTTCTACTCGCTCCCGAGCCCGCGGCATCGGACGGGTGGCGTCCAGCAGTCGCAGCAGGGTGCCCATGCCGCCGGCGCACACACCGATCAGCGCGGAGACCCCTCCGGCATAGGCGATCAGGCCGGTCATCCGGTCGGCGGCGTCCGGGTTGCCGTCCCAGACGATGTAGCCGGCGGCGATTGTCAGCGTCACGCCGCAGATACCCAAAGCCACCAGTAGTACCGAGGCGGCGCCGGGGGAGTGCCGGAGGTCGCGGAGTCGTCCGTGCCGCTCCGCCAAACGAATCGCTGCCACGGCCAGGTAACCCCAAGCGCAGGCGACCAGGACCGCCGCCAGTACGTCCGAGGGGCGATGCCACTGGTTGACCAGTGTCGCCATGCCGTAGGCGCAGACCGCCAAGGTGCCCACCACCGTGGTCAGCGAGCGGAGCGTGGGCGGCACCACCACGATCAGGCCGACCAGGGCGGCCGCAGCAACGGTGGTGTGACCGGATGGCAATGTGTTGGTGCCGTTCCAGCCGCCGAGATCGAGCAGGTCGTCGCGGTCGAAGACGCGGTACTTGAGCACCTGGGTGGTGACATTCGCACCGCCGACAGCGGCCGCGGCGGCGACACCGGCCACCCAGCGTCCGCGCACGATCCCGATCACCAGCACCGCGAGCAGGATCGCCGCCACCATCGGCACCGACACGGTGGACAGCAGTTGGTCAGCCTGCGCGTCGATCCGCCAAGCGCCGATGTGCGAGCCCTGCAGGGCCAGCGCCTCCAGCATCTGGCCGCGATAACGGGTGACGAACGCCCACCAGACCAGCACCACCAGCACACCGGCCAGGCCGGCGGCCGCCAACGGCGAGCCGACGCCGGGAAGTTCGCGCGCCGGGGATGGGCTGGGCTGGGTCACGGACCCATGCTCTCAGGCCCAGGCAACCCGCGCGGGCTGGTCCGCTCGGTGTCTCTCTGACCGAAGGTCAATGGCGGAAAGCGCATGCTCGGCGTTGGAGTGGAGGCTCCGATATGTCTGAAGGAAGTTCCTGCCCATGCACAAGATTCACCGACTCGCCGCCGTGGGTGCGGCACTAGCCCTACTGATCCCGCTGGCACCCGGCACCGCACAAGCAGCGACGCCGACCACGTCCGCGCTGGAACGGGGCCGGGTCGACCGCGTCCCGACCCCGAAACTGAACTGGCGCGACTGCGAGTTCGTCCAGTGCGCGACGGTACGGCTGCCGCTCGACTACGACCAGCCGGACGGCGAAACCGTCGACATCGCGGTCACCCGCATCCCGGCCCGCGACTCGGCGCGCCGGATCGGCAGCCTGTTCCTCAACCCGGGCGGTCCGGGCGGCTCCGGTGCCGAGTTCCCGATCCGGGCCCGGGAATGGATGGGATCCGAGGTGCTGGACCGCTTCGACCTGATCGGCATGGACCCGCGAGGCACCAACGGCAGTACCACCACCCGCTGCTTCCCGACGGTGCGCCGGCTCGACCGGGTGGCCGGAACCTTGATCGGGATGAGCTTCCCGGTCACCGCACGCGAAGAGACTCGTTTCGTGAGCGCGGCGCGCGAACTGGCCCGGGGCTGCTCGGGCTTCGGACGCCGGCTCGCGTCGTCCATCTCCACCGCCGAGGTGGCCCGCGACATGGACGTGCTGCGCCGCGCGGTCGGCGACCGGCAGCTGACCTTTCTCGGCTTCTCCTACGGCACCTACCTCGGGCAGGTGTACGCCAACATGTTCCCGGACCGGGTGCGGGCGATCGCCATCGACGGGGTGATCGATCCCACCGAATGGGTGGGGACGGCCCGCACCGCGCAGACGCCGATGTCGGTGCGAATGGACTCCACCGCGGCCACCAGTGCCGCGCTGCAGGAGGTGCTGCGGCGCTGCGAACGCGCCGCCGAGGTCTGCGGCGTGCCCGATCCGAGGGGCACCTTCGCCCGGGTCGCCGCGGCTTTGAAGAGCAAGCCGCTGGTGATCGAGGACCCCGAAGGCGACGTCACCCTCACCTATCAGCAGTTCATCACGACCGCTGTCTTCTCGCTGTACACCGAGGAGGGTGCGGCGGCGATCCCGTTGCTGGCCGCGACCGTCGACCAACTGCGCTCTCCGACACTGGCGGACGCACGGCGGGCGTCGCTGAGCGAGCGCTACCGGCGGATCTCGTCCTCGGTGCTGGAGTCGGCGGCTGAGTATTCCAACGCCGTCGAACTGGTGCCGGCGGTGATGTGCTCGGACAGCCGCAATCCGCGCAGCCCTCGGACGTGGTCGGCGATGGCCGCCGCCGAGGACGCCCGGGCGCCCTACGTGGGCCGCTTCTGGCTGTGGAACTCGGTGTACTGCGCCGGACAGCTCTGGGGCGCCTATGACGAGGACGCCTACCGCGGCCGATTCGACACCGTCACCGCGAACCCGGTGTTGGTGGTGGGCAACCTGCACGACCCGGCCACCAGTTACCGGGCGGCCCGCTCGGTGGCCCGGCTGCTGCCCCGCAGCCGGCTGCTGACCAGCAC
>JBDHZN010000269.1:0-4437 GCA_039811845.1 Micropruina sp. | reverse complement strand
GGGCTGAAACCCGCTGGGTCGTCGTCGGCGCCGAGCATGGACGGCAATCGATCCAGCACCCAGTCGGCACCCTCGCCCCAGGCCTGGGCCTCGATCACACCGGCGTGATCCAGCGGTCGGACGGCCAGCGTGGCCGCCCCCATCGGCGTGCGGATGCCGCGCCAATGCCGTCCGGCCTCGATCCGGTAGGTGGGGTCACCACTCCCTCGACGCCAGTGCGCCCAGATTTCCCCCACCGGACACGGCCACGCCGGACGCCACTCGCGCGTCCGCGCCGCGGCGTCCGTGGTGATTGTCATGGGTCCTCTCCAGTGCCGACCTCACCATTGGTGATACCTGCCGTCGGCGGCAAGTCATTCATCGATTCCTCGAGCTTGACCATCTGCCTGTTCAGCCTCGCGATGAGCCAGCGCCCTACCCAGCTTCCCAGGTTGAGCCTAGGAAGACGGTCTGTCACGCACAAGAAGACGGCGAGTGCTGTCCCCGCAATCATCGCGACCAAGACCGTGACCCGAACGATGGAGAACATCGGCCAGTAGACCACCAGCCAATACAGCGACGTGCCCAAGGCCCCTGCGATGCCGATGATCGTGTAGGTGCGGCGAGTCAGCCCGGGTCCGCCATGGCTCAGCTTGTTCCAGCGATAGATAGCGATCGGTGCCAGGATGAGAGCGCTGAGCACGAACCAGGCGACCGCAAGACCAGCCACAGTCAACCCTTGTCCTGCTGGCGAATCCACCTCCACCCACTGGGCCGAGGTCGCCAGAAAGGTGACGAGGATCGCCCCAATGGCGAGGACAACCACGGCGATCCGCCACGTATCACCCCGATGACACCGAGCCTCGATTCGTTCGATGCGACTTCTCGCGGATTCGAATTCTGCCGCTCGAAGCTCAGCGGATAGCTCCGCGAGTTCCAGATCGGGCCTGATTGCACGCCAAGAAAGGAGCGTCGTGACGACCGCGATTACCACGGTGGGGAAGACCATGATCGGGGCATAACAGCCATCGGTATCGTCTCGGGCCACGACATTACTCATCAAGAAGATGAAGCTCACGCCGTTCGCGGTCGCCGCCAGAAGCGCCGCCGCCACTCCGATACCTTGCATCCATTTCATAGTGGCGACTCGGTTCACCGATGCGACCATGGGGTCGCGAAGGCTCTCGTTCGAAGCCAGGGACGGACCGGCAAGAAGCGCGATACCCAGGGTTGCCACCGCTCCCAGACAGATTCCGACGATGGCCAGCATCGCCTCGGCTGATGCTCCGACGCACAAGCTCTGCCACGACGCCATTCCCGACCGCGAGAGGTCGGCGAACCAACGAACCAATCCCACGATCGGCATGAAGAGCATCAAGAGCAGCGACGCTGTGGCGATGTCCACCCCTTGCTTTTCGAAGGCACGACTCCACACACCCAATGCACGGACCCCGGCCTCGGAGTCGGGTGGGGCGGCCTTCTCATTCGACCGTGACTCGTCACCCGGTTTCGCCTTGTTGTCCTGTTGTGAACTCATCCCGCTCACCTACTTCCTCACTTGCGGGCTGTTGCTCAGCGCCCGCAACAGACAGCCTCACAACAGCCACTGACACTTCTCGTGGCTGCACAATGGTCGGCATGCTGTTGGCCGAACTCGTCACGACCTCCGCGCAGGTGGCCGGCACCCGCTCGCGGCTGGCCAAGGTCGCCGCTTTGGCCGAGACGCTGCGTCGTGCCGAGCCGGACGAGATCGAGATCGTCACCAGTTATCTGTCCGGATCGCTGCGGCAGCGCCGCACGGGGATGGGTTGGCGCTCGGCCCGCGCGACCGTCCCGGCAGCGAGCGAACCCTCCCTGACCGTGACCGAAGTGGACGCCCTCTTCGCCGAGTTGGCCGAACTCTCCGGACCCGGTTCGCAGCTGGCCCGAAAGGCTCGGCTCGACGAATTGATGGGCCGAGCGACCGCCGATGAGCAGCGCTGGCTTGCCGGCTTGATCACCGGCGAGACCCGGCAGGGTGCCCTCGATGGCGTGATGGTCGACGCACTGGTGAAGGCCTCCGAACTGCCCGCGACCGCGGTGCGACGTGCGGTGATGCTGGCGGGCGCCACGCCGCCCGTCGCGGTCGCCGCTCTCACCGGCGGTGCGGACGCCGTCGCCGCGATCGGGCTGAGGGTCGGCCGTCCGGTGCGGCCGATGCTGGCGGCCAGCGCCAAGTCGGTGGCCGAGGCGATGACGGGCCTGGGCGGTGAGGTGGCGGTCGAGGCCAAGCTGGACGGCATCCGCATCCAGGTGCATCGCGACGGCGACGACATCCGGGTCTTCACCCGCAGCCTGGACGACGTCACCGACCGGCTGCCCGACGTGGTCGAGGCGGTGGCCGCGCTGCCCGCCCGTCGGCTGATCCTGGACGGCGAGGCGCTCGCTCTGGACGTCGAGGGCCGGCCCCGTCCATTCCAGGAAACCGCGGCCCGTTCGATGAGCGACGACGCCGCAACGCTGCGCGGCCGGACCCCGATGACTCCGTTCTTCTTCGACCTGCTCGCTCTCGACGACGAGGAACTCCTCGACCTGCCCGGACGCGAGCGGGCGGCTCGGCTGACCGAGTTGGTGCCGGAACCGGCCCGGGTCGGCCGGATCGTCACCGACGACCCGGCTGTTGCCGAACAGTTCACCACCGCGGTGCTGGCCTCCGGCCACGAAGGTGTGGTGCTCAAGGCGCTCGACGCGCCCTACGAGGCCGGACGCCGCGGCTCGTCCTGGGTGAAGGTGAAACCCGTGCACACCCTCGACCTAGTCGTGCTGGCCGTCGAATGGGGCTCCGGACGCCGCCACGGCTGGCTGTCGAACATTCACCTCGGTGCCCGTGATCCGGCGTCCGGTGGCTTCGTGATGCTGGGCAAGACATTCAAGGGCATGACCGACGCCATGCTGACCTGGCAGACCGAGCGCTTCCTCGCGCTCGAAGATCACCGCGACGACTGGACGGTGTACCTGCGGCCCGAGCAGGTGGTCGAGATCGCCTTCGACGGCCTGCAGCGCTCCACCCGTTACCCGGGCGGGCTGGCGCTGCGGTTCGCCCGGGTGCTGCGCTACCGGGACGACAAATCCGCCGACGAGGCCGACACCATCGAGACAGCGCGTCGGCTCGCCGGCGGAGATCCCGGGTCAAGCCCCGGGATGACGTGATCCGCCCAGCAAGGAACCGTCCCCGGTCGACAACAGCACCCAAGCGAGCGTCTTTCACGTGGGTTGAGCTTGTCGACGCTCGCGGGTGAGCTTGTCGACGCTCGCGGGTGAGCTTGTCGACGCTCGCGGGTGAGCTTGTCGACGCTCGCGGGTGAGCTTGTCGACGCTCGCGGGTTGAGCTTGTCGAAACCCCCTAGTTGTCAGAGGCACTCTGGGTCTCGACAAGCTCGACCAGCGATGCCGTCAGTCTCGGTAGCTGGTGTCGCCGACCGACTTCACCGTCCACTGACCCTTGCGGTACTCGAGCTTGCTGATGGCGACGTTGGAGATGCCGCCGGCCTGCGGGAGGCCGAGCGAGTCGATGGTGCAGCTGATGGTCAGGCCGCTGGAGACCACCAGCACTCTCTTGTCGTGGTGCTTCACGGCGTTCTTGGCGATGCTGTTCAGCGCGGCCATCGCACGCTTGCTGACATCGGTGCAGTCCTCGGCCGGGAAGACGATGCCTGTCTCGGCGGGCTTCTGGGCAACCTCCTTCATGGAGGCCATCATCGCCGGGAGGCCCTTCTCCTTGGTGGCCAGCGCCTGCATGGTCTGCCAGCCGCCGTTCTGCCCGGTCTCGTCGACCGGCGCCGTCGCGGGAAGATCGTGATTGACCGTGTAGCCGAGGTTCTCCACCATGGCGGTCCACATCTCCTTGTTCTCGGCACCCTCGTATTTGCCGAAGTTGAACTCGCGGAGCCTGGGGTCCTGCTTGATGGTGAGGTGCTGCTGGCGGGCGCCCTTGAGCATGAAGCTCGCCGTCTCGTTATGACGCTTCATGTCAGCCGCGTACGCCGCGTCGATTTTGCCCTCACGGGCGCGCAGGTTCTTGCCAACGGTGAACGGGAGGGTCCGCGCGTTGAGGGCCGAACCGTCCGGATTGGTGCCGACGATCAGCGGCGCATCGGACCAGCCCTGCACCCGTTCGAGGGTGTTGAGCAGCGTCTGGCCATGCCGGGTGAAATAGATGGTGACGGTGCCGTCACGGCCCCGATCCCGGTGCTGCGGAGCCTTGCTCGCGGCGGGCGCTTCCTGCTGCTGGGGCAGCGGGGCGGACGAGCTCGACGCAGAGGCACTCGCACTCAGGGTGGTGGCCGTCACAAGTGCCGCTAAGGACACGCTAATAAATAACTGCGTCTGATGTGGGTTGGCGTGGGACAATGGTGTATGGCCGTTGCTCCCGAGATTGTTGTCGCGTTGCGGGCGAAGTTCGATGCGTTGCTGCCGCAT
>JBDHZN010000268.1:0-4497 GCA_039811845.1 Micropruina sp. | reverse complement strand
CCCATGGTGCGGACGCCGCGAGCTACCTACCGTGGCGGCAGAAACCACTACCTGATGGGGTTGCGATGAAGTTCGACATGGGCACCGAGACCCTCACCACACTCAGCCAGAAGACATCGACGGAGTCCGATGACCTGCGCAGCCTGGTGAACACGTTCATCCGCGCCGCCGACCCGCTGCAGCACAAGCTGGCCGGCCCGGCGAAGGACGCCTTCGACAAATTCAAGGCCAAGAGCGACGAGGTGGCGGACACGCTGAATTCCGCGCTGGTCGGCATCTGCGGCTCGATCGACGGTCAGAGCCAGTCGTTCATCCAGGGCGCCCAGGAGGGCGCCGACACCCATCGGACCAACGAGGGCTCGGCGAACTTCGCCGGCGTCGAGGCCATCGGCCGCTTCGGCCCCCGCTGAAAGGACTTCAGATCATGGCTTACGCTTCCGACCGGAATGCTCACGACGTCGGCGCCTCGCAGCAGGTGCAGGACGATTTCGACATCGCCGCCGGCAACCTCGAGGCTGCGCTCGGCCGGCGCCAGCAGGACGTCGACACCGCGATGGCCGACTACCAGGCCGACGGCGTCAGCGACGAGTACGCCGCGATGGAGAAGCAGTGGCGCGATGCCGGTGACGAGGTGAAGGCGATCATCAAGCTGCTGCGCGAATCGCTCGCCCAGAACGACGACATCGCCGTCGCCACCCTCACCCGGGCGAAGTCGTACCTGCCCTGACGATGAAGATCATCCATCCCCTCGCCGACGAGTGGACCGACGAGTACGCGGTCTACGTCGCACAGACCTCGCATGTCCTGCTCACCGACCCGCTGGATTCCTTCCTGCAGTGGTCGGTGAGCGAAGGGCTGCGCCCGGTGCTGGTCACCGGTCCCGACGTCCGGATCAGCCCGCTGGCCACCCTGGCGCTGAACCGCTCGGGCGCCTTCTGGGCGGTCCGGACGACGGACTGTGTCTTCGACGGCCTCAGCGGCTACCGGATCGGCGGCTTCCCCGAGTTGTGGTCGGGTGAGCTTCATGCCGGTGACCGGCAGCTCGGCTTCACCGCCCCCCAGGCGCGCCCGCAGGCAGTACTCGGCTACGACGTGTTCGGCCACCAGCGGGCGGCCGAACAGACCCGGGTCGGCGAGCTGGCCGGCACCGTCCAGGGCGCCCTGGGCGGGCCCGGCTTCGATCTATGGGGGCTTACCGAGCCGCTGCTGGAGCCGTTCGACGTGCAGCGGGTGACCGAGACCGCCCGACGCGGCATGCCCGATTCCGACGTCCTGCACGCCCGCGCCGGCGACGGCTCCTACGCCGCCATCACCGCCAGCCGGACCCGGCGCGGAATCCTCGAACACGTCACCGGCGGGACGCCGATCGGCGACTACCCGAACCAGCTGGCGCCACTGGTCGAGGCCGCCACCCGCGCCCTGATGGCGGTGCAGGCGGCCCATCAGCCGACCATCGGGTTCGTCTCGCTGGCCGAGGTGGCGCCCGGGGTGGCGCAGACCGTGGGCATCCGGCGTCCCGAGGTGCCGCTGGCGGTGCTGCTGGGGCCGCGTGCGGTGCACGACCTGGCCGCCGAGATCGACGGGCTGCGGCAGCGCCACGACGTGCTGGTGCTGGGACGGCCGCGGCTGCCCAGCCTGCTGGTCCGGTTCTCGCGCACCGACCAGGGCTCCTGGTCGCAGCTGATCGCCTTCGCCCACGACCTGGGCGTCGAGCGGGTGCAACAGGTCGCCGGACTGGCATGGAGGCCCTGAGATGCCACACGAGTACACCCTGCTGAGCGACGTGGAGCCGACCACCGAACGGATCACCACGCTGGCCGCCACCGTGCATCCCGAGGGTGCCTACATCGAGTTCCGCGGCGGCGACATCCGGCAGTTCGTGGATGCCGGCGGCGACCCGCTGCTGTGCGTGTTCCGGACCAGGCCGGTAATGCGGGCCGCCGAGGCCGCCGCCGCGCTGATTGCGCCGCCCACGGCGTTCGCGCTGTGGACCGACCTGACCATCCCGCTCGGCGACGACGGACGCGGCGTCCGGCTCGCCGAGGCGATCGCGCAGGGCCTCGGCGGGCAACTGGCGAGACGAGCATGAGGGGAGTTGATCATGTCCGCATGGGATATCCAGCCCGGTGAGGTGCAGAAGATCCTGACCGACGTCCAGACCAAGTCAGAGACGCTGGGCAAGGCACTGACCGAGGAGAAGTTCACCGCGATCGGCACCGGCATCAGCTGGGGCGGCGGCCTGACCGCCGAGGTCAGCAAAGCGGTCGGGCAGGTGATGACCGACCAGAACAAGAACCTGACGGTGATCCAGAACCACATCGGCGCCGGCATGAACGGGGTCTCGAACGCGACCATCGCCTACAACAACGGCCAGTACGACATGGCCACCACCTTCCAGACGGAGATGACCAAGGCGGCCGAATCGGGCGACTTCCAGTACTTCGTCGACCACGGCTACCAGGGGTGAGGCGTCGATGAGCCCGATGACCATGTGCGTCGCCGACGGCGGAGGCGGCGGCAGCACCGTCCCGACCGACGGCGGCTTGATCAACCCGGCCCTGCTGCCGGCGAAGGCGGCCGACCTGGACACCACCGCGATCACCGGCGCCGCCGAGGATCTGCGCACCATGGGCACCACCGTCGACACCCAGACCGACGAGATCAAGACCTCCTGGGGCGGGCTGACCGGCTGCTACAAGGCTCCCGAGCAGGACCAGGTCTACGCACTGATGGACAGTGCCGCGACGGCGTCCGAGGACGTCAAGACCACCTTTTCCAAGGTGGCCGACCACCTCGACACCTACGCGGGGAAGCTGGACGGCATCAAACCCAAGCTCGCCGATTTCGAGAAGCGCGCCCAGGAGTTCCGCGACGAGGTGAAGGACGGCGTCTGGGTGGACGCCACCGAAGCCGCGGACGCCAACGTCGGAACCTACCTCGAGGCCGGCTGGAACTGGGCCACCGGACAGGACCAGAAGCGCAAGAAGGTGCCGTGGGACCAGGACACCGAGACCTGGGAGAAGAACGAGGCCTTCATCAAGGAGATCGGCGGTCTCTACGAGGAGGTCTCGGCCGCCGCGGCCACCTGTGCCACCAGCATCAACGGGCTCAGCAGCCTGCCACCGGACAAGAAGAAGGTCGACGGCATCCCCAAGGAGGCCTTCTACAACCCGGAAGCACCCATGCCGTGGGGCTCGGCCGGCGACGAGGACCGCAACTGTGCCGAATCGGTGGGCCACGGCGCCTACCAGTTCGGCAAGAGCACCGTCGAGGGCCTCGGCCAGCTGATCAGCTACAACCCGGAGACCGGCAAGTGGGGTGACTGGGAGCACGCCGGCCAGGCCTGGCTGGGCACCGGCAACGTGCTGCTGTCGCTGGTGGTCACCGCCAACCCGATGGTCCAGTGGTTCAACGCCAGCATGAAGCTCTCCGGCCAGGGCGACAACGCGGTGTCGAAGTGGATCGACGAACGCAACCAGGTGACCGCCACCGTGGCCACCAGCCTGGTCGGCATCGACCTGAACGCCGAGGACCCCTTCCACAAGTGGAAGGAGGACGGCATCGCCACCCTCACCGAGTCGGCGCTGAACGTCGGCACGATGTTCATTCCGGGCGCCGGCCAGGCCGGCGCCGCCGTGAAGGTGATCGGCCTGGGCTCGAAGGTGCTGAAGGTCGGCGGCACGGTCGCCGACTTCGCGGTGCCGGGTGGCTCGTGGCTGGTCAAGGGTGGCGCCCACGCCATCCCGGTGCTGAAGAACGTCTTCAAGGTCGGCGACGACGTGCCGATGAACCTGCTCGACGACGCCGCCAAGCCCGGCCTCAAGACGCCGGGCGTCAACCCGGTCTCGGTGGCCGACGATCTGGGTGGCGTGACGAATCCGAAGCCGGCCGCCACCGCGGGCGACGGGCCGGCGATCGATCCGCGGCCACGGAACGGGAGTTCGACTCCCGACGTGACGCCCGAGCCGGCCGCCAAGCCACAGGGTGGCGAGCCGGCCGGTGCGACGACCAAGCCGCACCCGGAACCCGCCTCGGTCAAACCCGAGCCCGAGCCCAAGCCGCAACCGGAGGCGGCCAAGCCCGAGCCGGCGAAACCTGAGCCGGTGGCCGCTAAGCCTGAGCCTGCGAAGCCGGAACCCGAGACCGCTAAGCCTGAGCCGGAGGCCGCTAAGCCTGAGCCTGCGAAGCCCGAACCCGAGCCGGCCAAGCCCGAACCGGAGGCCGCTAAGCCTGAGTCGGCGAAGCCGGAACCTGAGACAGCTAAGCCCGAACCGGAAGCCGCAACCGGCAAGCCGCAACCGCACGACGACGTCCCGGCCGACCCGGCCGCGGAGCACACCGCGCATCCGGCGGAGCCCGCGACCCACCCCGAAGCGCCGTCCGATCACGGCGCCAGCCACCACTCCGAGGCGCCCTCCGATCACGCTGCCACCCATCACGGTGACGGTGCCCCGGACGGGACGCCGGCACCCGACTCGCACCCGCGTCCGGACGGAT
>JBDHZN010000267.1:0-4537 GCA_039811845.1 Micropruina sp. | reverse complement strand
GCGGGCCGGTCGTATAGCCCGGGCCGCAGCCAGGGCCAGGGTTCGCGCAGCAACTGCGGGGCTGGTCAAGCTGCTGGGATGCGCACGCATGAACGTGACGTCGGAGAATTTGCGGGCCAGCGTGACGTCGGTGACCGTCCCGTCGATCAGCATGTTCGCGTACGCCTGACCTGCCCGCGTCAGCGCGGTCTGTCGCGCCCCGACGTGGGGGAGTGCGAGGTCGGGCACGGCCGAGGTCTGCCAGGCGGCGTCCACGATCACCCGCTGCAGATCGAAGAACGCTCGTGCGGATCGATCGAGGTCGGGCCCAGCCGTCAGGTACTCCGACAGGCAGGACGCGTGCAGCGCTGCCGAACTCATGCCCTGGCCGTAGATCGGATTGAAGGAAGCCGCGGCATCGCCGACGACGGCCAGCCGGGCCGGGAACCGGGTGAGGGCATGGAAGTCGCGACGGCGGCTGTCTGCCTGGGTGTAGCCGGTGATGGGTTCGAGCAACTCGCCGGCCGTTGCCTGCGGGAACGGCGGCGGCAGTTGCGCACAGATCGCGCGCAGCGCGTCCGGAGTGCGTCCGGGCTTGTCAGCGGCATAGCCGCCCATCATGACGATCCAGCGGTCGCCCTCAACCGCATTGATGATGGACGGCGCGAGGCCGGCCGGCGTCCGACCGATCGCCCAGCTCGCGAAGGTGAATGCGACCTCGGGATCGACCTCGTCCCGATGGAAGAGCGCCGTGGTGTAGTTGATGTCGACACGCATGCGCTGCAAAGGGGGCGCGAGCCAACCGGCGTCCTCCAACCAGTGACCCAGCCGGGTGGAGCGGCCCGTAGCGTCCACCACGAAGTCGGCGGTGAGCGCGTCGCCCCTGTCCAAGCGCACCCCGGCCACCGCGTCGCCCACGACATCGAGCCCTACCGCGCGGCTGCCGACCACCTGCAGGTTCGGCAGCGCGAGGGCTCGTCGGCGCAGCGCCGCTTCGAGGAACGGCCGGGTGCTCATCACCATCTCGGTCTCGGGGACCGCGACCTTGAGTCGACCGTTGTAGTAGACGCGGCTGTTCTCGGTGGTCGCCAAGCCGGCGCCGGCGGCGAGCAGGTCATCGGAAAAGCCGTCGTACCAGCGATCCAACTGCACGCGCCCGGCCGGCAGCAGCGTGTGGACTTGACGGCCTTGCGGGACGCCGTGGCGAGGTGCGGCGTCATCGCTCAGCGAGTCGGGTTCGACGAGCACGACCTCGTCAAAGTGATCGGACAGCACACGAGCGGCCAGCAGGCCGGCGATGCTGCCGCCGAGGACGACGGCGCGTCCGGCCAGCCGCCGCGGGCCGAGTGGGCGGGCCGCGGTGCCGAGGCGGTCGAAGATCTGGGTGGCCTTGGACACGGGCATCAGGCCGACCTGACGCGTCTGCTCGGGGTCGGTGGCGAACCGGGTGCCGAGGGTGAGGGGCGGGTGCGCATGATCGGAGCCTACGAAGTCTGTGTCGAGGTGAAGAACGGCTCTCCTGGAACTGGTGGGCACCGGGCCGCTTGATGACCAAGCTCGACGCAGCCAACCGAGTCCAGGTCCCCCTGGCCGTCCAGCGCGCCCGCCCCTGAGGTGCTGTTCGCGGCCGAACAGCTAGTGCCAACGGGCGAGTAGCTCGGCCGCCTCCTGGTAACTGGCCTTGCCGCTGGCGATCGCGACGACCAGCTCGTAGGCGTCGTCATCGGGTGCCTCAAGCACAATCTCGTTGAGCCCGTAGAAGACGACGGCCGCGAGCCAGCCGAGGCGCATGTTGCCGTCGATCAGAGCGTGGTTGCGCACGAGCGACTCGAGCAGAACGGCCGCCTTCTCGTCAATACTGGGGTAGGCGTCCTCACCGAACACGCTGACCTGGGGTCGGTGCATTGCCGAGTCGAGCAGGCCAACGTCGCGGATCGGACCCACGGCAAGGTCTTCGATCAGCGCGAGAACGTCCTCCAACGTGAGGTATTGAATCACTGGCCGAGGCGGTCGAGCAGGTCAGCGTAGCGATACCTGGCCGTTGCCGAGAGGGTTGTGATCCTCTCGCGGCGGAGCCGGCGGGACGCCGCGTCGCGGATCGCCCGCGCGGTCGCCTCCTGCTTGCTCACGCCGTCGGCCTCCGCCAGCAGGGTTAGGGCTTGTTCGTCTTCGGGAGTCAATCGCAGAGTCATCGCCACGAAGTTATGATACCACTCTGGTATCAATCGTCCGTTCCGGGCGCGACCACCGCGAGGACGGCGTCCCCGTAGGACTCCAGCTTCTTGGCGCCGACGCCGCTGATCGCGAACAGCTCGTTCGTGGTGGCCGGCCGCTGCTGCGCGATCGCGGCCAGGGTGCTGTCCGGGAAGACGACGTAGGCCGGGACGGCGGCGGCACGGGCGGTTTCGGCGCGCCAGGTGCGGAGGCGTTCGAACAGTTCACGATCATCCGCGGTCAGCTCGGTGGCGGCGGCTGGCCCCTTGGCGGCCGCCGATGCCGTCCGCTTCCGGCCGGAGCCGGCGCGGGTCACGGCGTCCTCACGCAGCGGGACGGGGCGCTCGCCGCGGAGCACCGGCCACGAGAGGTCGGTGATCTCCAGGGTGTGATGACCATCGGAGGAGACCGCCAGGATGCCGGCGGCGAGAAGTTGCCGGACCACCGCCCGCCATTGCAGGTCGGTGAGTTCGGTGCCGATGCCGAAGGTGCTCAGCTCGTGATGCCGCCACTGTTCGACTCTCGGGGTGCGCCGGCCGTGCAGGATGTCGATCAGCTGGCCGGCGCCGAAGCGCTGGTTGCGTTCCCGCTTCAGCCGCACCACCGTCGACAGCAGCTTCTGGGCGGCGATGGTGCCGTCCCACGGCGTGGGTGGGGTGAGGCAGGTGTCACAGTTGCCGCAAGCCTCGCTGGCTTCGCCGAAGTAGTCGAGCATCAGCTGGCGCCGGCAGCGTAGCGTCTCGCACAGACCGAGCATCGCGTCCAGGTGCTGGCCGAGCTGCCGCTTGTGGGCCGCGTCCCCTTCGGAGCGGTCGATCATCTGGCGTTGCTGGACGACGTCCGCCAAGCCGTAGGCCATCCAGGCGGTGGCGGGCAGGCCGTCGCGGCCGGCGCGTCCGGTCTCCTGGTAGTAGCCCTCGATGCTGCGCGGCAGGTCGAGATGGGCGACGAACCGGACGTCGGGCTTGTCGATGCCCATGCCGAAGGCGATGGTCGCGACCATCACGATTCCGTCCTCACGCAGGAAGCGCGACTGATTGGCCGACCGGACGGCGGCGGGCAGCCTGGCGTGGTAGGGCAGGGCTTCGATGCCCTCCTTGACCAGGGATTCCGCGGTCGCCTCGACCGATTTGCGGCTGAGGCAGTAGACGATCCCGGCGTCCCCGTCGTGCTCGGTGCGGATCAGCGAAATCAGCTGCTTCAAGGGCTGCTGCTTGGGTTCGATCCGGTAGGTGATGTTCGGCCGGTCGAAGCTGGCGACGAAGGTCCGGGCCCGCTGCAGGCCGAGCCGTTCGGCGATCTCGCGTCGGGTGTGCGGCGTTGCGGTCGCGGTCAGGGCGATCCGCGGCACGTCGGGCCAGCGCTGGCCGAGCACCGACAGCTTGAGGTATTCCGGACGGAAGTCGTGCCCCCATTGCGACACGCAATGTGCCTCGTCGATGGCGAACACCGACAACGTCAGCCGGTCGAGGAACTCTTGGGTGCGTGGCAGGTCGAGCCGCTCAGGGGCCAGGTAGAGCAGGTCGAGTTCGCCCGCCAACGCCTGCTGCTCAGTGAGTCGTTGCAGCTCGTAGCTCTGGCTCGAGTTGAGGAAACCGGCGCGCACCCCGAGGTTCTCCAGGGCGGTCACCTGGTCGTGCATCAGCGCGATCAGCGGCGAGATCACCACCCCCACACCGGGCCGGACCATCGCCGGAATCTGGTAACACAACGACTTGCCACCGCCGGTCGGCATCAGCACGATCGCATCGTCGCCGCCGGTGACGTGGTCGATGATCGGGCCCTGCTCGCCGCGGAAGTCGTCGTACCCGAAGGTGGTACGCAGCACGCTCAGCGGCGACAAGTCAGGCACGAGGTTCATCGTAAGGGCCGGCGCTGACAACTCCGACAGCGTCGGAACGACGAGGGTGTGCGTCAGTTCTGTGGTCCGCACGATCAGTCCGGGGGTCGGGCGCTGGCCGGCCGCTCTTGACATGCATCATCGCCGGTCGAGCTTGTCGAGACCTCTCTGGCAACGGGAGTCGACAAGCTCAACCCGCAAGCGTCGACAAGCTCAACCCGCACAAACGTCGCATCGTTCGGCGACCCACCCACTCCCGGTGAGCACGTCTGATTAGGCGGCGTATCTCCGCCGGGAAAGGTGGGTGACGTCGGCGGTTCACATGGTCGGTGTGCCGGATCGGCGCATCACACCACGGGGTGCGGCAGGTTTCGTCTCGGGTGGCGATGAATGCGGCCAACCCGTAGGGGAGCAAAAGTAGTCCGGTCTTGATCGGCTTGTTTCTGCGGTTCTCAGTCTACCGTGATGGATGGATGGATGGATGCGGTAGCGGGTTTCCTCGGG
>JBDHZN010000266.1:0-4543 GCA_039811845.1 Micropruina sp. | reverse complement strand
AGCTCGTCGATCGGCGGGTTGATGATGCCTTCGGGGGCGTGTGTGCTCAAAGGATGACCTCACGGGTTGATGCGGCGCGCTCGGCCCGAGCTACGGTCCGGGCGCCTGCGGGTGGTTCGGCCTGTGGAAGACCCACACCGTGGACGGTTTCCACGGCTGGAGAAATCACAAGCTCAGCAAGTCTACCAACTCATCGACGGCCCTGCCCACATCGTCGTTGACGATGATGTGATCGAACTCGTCGGCGGCCGCCAGTTCGTCCTTCGCCGTCGACAGCCGGCGCTCCCGCTGCTCGGCTGTTTCGGTGCCGCGGCCCACCAGCCGGGCCACCAGTTCGTCCCAGTTGGGTGGTGCGATGAACACCAACCGGGCTTGTGGCAGCGAGGCGCGCACCTGCCGGGCGCCCTGCAGGTCGATCTCCAGGATGACCCGCTCACCACGCTGCAGAGCGGCGTGGACGGGTGCGGCCGGGGTGCCGTAGCGGTCACGTCCGTGCACCACCGCCCATTCGAGCAGGCCGTCGCCGGCGAGCAGTTCATCGAAAGCTTCGCTGCTGAGGAAGCAGTAGTGCTGGCCGTCTACCTCGCCCGGACGCGGCGGCCGGGTCGTTGCCGAGACCGACACCCAGACCTCGGGATGTGCCTGTTTCAGGGCGCGAACGACCGTTCCTTTACCTACGGCCGTGGGACCGGAGATGACGGTGACGTCACCGCTCACCGAACTCGGCCTTCAGGCCGGCGAGCTGATGCCGTCCGAGTCCGCGGATCCGCCGGTTGGCGGCGATGTCGTACCGTTCCATGACCAAAGCGGCCCGCTTGTCGCCCACCCGCGGCAGCGCCTTGAGCAGGTCGATCACCTTGACGTGGGCAAGCACCTCGTCGGCGGCGGCTTCGTCGAGCGCCGCGGCGAGGGTCAGTTCACCAGAACGCACACGCGCTTTCAGCGCCGCGCGGGCACGGCGCGCCTCCGTGGCGGCCGCACGGGCTGCCTGCAGCTGCTCCGTCGTCAGTTGGGGTATCGCCACGGTGACCTCCGGATGTCCTTGTGTGGGCACAATTTACAAGGCGAAACGCTCTCTGGAAACCCTTCTCGACAAGGCTCTCGACAAGCTCGACAAGTGGGAAGCCGGCCGAGTCCGGGCTCAGAAGCCGATGGCGAGCAGCGAGCGCACCCGGTCGGCGAGTGCGCCGGCGTCCGGGCCCGATCCGAGGACGTCGCGGCTGACGGCGGGCAGCACGTTCTCCAGCGCCGCGCCGAACAGGGCGGGCAGGTCGTCGATCCGGCCGCCCTGGAAGCCGATGCCGGGCACCAGGATGGAGCCGTTGAACGCGCCGACATCACAGCCGAGGTCGTCGTGGGTGCCGCCGATGACCAGGCCGACGGCGTTCTGTCCGGTTTCCGCGTTGAGCCGTGCGGCGGAGTCGATGATCTCCTGCGCCACCGAACCCTCGTGGTCGCCGCACAGCGCGAGCTGCACCTGGCCGCCCTCCGGGTTGGACGTCCGGGCCAGCACGTAGACGCCGCGTCCGTAGCGGTGCGCCAGGTCGAACGCAGGCTGCAGCGAGCCGAAGCCCAGGTAGGGCGACACGGTGATCGCGTCGGCGGCCAGCGGCGAGCCGTCGGCGAGGTAGGCCTCGGCATAGGCATCCATGGTGGAGCCGATGTCGCCGCGCTTGACGTCCAGGATGCTCACCGCGCCGGCCTCGGCGATGTCGCCGAGAGTCCGTTCCAGCACCGCGATGCCGGCCGAGCCGTGGATCTCGAAGAAGGCCGACTGCGGTTTGAAGACGGCCACCTCGGTGCCCACCGCTTCGACCACCCGGCGGGCGAAGGCCTCGGCGCCGACGGCGTCCACACTCAGCCCCCAGGCGCGCAGCAGGCCCGGGTGCGGGTCGATGCCCACGCACAGGGCGCCGCGCTGCTGGACGGCGTCGGCGAGTCGTTCCTGGTAGCTGCTCATCGGTTCCTCCTGGTCAGGGCGTTGATCCGGGCCGGCAATGCCGGTCCGGCGTAGACGAAGCCGGTGTACAGCTGCACCAGCGGGGCGCCCAGATCGAACATCGCGGACGCATCGTCAGCTGTCATGATGCCGCCGGCGGCGATCACCGGCAGGTCGGTGTGCCGCACCAGATAGCCGACCACCTCCCGGGCCCGCCGGGTCAGCGGCGCTCCGGACAGTCCGCCCGCCTCGCCGGCCAGCGCCTGCTCGATGGGATCGATGCCGTCACGGGACAGGGTGGTGTTGGTGGCGATCAGGCCGGCCACGCCCGCGTCCGTTGCCGCGGCGAGCACCTCGTCGATCTGCGGCTCGGTCAGGTCGGGGGCGATCTTGACGAACAGCGGCGCACGTCCGGCCGCCCGTTCGACGAGCGCCTGCAGCAGGGCGAGCAGCGCTCCCCCGTCCTGCAGGCTGCGCAGCCCGGGCGTATTGGGGCTGGACACGTTGATCGCCACGTAGTCGGCGTGCGGAATGACCAGGTCCAACGAGGTCAGGTAGTCGTCGACGGCGTCCTCGACGGGCACGATCTTGGTCTTGCCGATCGAGATGCCGATCGGAATGCCCGCGCCGTCGTTGTTGCGGTAGACGCCGAGCAGCGACAGCTCGTGATGCAGCCGGGCGGCGCCGACGTTGTTGAAGCCCATCCGGTTGATCAGCGCCCCGGACTTGCTCAGCCGGAAGACTCGCGGCTTGTCGTTGCCGGGTTGGGCCTGGCCGGTGACGGTGCCGAGTTCGGCGAAGCCGAAGCCGAGCGCCTGCCAGGCGAGGACGGCACGGCCGTCCTTGTCCATGCCCGCGGCCAGCCCGACGCGGCCCGGGAAATCGATACCGGCGACGGTGACCGGGGCCCCGCGGCTGCCGGCCAGCAGCCGGGCCGCCGACACGAACCCCGGCGAGCGGCTGAGCCCGGCCAGGGTGCCGATCATCTGCTCATGAACGCCCTCGGCGTCGCCGTGGTGCGAGCGGAACAGCAGCGGCCGGACGACGCCTCGATAGCCGGCGCCGACCAGGCTCACCCGCGGGTTCATCGCTGCACGGCCTCCAGTTCGCTACGCATGTCGGCGCTCCAGTCCTGCAGCGGACGGACCCGCAGGCCGCCGCGGCGCAGTGCCTCGATCCCCTGCACCGCCGCTGAGAGCCCCTGCACGGTGGTGACGCAGGGCACGTCGCACAGGATCGCCGCGGAGCGGATCTGCCAGCCGTCCCGGCGCGGGTCGCCGCCCTCGGAGACGCCGAGCGGGGTGTTGAAGATCAGGCTGATCTCGCCGTCCATGATCGCTTGGACGACGGTGCGGGTGCCGTCCTCGCCGGGACCCTGGGTCTCCTTGCGGAGCACCGTGACCTCGACGTCGTTGCGCCGCAGCACCTGCGCCGTGCCCTCGGTGGCATAGACCTTGAAACCCAGGTCGGCAAGGCGTTTCACCGGGAAGATGGCGTGCCGCTTGTCCCGGTTCGCCACCGACACGAACACCGAACCCTGCGTCGGCACGTCGCCGTAGGAGGCGGTCTGGCTCTTCGCGAAGGCCACCCCGAAGGTCAGGTCGAGGCCCATCACCTCGCCGGTCGACTTCATCTCGGGGCCGAGCAGGGTGTCCACCCAGGCGCCGTCGGCGGTCCGGAACCGGTTGAACGGCATCACCGCCTCCTTCACCGCCAGCGGCGCGGACGCCAGCGGGGCCGTCCCGTCACGGTCGGCGCGCAGCGTGCCGTCGGCCCGCAGTTCGGCGATCGTGGAACCGAGCATGATCCGCGACGCCGCCTTGGCCAGCGGGGTCGCGGTCGCCTTGGAGACGAACGGCACCGTCCGGGAAGCCCGCGGGTTGGCTTCCAGCACGTAGAGCACGTCGCCGAGCAGCGCGAACTGAATGTTGATCAGGCCACGGACGCCGACCCCGCGAGCGATCGCCTCGGTAGCCAGCCGGATCCGGTCGACGGTCTCGCTGCCCAGGGTGATCGGCGGCAGTGAGCAGGCCGAGTCGCCGGAGTGGATGCCGGCCTCCTCGATGTGCTCCATCACGCCGCCGAGGTACAGCTCGGTGCCGTCGAACAGGGCGTCCACGTCGATCTCGATGGCGTCGTCCAGGAAGCGGTCGACGAGCACCGGCGAGTTGGGCGTGATGTGGGTGGCGCGCTCGATGTAGCCGACCAGCGAGTCGTCGTCGTAGACGATCTCCATGCCGCGTCCGCCCAGCACATAGGAGGGGCGGACCAGCACCGGGTAGCCGATGTCGTGGGCGATCTCCAGCGCGTCGTCGGCCGAGGTGGCCATGCCGTAGGCGGGCGCGGTCAGCTTGTTGTCGGACAGGATCCGGCCGAACGCGCCGCGCTCCTCGGCCAGGTGGATGGCCTCCGGTGAGGTACCCACGATCGGGACACCGGCGTCCTTGAGCGCCTGGGCCAGCTTCAGCGGCGTCTGCCCGCCAAGCTGGACGATGACGCCGGCGACCGGGCCGGCCAGCGACTCGGCGTGGTAGACCTCGAGCACGTCCTCCAGGGTGAGCGGCTCGAAGTAGAGCCGGTCGGAGGTGTCGTAGTCGGTGGACA
>JBDHZN010000265.1:0-4560 GCA_039811845.1 Micropruina sp. | reverse complement strand
AGCCAGCGCGCGCTCTGCAGCTGGGCGACCCAGGCGACCGGCTTGCGGGCGACCAGGCTGACCAGGCGGCGCGACCCGAGCAGGGTGGTGCGGTACACCTTGTGCAGCACCGAGTCCGGATGGTCGTTGATACGCCGGAGGGTGAGATAGACCGCACGCTTGTAGAAGTCGATCCGCGACGCCATATGTTTCCTCAGTTGAAGATGGTGGGCTGCGAACGGGCCCGCTCGATGATATCGGCGATCGCGATCGATTCAGCCGTGCGCAATTTGAACGATTCCGGGGTCTGATTACGGATCATCCAGGCGAACTCGGCAAGCTCGTAACGCAGGCCGTCGCCGTCGAATTTGTAGTAGTACTTCTTGTTGTGCGCCTGATTCTCGAAGCGCGCCTCGAAGTATTCGGTCAGCCACCACGGCGCCGGCACATAGACATAGCCCTTGGTGCCGGCCACCACCAGTTCACCTTCGGCCTTCACCCCGATACCGGTGCGGGCCGAAGCGATCGCATGCTTGTAGACGATGTCGATGCGGGAATACAGCTCGACCTCGCTGCCCTCGGGCCGGTACGAGTAGGTGCGTACGTCGAGGTAGTCGGTGCCGAGCAGCTTGACGATGGCGAGCAGCGGGTAGGTGGCCAGCTCGGAGATGCTGCCGCCGTCCTCACCGTGCAATTCGCGCCCCTCGTGGACCAGCTTGGTGAAGGTGGCGTCGACCGACCGGACGGTGCCGATGGTGCCGATCCGGGCGACCGCCACCATGCGCTGGAAGCCGGGCGCGAACGCGGTCTTGATGGCCTCGACCAGCACCACCTCGCGGGAGGCGGCCAGTTCGTACAGCTCGGTCGTCTGCTGTTTGCTCAGCGTCATCGGCTTCTCGCACAGCACATGGACGCCGGCCTCGATCGCCGCCTTGGCGTAGTCGTAATGGCTGGCGTGCGGCGAGGCGATGTAGATCGCGTCCACATGCTGCAGCAGGTGCTCGAAGGTCTCGTTGGCCCATTGCAGCTCGCAGCGCTCGGCGAACGCCTTCGCCTTCTCGTAGTTCCTGGTGTAGACGGCTTCGACGCTGACCCCGCTGACGTAGCGCGCCTCAGCCACGAAACGTGCCGCGATCCGTCCGGCGCCGACGATGCCGACCCGCATCACCCCGCCCGACTCATTGCGCAACTGGGTGCTCGACACACCCTTGGTGCGGTCCAGGTACACCACCTGGCAGTAGTCGTTGAGGTAGTCGAATTTGCCCAGCCAGTCCGAGCCGATCGCGAAGATGTCGACGTCGTACTTCTGCATGTCCTGGACCTTCTGGCCCTCGTACTCCTCGATGATGATCTCATCGGCGAGGCCGCTGTCCTGCACATTGCGAATGCGGTCCATCAGGCTCTGCCGCACATTCAGCTTGCCGCGGGAATCGTCGTAGTTATCGGTGGTGACACCCACGATCAGGTAGTCGCCGAGCGCCTTCGCACGCTCCAGCAGCCGGCGGTGACCCTCATGGAACAGATCGAACGTGCCGTAGGTGATGACCCTCACCGATGTCCTCCTCGCAGAATTTCCGTCCCGGACTGCCGCACGGGCATCGACATGGCAGGCTGGGGCGGACTCAAGTATCGCAGGAGTCGGAGAGGTATCGATGGATCGCATCATGCGCGCCGCGGCGGGGCGGGGACGTGCGGCGTGGCGAGCGCTCAGCGGCGCCCCGGAGCAGGCCCGTCCAGCGAAGAAGAAGGCACCTACAGCCAGCACCGGCGGCCCGGCACTGGCCAAGCGATCCGATCCGATACCGGCGATGCAGCCGTTCCCGGATGCGCTGTACCTGTTCGCGGTGGGCGGGTTGCCGCGGAATTTCGCCGGCCGGACGTCGTCGATCTTCGCCAAGGCCCGGCTGTTCAAGGAACTGGCCGGCGTCGATTCGGCGGTGCTCACCTTCAACCACTCCTCCGAACTGGACGACGTCACCCAGTTGTTCCGGCAACGCGGCTCGCTGATCGACGGGATCACCACCGTCAACCTGCTGGACCACCTGCCGGACCACAGCACCCGGGTCGGCCCGCCGGTCAGTCGCCAGCTGGACGAACCCGGCCTGCATCCGATCAAGGACGCCGACCAGGAGCTCTACCGGTTCTACGACGACGAGGGCGTCTACCGGATCTACAAGCGCTTCGACTATGCCGGCCGGTTGATCGTCCGGGACTGGTTCACCGTCAACCGCAACCGCACCAGGCGGGACGAGTTCCGGCTCGACGGAACCATCCGGCGCACCGTCTACATGGACCTGGTGCAGAACCGGCCGCGGCAGGACATCTACTACCGCAAGGACGGCACCCCGCACTTGAACCTGTGGCGCGTCACCGAGCCCGAGACCGGACGCCACTACATCGAGCAGGTCACCCTGTTCGACGCCGAGGGCCGGCCGAGCCGGGTGCTGAGCGGGTACGACGAGATCCTGCACAGCTGCCTGGACAACTATCTGGCCGGACGGCGCGCCTTCATCTGCACCGAGGCCCGCGACGTCGACCCGTGGATGCTGTCCTATCGCCGCCCCAACGTGAAGCGGCTGTTCGTGCTGCACAACACCCACGTCCGGGCGCCCTACGACAACATCAAGCGGATCCGGCCCAGCTATCAGGCACTGTTCGCCCACCACGACGAGGTGGACGCCACCGTCTTCCTCACCGACACCCAGCGGGCCGAGGCCGAGGCCGTGTACGGAGAGCAGCAGAACTTCCGGGTGGTGCCGCATGCGGCGCCCGCGGTGTCGTCCGACCCGACGGTGGAGCGGGATCCCAATCTTGTGGTGATGATGGCCCGGCTCGATCCACAGAAGCAGATCGACCACGCGCTGCGGGCGTGGGCCCGGGTGCACCGCCGGCTGCCCGAGGCCCGGCTGGAGATCTACGGCCGCGGCCCGCTGCTGACCCAGCTGACCGAGCAGATCAAACAGCTCAACCTGGGTTCGTCGGTCACGCTGGCGGGGTTCACCACCGATCCGCACGGCGTCTACCGCCGGGCCGGGCTATGCATCATGACCAGCAAGTACGAGGGCGCACCGCTCACCCTGCAGGAGGCGTTCGCCCTGGGCTGCCCGGTGGTCAGCTACGACCTGCGCTACGGCCCCTCCGACATCATCGAGGACGGCGTCAACGGCTTCCTGGTGCCCTACGGCGATCAGCGGGCGATGGCCGACACCATCGTCCGATGCCTGACCGAACCCGGACTGCTCACCCGACTCTCCTCGGGCACCGTGCCGGCCGTCCGGCCGTTCACGCCGGAGTCGTGCGTCGCCCGCTGGTCGGGCCTCTACAACGAACTCGACGCCCAGGGCTGGACCGAGCCGTCCTGACCGCGGCTGAGGGTCAGTCGCCGGCCCGGTTGCGACGCACCATCAGCACCGCTCCCCAGCCGATCAGCCCGGCCACCACGATGCCGCCGGCGACCAACCAGCCGGCCGACGAATTATCGGACGCCGCCGGCTGCTCGGCGGGTGCGGTGGCGGTCGGCGAATCCGACGGTTGCGGCGTCGTGGCCGGCTCACTGGGCGAAGCGGAAGTCGACGGGGTGGCCGGCGTGGACTCGCCCGGTTTCGCCGGCTCGGTCGCGTTGGGGTCGGGGTTGGCCAGAACGGGCGGTTGCTCCTCCTCGCCGACCCAAACCTCTTTGTCGAGCGGCGTCCAGTTGCCCTTGCCGTAGGCGAACTGGAAGGCACCGCCGCGCGGCTTCCCGGAGGCGTCGCTGGTGCGGTAGTAGACGCTGTAGGTGCCTTTGGGCAGGTCGAAGTCCAGCTGGCTGGTGACGTTGGTGCCCTCGACGATCAGGGCGCCGGTGGTCACGTTGCGACCGCCCGCGTCGAACACCAGGATCTTGGCGAGTTTCGCGCTGGCCTTGGTGCGGAAGGCGAGGGTGACCCAGCCGGGCACCTCGGACAGTTCCTGGCGCGGCTGGGGGTCGCTGCCGACCAGATAGTCATCGGCCGCGCGGGCCTGGGTACCCCCCAGTGCGAGCACCGACAGCGTACCGATCAGCAACGCGGCGAGTAGTCGGCGGTAACGCATCGAGGCCACCCTTCGTCACACGGGCGCGGTGTGCACCCTGGAATCCTCGGGTCCACCACAGTACCGGGGTGCGAAGTGGCGAAGCGGGAACCCACGGCTTCCTGGGTTATCATCCTCAGGAAATCCTAATCAAGGCACCGCTGAATTTCGCCGCGCCCCGGCGGATTCTCGCCGGTGTGACGAACTCGGGGGTATGGATGCCGTCCTCGGCCAACCGATCCAGCTGGAAACAACGCCTTCTCGCGATGCTGGGCGTCGCCACGCTGCTCACCGCGATCGTGGCGACCCCGGCGGGCGCCATCTCGTTCACCATGGACGACAACACCGGTGAGGCACAGGCCGTCCCGCAGGACCTCAGCGAGTGCCCGACGCTGACCTCGGAACCGCGCGCGTTCGAGGCCTGGTTCAACACCGACGACATGGAGTACCGGGGCTACCTGGACGCCAAGAACCAGTCGCCGTGGAGCTACGCCAACCGGATGGCCCAGATCGTCTGCGGCGCCAAGAAGA
>JBDHZN010000264.1:0-4615 GCA_039811845.1 Micropruina sp. | reverse complement strand
CTGGCGCAGACGCCCATCGCCATCACCCACTTGGGGTTCGGCATCTGGTCGTACACCTGGCGCAGCACCGGCGCCATCTTCTGGCTGATCCGGCCCGAGATGATCATCAGGTCGGCCTGTCGCGGCGAAGCTCGGAAGACCTCCTGGCCCCAGCGGCCGGCGTCGAACCGCGGCGCGCCGTAGGTCATCATCTCGATCGCGCAGCAGGCCAGGCCGAAGGTCGCCGGCCAGAACGAGGCCTGCCGCATCCAGCCGAACAGGCCTTCGACCGTGGTCAGCAGCACCCCTTGGGGAATCTTGTCCTCAAGCCCCATGTCGCACCCTCCGTGCCGTCATCGTGCTCTGTACCGCCGTGCTCGTCGGCATCGTGATCAGTCCCATTCCAGGCCCCCGCGCCTGATCTCGTAGACGTAGGCGACGCCCAGCACCAGCAGGAAGATCATCATCGCGCCGAAGCCGAAGACGCCCAGGTTGTCGAACGCCACCGCCCACGGGTACAGGAAGGCGACCTCGACGTCGAAGACCAGGAACATCATCGCGGTGATGTAGTACTTGACCGGGAACCGGCCGCCGCCCGCGGCCGCCGGGGTCGGGTCGATGCCGCACTCGTAGGTGTCGTACTTGGCCCGGTTGTAGCGGCGCGGGCCGACGACCAGGCTCAGGCTCACCGACACGACCAGGAAGCCGCCGGCCAGCACCATGATCCCGAGGATCGGGATGTAGGGACTCATCATTGCCTCCGTCCGGTCATGCCGAGGGCACCACCCTCGACAGCGAGTGGATCACTCGGTCCATCCAATCACCTTCTCGAGTGTCATAAAGGTGAGCCAGCAACTTGATGGTGAATCGCATCAACGTGGGCCGCGGCAAGCCGTAGCGGACACAGATGCGCATCACCTCAGGGTGCTCGATCAGCTTCACGAAGGTCTGTCCGAGGCGGAAGTAGCCGCCCCACTCGTGGCCGAGCCGGACGGGGTAGCCGGCCAGCGCCTTCTCGGCGGCCGGCGTCCCGACACCCTCGGCGTGCGCCCGGGCCACCGCCTCGGCCGCGGCCTCACCGGCCTCCATCGCATAGGGGATGCCCTCACCGTTGAACGGCGACACCATGCCGCCGGAGTCGCCGACCAGCAGCAGGCCCTTGGCATAGGCGGGCTTGCGGTTGAACGCCATCGGCAACGCCGCGGACGCGATGGTGCCGACCTGGTTGTCGGGGTTGAAGCCCCACTCGGCGGGGGTGTTGGCCAGCCAGGTCCGCAGCAGCTCGCGGTACTTCAGCTTCTGCGAGGTGGCGGTGCTGGCCACGGTGCCCAGGCCGACGTTGCAGGTGCCGTCACCCATGCCGAAGATCCAGCCGTAGCCGGGCAGCAGGTTGGACTCCCCCGGCTTGCCGTCCCACAGCTGCAGCCAGGATTCCATCCAGTCGTCATCGTGGCGCGGGGAGGTGAAGTAGGTGCGGCAGGCGACGCCCATCGGCCGCTTGGCGTTCTTCAGCAGGCCCATCGACTTCGCCACCGGGGAGCTGTTGCCGTCGGCGGCCACCACGATCGGGGCGCTGAAGGTGCGGCCGTCCTTGGTGGTGACGCCGGTGATCCGGCCGCTGCGGTCGTCGATGACCGCACCGTTCACGTTGGCCTGCTGGTAGAGGGTGGCGCCCTTGTCGACCGCGTGGTTGGCGAGCAGCTCGTCGAAGTCGGCGCGCTTGCGGACCAGGCCGAAGGACGGGAACTCGGACAACTCGGGCCACGGGATGTGGAACGGTTCCGGACGCGCACCGTAGACCCGCAGACCCTTGTTGTGCAGCCAGCCGGCCTCTTCGGTGATGTCGATGCCCAGCCGCAGCAGTTGCTTGGTGGCCCGCGGGGTGAGGCCGTCACCGCAGACCTTGTCGCGCGGGAAGCTGCTCTTCTCGAGCAGGGCAACACTCAGGCCCTGATCGGCCAGCCAACAGGCGGTGGTCGCCCCGGCCGGCCCGGCTCCGACGACGATGACGTCCGCCAGCTCCTCGGACATGCCACTCCTCGTCATTTCGGTTCCACTCGCGCCCCTGGCGCAGCCGTCAGTCTAGGCACGAAATGACACGACAGCCATTCGGGACCACGGTGTGCGGCTGACTAAGCTGCGCAGGTGATCCCAGGCCCCGTTTTCGCCCGCACAATCGCTATTAACGATCCGGGAACGTTGGCAAAATACCTTGTGGACGAGGGCTCGGTGGCCTGGCTGCGACGCGGCGACGGAATGGTCGGTTTGGGCTGTTTCGCCCGGGTGGAGATAGCCGATCCGGCCGAGGCGGACGCCTGGTGGAAGGAGTTCATCGGTGGTCTCCAGCACCGCTGCGAGGTGACCGGCGTAGCTGGCTCCGGACCGGTGGCGTTCGGCTCGTTCAGCTTCGATCCGGGCAACACCGCGGGGACGTCCCGGCTGGTGGTTCCCCGGGTCGTCATCGGACGTCGGGACGGCACTTCCTGGGTGACCGTGCTCGGAACGACCCCGGCCCCGTTGGTCGAGCTTGTCGAGACCCCTGCTCCACCGCTGGTCGAGCTTGTCGAGACCCCGCTGGTCGAGCTTGTCGAAACCCCTGCCCCACCGCTGGTCGAGCTTGTCGAGACCCCGCCGCCCCCACGCGCCCCCCGCGGCGTCCAGGTCATCGCCGATACCGCCGACGAGGATCGCTGGCGCCGCCGGGTCGCCGAAGCCGTCCGGCGGATCGAGAGCAACGGGCTGGAGAAGGTGGTGCTGGCCCGGACGGTGACCGCGACGGCGTCCGAACCGATCGACGTGCGGCACCTGGTGGACACCCTCTCCGAGGGGTATCCGAGTTGCTGGACTTTCAGTGTGGACGGCCTGGTCGGGGCGTCGCCGGAGATGCTGGTGCGCCGCGAGCGCGGACTGGCCACCTCGCGGGTGCTGGCCGGCACCATCCGGCGCAGCGGTTCGGAGGAGACCGACCTCAAGCTGGCCAGCTCACTGGCCCGGTCGTCGAAGAACCTCGCCGAGCACGAGTTGGCGGTGGCGTCCGTCGCCGAGGCGCTGGCACCGCTGTGCTCGGGGATGAACGTGCCCGAGTCGCCGTACGTGCTGGAGTTGCCGAACGTGCTGCATCTGGCCACCGACGTCACTGCGGTGGCGCACAAGAAGGCGTCCTCGCTGAAGTTGGCCGCCGCCCTGCACCCCTCCGCCGCGGTCTGTGGGACGCCGACCGTGGTCGCCCGGGCGGCGATCGCCGAACTCGAGGGCTTGGATCGCGGCCGCTACTCGGGTCCGGTCGGCTGGATCGACACCAACGGCGACGGTGAATGGGCGATCGCCCTGCGCTGCGGCATGGTGGACGCCGCCGACCCCCGCCGGATCAGCCTGTTCGCCGGCTGCGGCATCGTCGAGGGCTCCGACCCCGATGAGGAACTCGCCGAGACCAAAGCGAAGCTGGTGCCCATGCTGGCCGCGCTCGGCCTGTGACCTCCCGGTGGTCGAGCTTGTCGCAACCATCCGTCGGTTGAGCTTGTCGAAACCCCTCCCCCAGGCCGCGGCCAGCTGGGTCTCGACAAGCTCGACCAACGAGAGTCAGCGGCGGACGCGGTAGCGCAGGTGGAGCACCCTGGTGCCGTGGATCACCTCGTCGGGATCCTCCAGCAGGTGCTGGGCGTCAACCGATCCGAAGTAGCGCCTGCCGGACCCGAACACGACGGGGACCACGTC
This sequence comes from Micropruina sp., assembly GCA_039811845.1. Taxonomy (GTDB): domain Bacteria; phylum Actinomycetota; class Actinomycetes; order Propionibacteriales; family Propionibacteriaceae; genus Micropruina. Next base: position 922 of record JBDHZN010000264.1, on the reverse strand, counting down.
CATGCGCACCTCGTCGACCAGGCCCGCGGCGAGCGCCTGGCCACCGACGTCGCCCGCGGCAACCTCGACCACTCGATCACCCGCGAGTTCCTGCGCCTTGGCCACGGCCGCCTCGACGCCGTCGACGAAGTGGAACGGTGCCTCCGGATGCCAGCCCTCGGGCCTGCCGCGGTGGGTCACCACGACCACGTGATCGATGCCGCTCGGCGGTGTCCCGTCCCAGCCGTCCGTCATGTCGAAGACACGGCGTCCGGCGACGGTGACCCCGGTCCCAGTACGGCCTGACGTAGTCGTAGGAAGCCTGGGACACCTTCAGGACCCCACTTGTCGTCCAGCGGCACGTCGCCGCTGAGCAACCAGTCGAACAGCGGCCCGGGTTGATCGTTGGAGTCGGCGATGAAGCCGTCGACCGACACCGAGGCGTACATGACCACCATGCCCATGGCCTCTCCTCTACTCAGGCTGCCTCGCACTGTACCGGCCGCTGTTCACCGGACGACGTTGCACCGGTTCGGCGTCGTTGCACTTGTTCGAACCGGTGCAATCACCCCAGAGGGGTGCGACGTGGACCCAGCTGAGGCTCGAGGCTTCAGCGGCCGGGGCGCTGGACCTTGATCTTCTGGCCGGTCTGCCTCTTGGCGGCTTCCTTTTCGCGGTTCAGCGCCTCTTGCTGGGCCTTCATCTCGTCCATGTTGAAGGTGCCGCGCAGGAAGATGAACGCGATGCCGGCCAGGGCGAACGACCACAGCGGCGAACCGCCGAGCATCACCGGGGCGGTGATCAGCACCACCATGTCGAGGCCGCGGAGCAGGTTGAAGATCAGGCCGGGCGGCACCGCACCGGACGCCGTGGCGACCATCGGGGTGTTGAAGTCGGCCTTCTTCGCCGTCACCCAACGGACGGCGCCCAGCCAGCCGGCGAG
>JBDHZN010000263.1:0-4629 GCA_039811845.1 Micropruina sp. | reverse complement strand
TACGACCTGGGCACCGGCCGGACGACGATGGCCGACTACAGCTCGATCGACAAGGTCACCATGACCCCGGCGCTGTTCCTGTGCAACAACCTGGCCCTCGCCGCCTGCGTGCCGATCGCGATGCTCACCCAGTGGGCCTGCTTCGGCCAGCGGCCGCGCTGGCTGTCGTCGGTGACCGGAGCTTTTCGCTGGCGCTGGTTCGGCGAGTGCGTGGTGTGGACGCTGCCGCTGCTGCTCGCCTTGACCTTGCTCGAGGCTGTGCTGAGCGGGTTCGACGGGCTGCGGGTCAGCCCCGACACCGCCTTCATGGTGGCGGCCATTCTGCTCACCACGCCGCTGCAGTCGGCGGGGGAGGAGTATCTGCTGCGCGGCCTGGGCCAGCGCGCGGTCGCCGCCTGGCTGCCGCGGGTCGCCGGACTGGTGGTGAGCACCGCCGTCACCGGGGTCATCTTCATGTGGCTGCACGGCGCCGGTGACCCGTGGCTCAACGGCTTCTACCTGTTCTTCGCCGTCGTCGGATCGATGCTCGCCTGGCGCACTGGCGGGCTCGAGGCGTCCGTTGCGCTGCATGCGGTGAACAACGTGGTCTCGATGAGCTTCCTGCCGTTCTCCGACTTCTCCGACATGTTCCACCGCAGCGAGGGCGCAGGCAGCCCCGTCGTCCTGGTGCAGGTGGCGATCATCGGCGGTGCGCTCGCGCTGCTGTTGTGGCGGGCCCGCGTCCGTGGGGTCGTCGTCCGTAGTGCCCCGGCAGCGGCTCCCGCGGGACCGCCGCTGCCGCCACCCCCATCGGCCCCGCCGATGCCGCTCACCTGGAGGCAGGATCGTGGAAACCAAGCCGGCTGAGCCGTTGTCGCGCGACGCCGGGATCTCCTGGCTGGTGTCGCGGATCCGGCCGCGGGCCGGGCGCACCCTGGTCGGGATCGACGGCGTGGACGGCGCAGGCAAGACCACCTTCGCCGACGACCTGGCCACCGAACTCGTCGACTCGGGCCTGGCGGTGATCCGGATCAGCCTCGACGACTTCCTGAACCCGGCCGAGGTGCGGCATGCGCAGGGCCGGACCTCGCCGGAGGGCTTCCTGGCCGACACCTACGACTACCAGCGGTTCATCGAGTACGTGCTGGAGCCGCTCGGGAGTGAGGACGGCAGCGGACGGTACCGGGACAGGTCCTACGACCTGGCCACCGAGTCGCCGGTCACCCCGCCCTGGCAGGTCGCCCCGGACGCCGCCGTGGTGATCGTCGACGGCATGTTCCTGCACCATGACCGGCTCCGTAACGAGCGGGGCCGCAAGGTCTGGGACCTCTCGGTCTGGCTCGACGTCCCCTTCGAGGTCTCCGTCCGCCGGCTCGCCCAACGGGACGGCACGCCGTCCGAGGTCGACGACCCGAGACTCGTCCGCTACGTGGCGGGTCAGCGCCGCTACATCGACACCTACCACCCCGCCGAACGCGCCAACCTCGTCGTCGACAACACCTGACCGAAGGAACCGTCCCCGGTGACCAGGGGAACCGTCGCTGGTGGACACCGGGAGGCCGGCTCTGATCCACGGGGAGGCTCGATGCGGCGTCGGGGGAGCCTGGCCGATAGACTGACGAACCCCTGCCCACCGATCCAGCACGTCGTGCCGAGAGAGGGAGCCCGTGATCAACACCATCGTCATCACCCATCTGGTGGTGGCGTTGTGTGCCCCGTGGCTGGTCCGGAAGATCGGATCGAACGGCTACCTGTTGATGGCGTTGGCGCCGGCCGTCGGCTTCGGCTGGCTGGTCGGGTTGGGCCCGCTGATCACTGCGGGCGGCAGCTACACCGAATCGCTCAGCTGGATTCCGCAGTTGGGCGTCGAGATCCACTACCAGATCGGCCTGCTGCAATGGCTGCTGGCGCTGATCGTCACCGGCATCGGCGCCCTGGTGCTGCTGTACTGCCGCTGGTACTTCGAGGGCGTGGCCAACCCGCGCACGATGGGCATCCTGACCGCCTTCGCTGCCGCCATGCTCGGCCTGGTCACCGTCGACGACCTGGTCATGCTGTACGTCTTCTGGGAGCTGACAACGGTCTTCTCCTATCTGCTAATCGGCTACGACCCGACCAGGCGCGCCAACCGGGCGGCCGCGATGACGGCGCTGATCGTCACCACCACCGGCGGCCTGGCGATGCTGGTCGGCATCGTCGCGCTCGGCCAGACCGCCGGCACCTTCAGCTTGTCGGCGATACTCGCCCAGCCGCCGTCCGGCCCGCTGCCCGCGGCCGCCGCGCTGCTGATGCTGGTCGGTGCGCTGAGCAAATCCGCCCTGGTGCCGTTCCACTTCTGGCTGCCGGGCGCGATGGCCGCACCCACCCCGATCTCGGCCTACCTGCACGCCGCGGCGATGGTGAAGGCCGGCGTCTACCTGGTCGCGGTGATCTCGCCCGCGTTCTCGGACGTCCCCGGCTGGCGGCTCGCGGTCGGCGGGCTGGGCGCCGCCACGATGATCCTCGGTGGCTGGCGGGCGCTGCGGCAGAACGACATCAAGCTGCTGCTCGCCTACGGCACGGTCAGCCAGCTCGGCTTCATGGTGCTGCTGTGCGGCTTCGGCACCCAGGCCACCATGCTGGCCGGCATCGCGATGCTGATCGCCCACGCCCTGTTCAAGGCCACCCTGTTCCTGATCGTCGGTGTCGTCGACCACTCCACCGGCACCCGTGACCTGACCAAACTCACCGGGGTGGCCCGGCGGATGCCGGTGATCGCCGTCATCGCCGGCATCGCCGCCGCCTCGATGGCCGGCCTGCCGCCCATGCTGGGCTTCATCGCCAAGGAATCCGCGCTGGAGTCGCTGACCTACCTGGTCGGCCCGGACGGCGACGGCAGCGGACTTCCGGCGCTCCCGGCGGTGCTGCTGGTCGCGGCCGTGGTGGCCGGCTCGGTGCTCACCGTCGCCTACTCGCTGCGCTGGTGGTGGGGTGCCTTCGCCGACAAGCCCAAGCTCGCCGAGCTGGACGTCCACCGTCCGGCCGCCGGCTTCGTACTGGTGCCGATCCTGCTCGGATCGCTGTGCCTGGTCGGCGGCTTCCTCGGCGGGCCGTTGACCGAGCTGATCGCGCCCTACGCCGCCACGGTGCCGCCCGGCCACGCCAGTCACGGGCTGGCGCTGTGGCACGGGCTGACCCTGCCGTTGTGGCTGTCGCTGCTGGCCATCGGGCTGGGCGGCGTCCTGTTCTGGCAACGCGACGCGATGGGCCGGGTCCAGGCCACCTTCCCGAAGGTGCTCGGCGCGGACGAGCTCTACACCTTGGCGATGAAGCGGATCGACACCATCGCGGTCGAGGTCACCGCGCGCACCCAGCGCGGTTCGCTGGCCAGCTATACGTCGATCGTGCTGGCCGTCGTGGTGGTGCTGGCCGGGGGATCGTTGCTGTTCACCACCCACTGGCCGGCGTCGGTCCGACCCTACGACTACCTGCCGCAGGTGGTGATCGGCGCCGCCATGATCGTGGCCGGGGTGCTGGCAGCCACCTCGCGCGGCCGCGTCCGGGCCCTGCTGCTGGTCGGGGCCACCGGGTACGGGACGGCGCTGCTGTTCCTGCTGCACGGCGGACCCGACCTGGCGCTCACCCAGGTACTGGTCGAAACCGTGTCGCTGATCGTCTTGGTGATGGTGCTGCGCCGGCTGCCGAAGTACTTCACCAACCGGCCGCTGCAGTCCACCCGCTGGTGGCGCACCGTGCTGGCGGTGCTGGTCGGCGCGAGCGTGTCGCTGCTGACGCTGGTCGCGGCCGGTGCCCGGGTGGCCGAACCGGTCTCGGTCGACTACTACGAGGCGGCCTACACCTTCGGCTACGGCAAGAACATCGTCAACGTCACCCTGGTCGACACCCGGGCCTGGGACACCATCGGAGAGATCTCGGTCCTGGTCATCGCGGCGACGGGCGTAGCCAGCCTGATTTTCCTGCGCTCCCGCGTGCAGCGCGTCCGGCCGCGTGAGGGCGACGCGGCGTTCGGCGCCCGTGGGCTCTGGCTGCGGGCCAGCGGTGCGCTCGATCCGGGGTCGCGGTCGCTGATCTTCGAGGTGATCACCCGGGTCATGTTCAGCGTGATGATGGTGGTCTCGGTGTACCTGCTGCTCGCCGGGCACAACGCGCCCGGCGGTGGTTTCGCGGGCGGCCTGGTGGCCGGCATCGCGCTGATGATCCGCTACCTGGCCGCCGGACGCCGTGAGCTCGACGACGCCGCGCCCTTCGATGCCGGACGGCTGCTCGGCCTGGGCCTGGCGGTCTCAGTGCTCAGCGCCGTCACCCCGGCGCTGCTGGGCGGCAAGATCTTCCAAAGCTACGACCTGAAGCTGACCATTCCCGGCTGGGAGCACCTGGAAACCCCATGGGGCCCTTGGACGCTGTTCGGCGAGATGCACCTGGTCAGCTCGACCATCTTCGACGTCGGCGTCTACCTGATCGTGATCGGCGTCGTCCTCGACCTGACCCGCACGCTCGGTGCCGGCATCGACATCCAGTCCGAGCAGGATCAGGCGCCGGTGCCGCAGCCCGAATCCACCCGCGCCCGGCCGGCGCTGCCGTCCGAGGAGGACCAGGTCATCCGCTACACCACCGGCGGGGGACGGGGGCACTACACATGAGCCCGAACGT
>JBDHZN010000262.1:0-4643 GCA_039811845.1 Micropruina sp. | reverse complement strand
TTCCTGTCCGATCCGGCGATCCTGATCCTGGACGAGGCCACGTCTTCGGTGGACACCCGCACCGAGTTGCTGGTGCAGCAGGCCATGCAGGCGCTTCGTGGCGGCCGGACGTCGTTCGTGATCGCGCACCGGCTCTCCACCATCCGCGACGCGGACACCATCCTGGTGATGGAGGACGGCGCGATCGTCGAGCAGGGTTCGCACGACGCTTTGCTGGAGCACCACGGTGCCTACCAGCGGCTGTACCGCTCCCAGTTCGCCGGTGGCCTGGACGACGAGGAAGAGGCGGCGTAGCGGGTCGGTCCCGGTACCGTCCATCGGTGGCTGGCGCCTGCCCCGTCCGACGGCCTGGCGCAGCGATCTCGACATAGCCGTGCGATGGAGGGAAGCCTCGCCGATTTCGTGTAGCAGCCCGAAATCGGCGAGGTTTTCCTGCATCGGCGAGCGATCTCGACATAGCTCGCGTCGGCCCGAATAGCGCGCGCCGGCTGGATAGGGTCGGCGGATGATCAGCGTGGTGGGTGCGGCGGTCGTCCGGCATGGGTGCGTGCTGGCGGCCCGCCGCAGCTATCCGGCCGCCGAGGCTGGACGGTGGGAATTTCCGGGAGGCAAAGTCGATCCCGGCGAGTCCCCGAGGGACGCCCTGGCTAGGGAGATCGCCGAGGAATTGGGCTGTGTGGTCCGGGTGGATTCTTGGCTGACCGGTGCGGTCCGAGGCAGCGACCGCCGCCGCGAGCTGGAGTTGCGGGTGGCTCTCTGCACCCTGACCGACGGCGAGCCGTCCGGCACTGAACACGATGCACTGCGCTGGCTGACCCCCGAGGAACTGGACGACGTCGACTGGCTGGAACCAGATCGGCCATTCCTGGCCGAACTGCGCGAGATACTGCTGGACGGGGAGCGCTTGCCGGGCGGCAACGTCGGCGGCGCCGTCCGGATCGGGGCGACGGTGCGGCGTCCGGTCGGGCCGTGGACGCCCGCCGTCCACGCCCTGCTCGACCACCTTGCCGAGTCTGGCTTGCCGGCCGTCCCGCAGGTACACGGCATCGACGCGCGCGGCCGGGAGGTGCTCGACTATCTACCCGGCGAGGTGATCGACGTCAACGCCGAGGTCCTCACCGACGCGCAGCTGGCAGCACTCGGCCGTTGGCTGCGCGCGCTGCACGCGGTGGCGTCCGGCTTCGACCACCCCGGTCCGTGGCGGTTCTTCGGCGTGGACACCCCGACACTGATCACTCACAACGACGTCGCTCCGTACAACGTCGCCTTCGACGGTGACCAGGTGGCCGGGGTGTTCGACTGGGATCTGGCTGGGCCGTCCGAGCCGGCCTGCGACCTGGGCCACACCGCTTGGACGGCCGTCCCGTTCTTCCGCCCGATGACCACCTGCGACGCGGCGCGCCGATTGCGGATCTTCTCCTCCGCCTACGGTGCCGACCCGGTGACAGTGCTGGACGCCGTCGAGCCCCGGGTACGACTGGCGATCGATGGCATCCGGGAGGCTGTCCGGCGTGGCGACGAAGGCATGCGGAACCTGGCCGCGCAGGGCGAGCCGGAGCGCACCGAGCACGCGCTGGCTACCTTCCTCGGACGCCGGGAAGCGATCCGCGCCGCACTCTGAACGGCTCCCGGACGCCGAGGAGCGGCCTCGTCCGACCGGACGGGACAGCCGCGTGGCCCAAGCCGCGCGCCTGGTCTTGCCCGAGTTCGGTCAGGATGCCGCCGCCCGTTGCGTCCTCAGCAGGCCCTGGATAGGCAGCCTCGCCGTGGCGGGCCAGAATGATCCGGGTCGTCAGGTGGCAATTGCTCACCGCTGCACAGTAGCGAGCGGACGGAGCCGGCAAACCTCCACCTACGCGACGCCGAACTCCAGGAACGCCGGCCTTCCGTCCGCAGCCGGCGACCGGTTCCGGTGGAGCCACCCATCCCAAAACACGGCGGCTGGCTTGTCTCTCGGACGCGGCCGGGTCAGCCTGTCGGGATGTTGTCGTCCGGCAGCCTCCGTCACCGGCGACGGACCGGGCGCACGAAGAGAGGCACCCCATGAAGAAGAGACAAGCCATCGGTCTACTCGCGGCGGCCGCGGTGACCACGCTGGCAACGACCGTAGGCGCGCAATTCGGTGCCCAAGCCGCACCGATCTCCGCACCGGCCGCCCCGGACGCCGCCCCCGCGGCCGCACTCGGCACCACCGCGCTCCCCCAGCATCGTCCGCGTAAGCCGACGAAGAAGCCTCTGGCGGGGCTGCGCATTCTGATCTCCAACGACGACTCGATGCAGGCCGCCCGCGAGAACGGCAAGGACGGCATCGGCCTGTACGACATGCGCAAATCGCTGTGCGCGGCCGGCGCGGATGTCGTCGTGGTCGCCCCGTGGGGCTACATGAGCGGCGCCGGCGGCTCGGTCACCAACAGCGGCTCGTTCACCGCCCAGCGGCGCACCGCGTTGCCCGACGGCTATCAGGCCGACTGCGGGTCGGCCCCCTCGGGCGGGGCCGTGTTCGGGCTCTGCCGCGGCGACGTGTGTACGCCAGATACCCCCAGCGCCACCCCGGCGGACACCGTGAAATTCGCCCTGCACGACGGACTGAAGGCCCTGGTCGGCTGGAAGAAGGCACCCGATCTGGTGGTCACCGGCATCAACTCGGGCCCGAACGTGAGTGCCTCGATCAACGACTCCGGCACGGTCGGCGCCGCTATCGCGGCGATCGACAACGGCGTCCCGGCGGTCGCGTTCTCCGGGCACGTCGAGGCCGTCTCCGATACGGTGACGCGGCCGACCTATGTCGCGGCCGCTGATTTCGGCGCCCGGCTGATCGGCAAGCTGCGTGCCAAGCGACTGCTCACCGACGCCTACGTACTGAACGTCAACTACCCCGACGTGACCAACGGTCAGCGGCCGGGCAAGCCGGTCTGGACGCGGGTCGGTCTGGGCACGTTCGGCGTGCACACCTACACACCGGCGACCTCCGGGTCGCGGACCTTCACCATCGGCTGGGCCGTCTGTCCCGCCGACCACTGCGTCGATGAGCCGCGCCGGGACGCCGACAGCACCGCGCTGTTCGCCGGAAAGATCACCCTGACCGCGATCACCCGGGACCGGACGCTGCAGACCGGTCAGGACGCTCGACTGCGCAGGCTGGTGAAGAGCGGTCAGCTGATGCGCTGATCATCTCCGCCTCGACCATTCCCCGGTTCCGCCCTGCTTCGGCGTCCAGCTGATTCACGTCAGGAAGAACGCCGGAGCGGGGCGCCGCCCGTTCTGGACGGACGGGCCACGGTCGCCGGGTCCTGCGCCGGCGCCTCGGCCCGCGGTGCGTCGCGGCCGGCGAGGATGCGCTCTAGCGCGGGCCGCATGGCGCCGATCCGCCTCGCCCTGATCACCACGTCCCACAGCGGCTCCAGCTTCTTCCAGCCGACCGCGTAGCCGAGGTGTCGCAGTCGTCCCTCCCAGCTGTCGTGAGCGCTCGAGCCGCGGGCGATGTTCGCCCACGAATAGAAGTCTCGGTAGGCGCTCCAGTAGCCCTCCTCCAGCTGGTCCGGACTCATCCGGGCAGGACGGAACACCGCGTGCCGGGTGTCGTAGCGGCTCCAGTCCCGATGCAGCAGCCGTCCCTGTCCTGCGATCTGCTCGTAGTAGGGGGTGCTCGGGTACGGCGTGGCGATGTGGAAGGTGGCGGTCTCGATGCCTTGCTCGACCGCCCAGCCGACGGTGCGGGCGAAGACATCCGGACCGTCGTCGTCGAGGCCGAACACGAAGCTGCCGTTCACCATGACGCCGAGGTCGTGGGCCCGTCGAATGGCGGCGGCGTAGTCCCGGCCGATGTTGTGCTGTTTGCTGGCCTGGGCCAGATTTGCCGGCGAAAGGGTCTCGAAGCCGACGAAAATGCTGCGTAGTCCTGCTTCTGCCGCGAGTTCGAGCAGACCCGGCTGCAGCAACGAACGCACCGTCGCCGCGCCCTGGAAGAGCCGGTTCATGCCACGCATGCCGCGAAACAGATCTGACGCGAAGCGCGGATTGCCGAACAGGTGGTCGTCCAGAAAGTACAGGTGGCGTCCGGGCAGCGCCTCGATTTCGGCCAGGGCGGCGTCCACCGACTGGGTGTAGAACCGGACGCCGCCGGAGAAGAACCCGGCCACGTAGCAGAAGTCGCATTTGTGCGGGCAGCCGCGCGAGATCGTCAGCGAGTTGGGCACCAGGTACAGGTGCCGCTTGATCAGGTCGCGGCGGATCGGTGCGATGCCGCGCAGGCTGCGGTCGCCACCCTCGTAGCGCGGCTGGGCACGTCCGGCGCGGAAGTCGGCCAGGAACCGTGGGAACACTCCTTCACCGGGACCGAGGATGACGGTGTCGGCATGCTCGGCTGCCTCGTCGGGCAATGAGGTCGGGTGCAAACCACCCATGCACACGTGCACGCCGAGAGAGCGGTAGTGGTCGGCGATCTCGTAGGAGCGGCGCGCTGAGGTGATGTACACCTGAATGACGACCAGGTCGGGGACATCGTCGAGCGGCACCTTCTCGACGTGCTCATCGAGCAGGGTGACCTCGTCATCGGGGTGGAGATAGCCGGCCAGCGTGGCCAGGCCCAGCGGAGGGAACAGGCTGTACTTCACCGGCCGGAAGAACGGACTGGTCGCCTCAGT